>NZ_JANJFL010000008.1:143938-212757 GCF_024584215.1 Pseudomonas sp. LJDD11
CCTTGGCCGCGAACCATCAGGTTCGCGGCCAAGGCCGACACGGGTTATTGCGCGTTGGCGGCCGGGGTGTGGGCCGGGGCTGGAGCCGGTGGTGGACGAATCCCCACTTCTGCGGTCAGGCGCAGTTCCTTGTTATTGCGCAGCACATTGATCGCGATCTTTTCCTTTGGTCGAGCGCGGGCCAGCTGATTCATGGCGCGACGTCCGTCGGTGGCCACTTCATCATTGATGCTCAGAATGATATCGCCCAGTTGCAGGCCGGCCTTTTGCGCCGGGCCGTCGCGAAATACCGCAGATACCACCACGCCCTGACGGTCTTTGAGGCCATAGGACTCGACCAGATCGGCGGTCAGGTTCTGTACTTCAATGCCCAGCCAGCCGCGGATCACCTGACCATGCTCGATGATCGACTTCATCACATCGATCGCCAGTTTGGTCGGGATCGAGAAACCGATGCCTTGCGAGCCGCGTGACTCGGTAAAAATCGCGGTGTTGATGCCGATCAGGTTGCCGTTGGCATCAACCAGTGCGCCACCGGAGTTGCCGGGGTTGATCGCCGCGTCGGTCTGAATGAAGTCTTCGTAGGTATTGAGGCCCAACTGGTTGCGCCCGGTGGCGCTGATGATGCCCATGGTGACGGTCTGGCCGACGCCGAACGGGTTGCCGATCGCCAGTGCAACGTCGCCGATGCGAATGTTGTCAGAACGGGCAATGGTGATGGCCTGCAGGTTTTTAAGATCGATCTTGACTACTGCCAGGTCGGTTTCCGGATCGTTGCCGATGACCCGCGCCACGGTCTCACGACCGTCCTTGAGTGCCACGATGATCTGATCGGCGCCACTGGTTACGTGGTTGTTGGTGAGGATGTAGCCTTCCGGGCTCATCAACACGCCAGACCCCAGGCTCGATTCCATGCGCTTCTGTTTGGGCTGGTTGTCGCCGAAAAAGCGCCTGAATTGCGGGTCTTCGAACAGCGGGTTGGCCGACTTGTTGATCAGCCGGGTGCTGTACAGGTTGACCACCGCCGGTGCGGCAGCGCTGACCGCGTCGGCATACGACGAAGGGCCCTGCACAATCTGGGTGGATTGCGGTGCCTGTTGCAAATTGACGTCCAGACTGGGCAAACCGACCCATTGAGGAAAACGCTGGATGACCAGCAGGGCGACCAATACGCCTGCGAGCAATGGCCAGCCAAAATAGCGCAGTGCCTTTAGCATTGAGAGAAGATCCTGGGAGTGACAGGCGCAGAATTTATTAGCCGGGCTGCGCCATAATGGCGGGCATTATACGAGCACCGCAGGCGCTGTCTCGTATTACTCACGCAATTTAAGGTATCTATGTTGTGCTGACCGCGATACCGAACCGTTCATCGAGGAATCTTTCATGGCCGTAGCCCTCACCACCCTGGTTGAAGAAGCCGATCGCTACCTCAACAGCGCCCGGATCCAGGACTATTGCCCCAACGGCCTGCAGGTCGAAGGGCGCCCACAGGTCATGCGTATTGTCAGTGGTGTGACCGCCAGCCAGGCGTTGCTCGATGCCGCTGTCGAGGCCCAGGCCGATCTGGTTCTGGTCCATCATGGTTACTTCTGGAAAGGCGAGAATCCCTGCGTGGTGGGGATGAAGCAACGTCGCCTGAAGACCCTGCTCAGGCATGACATGAGCCTGCTGGCTTATCATCTGCCATTGGACGTGCACCCGGAAGTGGGTAACAACGTGCAGTTGGCGCGGCAACTGGATATCACGGTCGAAGGGCCGTTGAATCCCGCTGACCCCAAGGTAGTGGGGCTGGTCGGCTCGCTGGCCGAGCCGGTCAGCGCCCGTGACTTTGCCCGGCGCGTCCAGGAGGTACTGGGCCGCGAGCCGTTGTTGATTGAGGGCGACCGGATGGTGCAGCGCGTCGGTTGGTGTTCTGGCGGTGGCCAGGGCTACATCGACCAGGCGGTGCTTGAGGGGGTTGATCTGTACTTCAGCGGCGAAGCCTCCGAGCAGACGTTTCATAGCGCTCAAGAGAACGGCATCAGTTTCATTGCCGCCGGCCATCATGCCACCGAGCGTTACGGCGTGCAGGCACTGGGTGATTATCTGGCGCGGCGCTTTGCGCTGGAGCACATTTTCATCGACTGTCCCAACCCGGTCTGAGCCGCGACCCAGAGCGTGATGGTCAGGCAACCGGCTCGCAGGTCCAAACCGGCGGCTATATGGTTAGATCGTTTCGATCTATTGTGCTCACTGAAGTGCGGTGGTCGTGCATGATAAAGTGCGCGGCTCGAATACGGCCCGCCGGCCGCCACTGGACCGGGTCTGCCATTAAACGCGCCTTGTCGCGCGTGGTTGGTGCAGGCCTGACCACAATACATGCAATCCGTGAGTAGCCATGGTTGACAAACTGACGCATCTGAAACAGCTGGAGGCGGAAAGCATCCACATCATCCGCGAGGTCGCCGCCGAGTTCGATAACCCGGTGATGCTGTACTCGATCGGCAAGGACTCGGCCGTGATGCTGCATCTGGCACGCAAGGCCTTTTTCCCTGGCAAGCTGCCGTTCCCGGTGATGCACGTCGATACCCAGTGGAAATTCCAGGAGATGTACAGCTTCCGCGACAAAATGGTCGAGGAAATGGGCCTGGAACTGATCACCCATGTCAACCCGGAAGGGGTTGCCCAGGGAATCAACCCGTTCACCCACGGCAGTGCCAAGCACACCGACATCATGAAGACCCAGGGCCTCAAGCAGGCGCTGGACAAGCACGGTTTCGATGCCGCCTTCGGTGGCGCGCGCCGCGACGAAGAAAAATCGCGGGCCAAAGAGCGCGTTTACTCGTTCCGCGACAGCAAGCATCGCTGGGACCCGAAGAACCAGCGCCCGGAGCTGTGGAACGTCTACAACGGCAAGGTCAACAAGGGCGAGTCGATCCGCGTTTTCCCGCTGTCGAACTGGACCGAGCTGGACATCTGGCAGTACATCTACCTCGAAGGCATCCCGATCGTGCCGCTGTACTTCGCCGCCGAGCGTGAAGTCATCGAGAAGAACGGCACCCTGATCATGATCGACGACGAGCGCATCCTCGAGCACCTGTCCGAGGAAGAAAAGGCCCGTATCGTCAAGAAGAAGGTGCGCTTCCGTACTCTGGGCTGCTACCCGTTGACGGGCGCCGTCGAGTCCGACGCCGAAAGCCTGACCGACATCATCCAGGAAATGCTCCTGACCCGGACGTCCGAGCGTCAGGGCCGTGTCATCGACCACGATGGCGCAGGCTCGATGGAAGACAAGAAACGTCAAGGGTATTTCTGAGTTTCAAGTTACAAGCGGCAAGCTGCAAGTGGAAGCAGACTGAGTAGCTTCTGGATTTTGTGGATTGCCGCTTGCATTGCGACGACGCCTGGAAAAGGCCGGCAGTGAACGACCAACAGAATTTTTGACTAGTTGTACGCCGACAAGCTTGCCGCTTGAAGCTTACAGCTTGGAGCTTGAATGCAATGAGCCACCAATCCGATTTGATCAGCGAAGACATCCTCGCTTATCTGGCGCAGCACGAGCGTAAAGAGCTGCTGCGTTTCCTTACCTGCGGTAACGTCGATGACGGCAAGAGCACCCTGATCGGGCGTCTGCTGCACGACTCCAAGATGATCTACGAAGACCATCTGGAAGCCATCACCCGCGATTCGAAGAAGGTCGGCACCACCGGCGAAGAAATCGATCTGGCGCTGCTGGTCGACGGTCTGCAGGCCGAGCGCGAGCAGGGCATTACCATCGATGTGGCCTACCGCTACTTCTCGACTGCCAAGCGCAAGTTCATCATTGCCGACACCCCGGGCCACGAGCAGTACACCCGCAACATGGCCACCGGTGCCTCGACCTGCGACCTGGCGATCATTCTGGTCGACGCCCGTTACGGCGTGCAGACCCAGACCCGCCGCCACAGCTACATTGCCTCGTTGCTGGGCATCAAGCACATCGTGGTCGCGATCAACAAGATGGACCTCAAGGGCTTCGACGAGCAGGTTTTCGAGTCGATCAAGGCCGACTACCTGAAGTTCGCCGAGGCGATCAACCTGACCCCGAGCAGCCTGCACTTCGTGCCGATGTCGGCGCTCAAGGGCGACAACGTGGTCAACCGCAGCGAGCGTTCGCCGTGGTACACCGGCCCCGCGCTGATGGAAATCCTCGAAACCGTCGAGGTGGCCGCCGACCGCAACTTCACCGACCTGCGTTTCCCGGTGCAGTACGTCAACCGTCCGAACCTGAATTTCCGTGGCTTTGCCGGCACCCTGGCCAGCGGCATCGTGCACAAGGGTGACGAAGTCGTGGTGCTGCCGTCGGGCAAGAGCAGCCGGGTCAAGTCCATCGTCACCTATGAAGGCGAGCTGGAGCAGGCCGGTCCCGGCCAGGCCGTGACCCTGACCATGGAAGACGAAATCGACATCTCGCGTGGCGACCTGCTGGTGCATGCCGACAACGTGCCGCCGGTCACCGACCAGTTCGACGCGATGCTGGTCTGGATGTCCGAAGAGCCGATGCTGCCGGGCAAGAAATATGACATCAAGCGCGCTACCAGCTACGTGCCGGGCTCGATTGCCAGCATCACCCACAAGGTCGATGTGAACACCCTTGAGCACGGCGCCGCCAGTGCGCTGCAGCTCAACGAGATCGGCCGGGTCAAGGTTGCCCTCGATGCCTCCATCGCCTTGGACGGTTACGAAAGCAACCGCACCACCGGTGCCTTCATCGTTATCGATCGCCTGACCAATGGCACTGTTGGTGCCGGCATGATCATCGCGCAACCGGTGTTGCCACACGGTGGTAATGGCCAGCACGGCAAGCAGGCTCACGTTTCTACTGAAGAGCGCGCCCTGCGTCTGGGCCAGCAGCCTGCCACTGTTTTGTTCAGCGGCCTTTCGGGCGCCGGCAAAAGCACTCTGGCCTATGCCGTGGAGCGCAAGCTGTTCGACATGGGCCGTTCGGTCTACGTGCTCGATGGTCAGAACCTGCGTCATGACTTGAACAAAGGACTGCCGCAGGACCGTGCCGGACGTACCGAGAACTGGCGTCGTGCCGCCCATGTGGCGCGCCAGTTCAACGAAGCCGGCCTGCTGACCCTGGCCGCGTTCGTTGCGCCGGATGCCGAAGGTCGCGAGCAGGCCAAGGCGTTGATCGGCAAAGAGCGTCTGGTGACGGTCTACGTGCAGGCTTCGCCAAGCGCCTGCCGTGAGCGTGACCCGCAGGGTTTGTATGCTGCCAATGGCGATAACATCCCGGGCGAGTCCTTCCCGTACGACGTGCCGCTGGACGCCGATCTGGTGATCGATACCCAGCGCGTGAGTGTGGAGGAGGGCGTCAAGCTGGTACTGGACGTGCTGCGTAGCCGCGGCGCGATCTGATGTCCTATTGAGGCCAGGTGAGAGGCTCTGCTGGCGAAGACTGTGGTACCTCCACCATGGATTCGCCAGCTGGCCACTCCCATCGTATCGCTGAAACGGCACCAAAGAAAAAGCCCCCGGCCTTGCGGCGCGGGGGCTTTTTCATAACGGCGTACAGGTTACTTTTTCAAACCGTAATGCTCATCCAGCATGCCAGGGGAGTTTGGCGATTTGGGTGCGTAGTCTTTGGGCGCTTCGGTATCGCGTGGCGGAGTCAGCCGATCGCGTGGTGCGTGATGCGCCTCTGGGTGCATGGCGGCCAGCAGGCGTTGCCGGGTCAGTTCGTCCAGCGCCAGGCGGTTGGCGCCTTCAGCGAGGTGCTCCTGGACTTCCTGATACTGCTGGGTCAGCTTCTGAACCAGATTAGCCGTGCTGTTGAAGTGAGTGACCACCTCGTTCTGATAGGTATCGAAACGCTCCTGAACCTCATCCAGCTGACGCTGGGTGCTGTTCGGAACGGTGTTGGGCAGCAGACGTGCGACCAGGAAACCAATGACGACACCGGCAACCAGGGCAAGAGTCGGCAACAACCAAACTAAGAGCGAGTGTTCCACGAGTCCTTCCTCTATAAACGGCTTTGCATTACGTTAACGGCTGGAACCTGCGCTGTATAGCCGCGACGCGTCGCCGATATGCCAGGCACAGACAATCAGCTAGACGAGTTGACCCATTTCGGGGTCACGGAGTTCTTCACCGCTATGCGCGAAACCCCTGTTTTCATTGACGGCCCGCAGGGCCAGCTCGAAGCACTTTATCAGGACCTGCCCGATGCGAAAGGTGTGGCGCTGATTTGCCATCCCAACCCGGTGCAGGGCGGCACCATGCTCAACAAGGTGGTTGCCACCTTGCAACGTGCTGCCCGCGATGCCGGCTTGAGCACCTTGCGCTTCAATTATCGTGGAGTGGGCGCCAGCGCCGGCACTTCAGTCGCTGGCACCGAGGAAGTCGACGATGCCCGCGCCGCCGCTCGCTGGCTGCGCACGCAGCAGCCTGAGCTGCCGCTCACCGTGTTTGGTTTCTCTTTTGGTGGGTATGTCGCCGGATCGCTGTGCGGCGAGCTGGAGGCCCGTGGCGAGGCTCTGGAACATGTGTTTCTGATCGCACCGGCGGTGTCGCGCTTCAAGGATCACGACGCCCTGCCGCAGCAGGCGCCGCTGACCGTTATCCAGCCTGACGCCGATGAAGTCATTGCGCCTGCGCTGGTGTATGACTGGTCGGCCGTGTTGCCGCGCCCCCATGAGCTGCTGAAAGTGGCAGAATGCGGACACTTCTTCCACGGCAAGCTGACGGATCTGAAGGATCTGGTCATGCCCCGGCTCTCGAATTGATGCACTTCACTGATTAAGCGACCTGCCATGACCACTCGTATCCTGACCGGTATCACCACCACCGGCACTCCTCATCTGGGCAACTATGCCGGCGCGATTCGTCCGGCGGTTGTCGCCAGCCGCCAGCCTGGCGCCGATTCGTTCTACTTCCTGGCCGACTATCATGCCCTGATCAAGTGCGACGACCCGCAGCGCATCCAGCGTTCGCGCCTGGAGATCGCCGCCACCTGGCTGGCAGCCGGTCTGGACCCTGAGCGGGTGACTTTCTATCGGCAGTCGGACATCCCGGAAATCCCCGAGCTGACCTGGCTGCTGACCTGTGTCGCGGGCAAGGGCCTGCTCAACCGTGCTCACGCCTACAAGGCGTCGGTCGACAAGAACGTCGAAAGCGGCGAAGACCCCGATGCCGGTGTGACCATGGGCCTGTTCAGCTATCCGGTGCTGATGGCGGCCGACATCCTGATGTTCAATGCGCACAAGATTCCGGTCGGTCGTGACCAGATCCAGCATGTGGAAATGGCCCGCGACATCGCCCAGCGTTTTAACCACCTGTTTGGCAACGGCAAGGATTTTTTCGCCTTGCCTGAGGCGCAGATCGAAGAAACGGTGGCCACCTTGCCAGGCCTGGACGGGCGCAAGATGTCCAAGAGCTACGACAACACCATCCCGCTGTTCAGCAGCGCCAAGGACCTCAAGGACGCCATCTCGCGCATCGTTACCGACTCGCGGGCGCCGGGCGAGGCCAAAGACCCTGACAACTCGCACCTGTTTACCCTGTATCAGGCGTTTTCCACGGCTGAGCAGAGCGCTGCGTTGCGCAGCGAGTTGCTCGATGGTCTGGGTTGGGGCGAGGCCAAGAGCCGGTTGTTCAACCTGCTTGACGAGCAGTTGAGCGCGCCACGGGAAATCTATCAGGGCCTGATCGCCCGGCCTGCCGACCTGGAAGACATTCTTCTGGCTGGCGCGCAGAAGGCTCGCCGCACGGCCACGCCATTTCTCGAAACCCTGCGTGAAGCGGTGGGCCTGCGCTCGTTCCGCTCGGTGATACAGAGCGCTGACAGCGGCAAGAAAAAGGCCGTCAAGGCGGCGCGGTTCGTGAGCTTCCGCGAGGACGACGGCAGTTTCCGTTTCCGCCTGCTGGCCGCTGACGGTGAGCAATTGCTGTTGTCTCGCGCTTTTGCCGACGGCAAGGCGGCCGGTGCGGTCAGCAAACAGCTGCAACAGGGCGACGCGCTGGATATCCGTGCCGAGGCCGACCGTTTCAGCCTGTGGCTGGACGATGCCTGTGTGGCTGACAGCCCGGTGTTCAAGGATACCGTGGCCCGCGATGCGGCCATCGAAACCCTCAAGTCGGCGTTGGCTCCTCAACAGGACTGATTGCCATTCCTCGGGGCCGTCGCTAAAGTGGCGGCCCGCTTTTATTGCCCTGCTGACCAATTATGACGCCCCTGGAACGATATCAAGCCGATCTGAAACGCCCGGACTTCTTTCATGATGCCGCTCAGGAAAACGCTGTGCGTCACCTGCAGCGCCTGTACGACGATTTGATTGCCGCCCAGAACAGCAAGCCCGGCCTGTTCGGCAAGCTGTTCGGCAAGAAAGAGCCGGAGATTGTCAAAGGCCTGTATTTCTGGGGCGGTGTAGGTCGGGGCAAGACCTATCTGGTTGACACCTTCTTCGACGCGCTGCCGTTCGAGCAGAAGATGCGCACGCACTTTCACCGCTTCATGAAGCGCGTGCATGACGAGATGAAGACCCTCAAGGGTGAGAAGAACCCGCTGACCGTGATCGCCAAGCGTTTCTCGGAAGAAGCGCGGATTATCTGCTTCGATGAATTCTTCGTGTCTGACATTACCGATGCCATGATTCTTGGCACGCTGATGGAAGAACTGTTCAAAAATGGCGTTTCGCTGGTGGCGACCTCCAACATCGTGCCAGACGGTCTGTACAAGGACGGTCTGCAACGGGCGCGTTTCCTGCCGGCCATCGCGCTGATCAAGCAGCATACCGAGGTGGTCAACGTTGATAGTGGCGTGGACTATCGTTTGCGTCATCTGGAGCAGGCTGAGCTGTTTCACTTCCCGCTCGACGAGGCCGCAGAGCAGAGCCTGCGCGCCAGCTTCAAGGCGTTGACGCCCGACTGTGCACAGACCGTCGAAAACGACGTGCTGATGATCGAAAACCGCGAAATCCGCGCCCTGCGTACCTGTGACGATGTCGCCTGGTTTAACTTCCGTGATCTGTGTGACGGCCCGCGCAGCCAGAACGACTACATCGAACTGGGCAAGATCTTCCACGCCGTGCTGCTCAGCGATGTGGAGCAGATGAGCGTGACCACCGACGACATCGCCCGGCGTTTCATCAACATGGTCGACGAATTCTACGATCGCAACGTCAAGCTGATCATCTCGGCCGAAGTCGAGCTCAAGGACCTGTACTCCGGTGGTCGCCTGAACTTCGAATTCCAGCGCACCCTCAGCCGCCTGCTGGAGATGCAGTCCCACGAATTCCTGGCGCGGGCGCACAAGCCCTGAAAGCAGCCGCAAGCTTCAAGCGGTAAGCTGCAAGAAGGAGCAAGAGCCGCACACGGTCTGCCTTGTTTCTTCTTGCAGCTTGAAGCTTACCGCTTGTAGCTGCTTCTACGCCGCCTGCTGGAATTGCTGGCGATACTGATTCGGTGAAAGCTCTGTGTGCTGGCGAAACAGGCGGGCGAAGAAACTGGCGTCGTCGTAGCCCACTTCGTAGCTGATGGTCTTGATGCTCTTGCGCGTGGCCGAGAGCAGTCCTTTGGCTGTTTCGATGCGTAGCCGTTGCAGGTAGTGCAGCGGTTTGTCGCCGGTGGCTCCCTGAAAGCGGCGCATGAAATTGCGAATGCTCATGCCGTGTTCGCGGGCCACGTCCTCGAAACGGAACTTGTCGGCGAAGTGTTCTTCGAGCCAGTGCTGGATTTGCAGGATGATCATGTCCTGGTGCAGCTTCTGGCCGCCAAAGCCGATCCGCCCTGGCGAATAATTGCGCCGTACCTCATACAGGATGTCGCGGGCCACGGCCTGGGCCACGTTGGCACCGCAAAACCGCTCGATCAGGTAGATGTACAGATCGCACGCCGAAGTGCTGCCGCCTGCGCAATACAGGTTGTCAGCATCAATGATGTGTTTGTCCTGATTGAGCAGCACTTTCGGAAACCGCTCGGTGAACTCATTGAAGAACCGCCAGTAAGTGGTCGCTTCCTTGCCGTCGAGCAGGCCGCTGGCCGCCAGCCAGAACACACCGCTGGCTTCGGCGCACAATACTGCGCCTCTGGCATGTTGTTCGCGCAGCCATGGCAGCACCTGCGGATAGCGCTGGCAAAGTGCATCGAAGTCATCCCAGAAGGCGGGCAGTACAATGATGTCGCTGGACTCCAGGCCGCCGTCGACCGGCAGCATGACATCGCTGAAGCTGTTGACGGGCTGGCCGTCGGGGCTGACCAGGCGGATTTCGAAGGCAGGCTTGATGCCGTGGCCCAATTGTTTGCTGTAGCGCAGGCTGGCCAGATGGAAGAAATCCTTGGCCTGCATCAGGGTTGAGGCGAACACCCGGTCAATCGCCAGGATGCTCACACGCCGCAATACGGCGCAGGGTTGTATCGGCATGATCTTTGTTCTTATAGGTAATAGTGGTCAAACAACGGCTGGATCGTCTTATGTTTTGCCGGTCCTGTCCAGCCTGAAGGATCCCCTGTAACAATAACCATCAAGGCTCTGGCCCGCCGCTCATGTCCGGTGGTGAGGACAGGACGAAATTCCGGTTGAGCTTCTTGTTGCAGCCTGTATAATTCGCCACCTCTTGGTTGCGGGAGTGATGCCCCGTCGCTAAAGAATCTGCCGTATGCGGACGCGCTGACCCGAGCCCCCGATAGCGTCTGTTTCCGGCTGACTCCGGCTGGCCTGTTTGGCTTGTCAGAGAATGCACTATTCAGTAAGCTCCGCCGTCTATTTTTTTTCAGGCGGCCCCTGAGGCTATAAAGAATGAAAACTTTTACTGCTAAACCGGAAACAGTTAAGCGCGACTGGTTCGTCGTCGACGCTGCTGGCCAGACCCTGGGTCGTCTGGCCACCGAAATCGCGAGCCGTCTGCGTGGCAAGCACAAACCGGAATACACTCCGCACGTTGACACTGGCGACTACATCGTCGTGATCAATGCCGAGCAGATCCGTGTTACTGGTGCCAAGTCTTCCGACAAGATCTACTACTCTCACTCCGGTTTCCCGGGCGGGATCAAATCGATCAACTTCGAAAAGCTGATCGACAAGGCTCCTGAGCGCGTGATCGAGACCGCGGTTAAGGGCATGCTGCCTAAGAACCCGCTGGGTCGCGACATGTACCGTAAGCTGAAAGTCTATGCGGGCGCTGTTCACCCTCATACTGCTCAGCAGCCCCAAGAACTGAAGTTTTAACGGAATAGTTGATTATGTCGGCGACTCAAAATTACGGCACTGGCCGTCGCAAGACCGCAACCGCTCGCGTTTTCCTGCGTCCGGGCACTGGTAACATCTCGATCAACAACCGTTCGCTGGACGTGTTCTTTGGCCGTGAAACTGCCCGCATGGTAGTTCGCCAGCCACTGGAACTGACCGAGACCACCGAGAAATTCGACATCTACGTCACCGTTATCGGTGGCGGCGTAAGTGGCCAGGCTGGCGCAATCCGCCACGGTATCACTCGCGCCCTGATGCAATACGACGAGTCGCTGCGCAGCTCCCTGCGTAAAGCCGGCTTCGTTACTCGCGACGCCCGTGAAGTTGAGCGTAAGAAAGTCGGTCTGCGTAAAGCGCGTAAGCGTCCGCAGTACTCGAAGCGTTAATTCGCTTTTACGCCTCAAAAAGAACGCCCGCTTCTTCGGAAGCCGGGCGTTTTTTTATGCCCCTCATTTATCTGTGTGGCAAATCGCCTCATTGTTGTAAGTCAATGTTTACAGCTATTCCTACCTTTTGAGGGGTCTTAAGACCTTGTTGACAGAAGGGGCTTTATTTACCATCCCGGCCACTTGGCAATGACTAGATTTTATCGTGCAGGTCTCTGATCAATCAGAGGCTGCAGTGGACGGGAGAGGGCGGAATGAGCAATGACGGCGTCAATCCAGGCCGGCGTCGCTTCCTGGTTGCAGCGACTTCGGTAGTCGGGGCAGCAGGGGCGGTAGGGGCTGCGGTCCCGTTCGTGGGGTCGTGGTTTCCCAGTGCCAAGGCCAAGGCCGCAGGTGCACCGGTGAAGGTCAATATCGGCAAGATCGAGCCGGGGCAGCAGATGGTCGCCGAATGGCGCGGTCAGCCGGTGTTCATTCTGCGCCGAACGCCGCAGATCCTCGCTGAGTTGAGCAAGCGTACTGCGCAGCTGTCGGACCCTGAGTCCAGGGCTTCGGTGCAGCCCGGATATGTCGACCAGGCGTTGCGCTCGATCAAACCGGAAATACTCCTGCTGGTCGGTCTGTGTACCCATCTGGGGTGCTCGCCGACCTTTCGTCCCGAAGTGGCGCCAGCCGACCTGGGTGCTGACTGGGTGGGCGGTTACTTCTGCCCCTGCCACGGGTCGCGCTACGACCTGGCTGGGCGGGTCTACAAGGCGCAGCCTGCACCATTGAATCTGCCGGTGCCGCCGCACAGCTACGAGTCCGAGACGGTCATTGTCATCGGCGTCGATCAGGAGAAAGCGTGATGAGCAAATTCATGGCATGGATCGATGCGCGGTTCCCGGCAACCCGGATGTGGGAAGAGCATCTAAGCAAGTATTACGCACCCAAGAATTTCAACTTTTTCTATTTCTTCGGCTCGCTGGCGTTGCTGGTGCTGGTCAACCAACTGGCCACCGGTGTCTGGTTGACCATGAACTACACGCCGACCGCCGAAGATGCCTTCGCGTCTGTCGAGTACATCATGCGTGATGTGGAGTACGGCGCCATCCTGCGTCTGCTGCACTCCACCGGGGCTTCGGCATTCTTTATCGTGGTCTACCTGCACATGTTTCGCGGCCTGCTGTACGGCTCTTACCAGAAGCCTCGTGAGCTGGTGTGGATCTTCGGTATGTTCATCTACCTGGCGCTGATGGCAGAGGCGTTCATGGGCTATCTGTTGCCCTGGGGGCAGATGTCCTACTGGGGGGCGCAGGTGATCATCTCGCTATTCGGTGCCATTCCTTTTATCGGCGACGCGCTGACCGAGTGGATTCGTGGCGATTATCTGATCTCCGGCATCACCCTCAACCGCTTCTTCGCCTTGCACGTGGTGGCCCTGCCGATCGTGATTCTCGGCCTGGTGGTTCTGCATATCCTGGCGCTGCATGAAGTCGGTTCGAACAATCCTGACGGCATCGATATCAAGAAGCTCAAGGACGAGAACGGCGTTCCGCTGGACGGTATCCCGTTCCATCCGTATTACACGGTCAAGGATATCGTTGGCGTTGCGGTGTTTCTCTTTGTGTTCTGCACCATTGTGTTCTTCTTTCCGGAAATGGGCGGTTACTTCCTGGAAAAGCCCAATTTCGAAGCGGCCAATCCGTTCAAGACTCCGGAGCATATTGCGCCGGTCTGGTACTTCACGCCGTTCTACGCAATCTTGCGCGCGATCCCGGACAAGCTCATGGGCGTTATGGCAATGGGCGCTGCGATTGCTGTGCTGTTTGTCCTGCCGTGGCTGGACCGCAGCCCGGTGCGTTCGATGCGTTACAAGGGCTGGCTGAGCCGGGTTTGGCTGGCGGTGTTCTGCGTGGCGTTTGTGACGCTGGGGGTGCTGGGGGTGTTGTCGCCTACCCCGGGGCGCACATTGCTGTCGCAGATCTGCACCTTCCTGTACTTCGCGTATTTCATTCTGATGCCGTTCTATACCCGGCTCGAAAAAACCAAACCGGTTCCAGAGAGGGTGACAGGCTGATGAAAAAGCTATTCGCTGTATTGATGCTGGCTTGCCTGCCCATGCTGGCTCTGGCGGCCGGAGCGGGTCTGAAGCTGGAGCCGGTCGACATCGACGTCTCCGACAAGGCTGCGCTGCAGGACGGTGCGCGCACGTTCGTCAACTACTGCATGGGCTGTCATGGGGCCAAGTATCAGCGCTATGAGCGTGTGGCGGACGATCTGGGTATCGCGCACGAAACCATGTTGCAGATGCTGGTGTTTACCGGTGCCAAGATCGGTGACCATATGAAAAGCAGCATGCGCGCCGAAGACGCCAAGGCCTGGTTCGGCGCCGAGCCGCCCGACCTGACCCTGGTGGCGCGGGTGCGCGGTACCGATTGGCTATATAACTACTTGCGCTCGTTCCATGAAGACCCGTCGCGACCTATGGGGGTCAACAATCGGGTATTCCCTAATGTCGGTATGCCCAATGTGCTGGCCGGTCTGCAAGGGCGTCAAGTTATCGGTTGCAAGCAGGTGGCGCTGGAAGTGGACGGCAAGAAGCAATATGACCCGTTGAGTGGTTCACCGCTGACCCATGAGGCATGTGATCAACTGACCGTGATTGCGGGCACGGGCAGTCTCAATCCGGAGCAGTTCGATGAGAAAGTCCGCAATCTGGTGACGTTCCTGGCCTACTCGGCCAACCCTGTGAAGCTTGAGCATCAGCGGATCGGCACCTGGGTGTTGCTGTATCTGGCGTTCTTCTTCGTGTTTGCCTGGCTGCTCAAGCGCGAATACTGGAAAGACGTTCACTAGGAGCTGTTGCCGTTTCATCACAACCGCGCCGAGGTCTGTTTTGTCGGCCTGCATAGGCTTCACCTGTTGGAGTAAGTGCGACAAAACAGCCACGGCCCTGCGCGTTGCGCCCCAAATCGCGCCATGCTGCGTTGAAGGATTTGAAAAGGGAGTGACCATTTCCTGTCTCCTTCGCCTCGCCTGACACGATTTGGGGCTGCAACGCGGCCTGCGCTGAAACAGCAACAGCCCCTGGCCGGCCGTTTTTGCACCAACGCACGCGCCTTTGCTTGTCTGTGTTAAGAGAATCGCCGCAGTGCGGGTATAGTAGCGGGCCAGGATTGCAGATTTACCATCGGTAAATAAGCTATCTTGTGGCCCGCAACTGTTGCCTGCCGCTGACGATCAGCAACTCAGGCATTGCGGGGCGCGTTTGCATTTGTATTACATAAATTTCTACAAGCGAGGAGGATCACCATGGGCGTGACCAATCGGTTGGCCTGTTATTCCGACCCCGCCGACCACTATTCCCATCGCGTACGTATCGTGCTCGCCGAGAAGGGCGTTGCTGCCGAGATCATCGATGTGGTGGCTGACCGGCTGCCTGCGCAATTGATCGAGGTGAATCCTTACGGCAGCCTGCCGACTCTGGTCGATCGGGACCTGGCGTTGTACGAGCCGACGGTGGTGATGGAGTATCTGGAAGAGCGTTATCCGCATCCGCCCTTGATGCCGGTCTATCCGGTGGCCAGAGCCAATACCCGGTTGCTGGCCCACCGGATCCAGCGTGACTGGTGTGCGCTGGTGGATCTGATCCTGAATCCGCGTAGCAAGGAAGGCGAGCGGGTACAGGCGCGCAAGGAACTGCGCGAGAGTCTGACAGGTGTCTCTGTGTTGTTTGCCGAGAAACCTTTTTTTCTCAGTGACGAGCAAAGTCTCGTCGATTGCTGTCTACTGCCCATACTCTGGCGTTTGCCGATATTGGGTATTGAATTGCCGCGGCACGCCAAGCCGTTGCTCGATTACATGGAGCGCCAGTTCGCGCGCGAAGCATTTCAGGCAAGCCTGTCTGCTGCTGAACGTGAAATGCGCTAAGGCTTAAGGAGCCGTTGATGAACTCCAGTCGCCCTTATCTGATTCGTGCTCTTTACGAGTGGATTGTAGATAACGATTGCACCCCGCATATCCTGGTCAATGCCGAGTATCCGTCGGTGCAGGTCCCCCAGGGCTTTGCCAATGATGGCCAAATCGTCCTGAATGTCTCCCCCAGCGCCGTGCGGCAGATGCACATGGACAACGACGCAGTCAGCTTTGAAGGCCGCTTTGGTGGTGTTCCACATACCCTGTATGTGCCTGTCGGCGCGATTCTGGGTATCTATGCCCGGGAGAATGGCCAGGGTATGGTCTTTGACATGGAGCCGGCTCTGGAAGAGCGTGATGTCGAAGAGATCGAAATGGATGAAGAGACTTCCCCCCCTGACAGCGAGCCGCCACGCCCCAGCGGCAGGCCAAGCCTGAAAGTGGTGAAATAAAAAAAAGGCGATCCGGTGGATCGCCTTTTTTATCTCTGTGCGCAGCCAGGGTCTGTTGCCGTTTCAGCGGTTGTGATGAAACGGCAACAGACCCCAATATCAGTCGATGTATTCGAAGAGTTTGACGATCTTTTGCACGCCCGCCACACCTTGAACCAGATTGGTGGCACGGTTGGCTTCCTGTTGGGTGACAAGGCCCAGCAAGTAGACGATGCCGTTCTCGGTCACGACCTTGATGCGTGAGCCGGGAATCGAGTTGTCGGTGAGCATCTGGCTCTTGATCTTGGTGGTCAGCCAGGTGTCGTTCTGGCGCGCCAGAAACGATGACGGTGCAATCACCTGCAGCTCGTTATTGACCTTCTTGACCCGTTGCACCGAAGCGGCGGCCTGTTCGGCGATGGTCTTGAGTTCGGCACGTGGCGTCTGGCCAGCCAGCAGCACGATGCCGTTATAGCTGGTGACGACAATGTGCGAGCCTTCGGCCAGGTCCGGGTGGGCCTTGGAAATGTTGACGGCTGCTTTGGTCTCGATCAGCGAGTCATCAATCTTGCTGCCAAGGGTGCGCGTGCCCCGA
The DNA here is from genome assembly GCF_024584215.1 of Pseudomonas sp. LJDD11. Classification (NCBI taxonomy): domain Bacteria; kingdom Pseudomonadati; phylum Pseudomonadota; class Gammaproteobacteria; order Pseudomonadales; family Pseudomonadaceae; genus Pseudomonas; species Pseudomonas sp. LJDD11. The sequence continues at coordinate 160,457 of NZ_JANJFL010000008.1, forward strand.
TCATCGTTGATCGGCTCGTCGCGGGTGGCGGTCAGCACCGAGCTGCAGCCGCCAAGGCCCAGGCACAGGGCCAGAAATACCAGGCTGAGACGATTAGGGGTCATTCTTCACTCCCGAACAATTGGCTGTCGATCAGATCGCAGAGGCAGTGGATCGCCAGCAGGTGGACTTCTTGAATTCGTGCGGTGACTTTCGCCGGTACGCGGATTTCCACGTCCTCGGGCAGCAGCAGCGAAGCAACATCGCCGCCGTCGTGTCCAGTCAATGCTACGACAATCATTTCGCGATCATGTGCGGCCTGGATAGCCTGAATAATGTTCGCCGAGTTGCCACTGGTGGAAATGGCCAGCAATACATCGCCAGGCTGACCCAGGGCGCGGATCTGTTTGGAAAACACCTCGTTGAAGCTGTAATCGTTGGCAATCGAGGTAATGGTCGAGGCGTCAGTGGTCAGGGCGATGGCGGGAAGGCTCGGACGCTCCCGTTCGAAGCGGTTAAGCAACTCCGAAGAAAAGTGCTGGGCATCGCCCGCCGAGCCGCCGTTGCCGCACGCCAGCATCTTGCCCTCGTTGAGCAGGGCATTGACCATGACCTGGCTGGCCAGCTCGATGTGCGGGGCAAGCACTTCCATCGCCTGCTGCTTGGTGTCGATGCTGGCCTGGAAGAGCCGGCGAATACGGGATTGCATGTCCATCAGGAGTGACCTTGGTTAGAGCATAAGCGGTTGTTCGGCGCTTTGCGGAGGGTTCCGCCGGCTGCCGGCACAACGAGTGTGCAGCCCGCATAACAAGAGCAAAAAACGGTGTCGGGTGGTACTGGCATTCGAAAGCAACAGCAGGCATGCGCTTCAGCTGTCGAATGCGCTTTTGAGCCAGTTCAGTGGAGTGGCACTTTCGGGCTCTCCATCAACGGCCACTACATCAAAGCGGCAAGGATGGTCGGCCCAGTGTGGTTCTTGCTGCAGGAACAACTGCGCGGTTGCGACGAGTTTTTTCTGCTTGCGCGCGTCGACACTCTCCAGCGCGCTACCCCAGCCACGTTGGCGGCGATAGCGTACTTCGACGAATACTACTGTAGAGCCGTCAAGCATGACCAGATCAAGCTCGCCGCGTCGGCAGGACCAGTTGCGTGTAATCAATTGCAGGCCCTGCTGCTGCAGGTGCTGCAGGGCGAAGGTTTCGGCCTCGTGCCCTGCAGTGCTACTGCCTGATTTCAAGGCGCGGTGTCCGGCAGGCGCTGGACTTCGCCGTTGACGAACTCTGCCCACGGCAGTTGACGTTCGATGCGGCGGTTGGCATTCAGGCTCAGGCTGCCGGACAAGCCGTCCAGGCGGCTGTCGGGCAGCGCCTTGAGCTGGGTCAGGCGTGGTGCCAGGCGATAGGCATCGACGCCCATCGCATACAGGCGGCCCAGGCTGCTGGCGGCTTGCGGCCACTGAGTGACGACCTGCTGACGCAGCGGGTCATTGGCATTGAGCATCCATGGGGTGTCACAGAAGCGTACCCCGTTGAGGTCGTTGTACTGGGCGCGATCATTGCTGTTGGTGAACAGTTGCGAAGTCGCATAGACCGGTACGTCGCCTGCGTACTGGAAAACCATGGTCGGTTTGATCTGCTGGGCTTGTTGCGGGGTGGCGACCAGGAACATGAAGTCGATGTCCTGGCGACGCGACGGTTGTGCAGCCACCTGGGCGCCGGTCGCAGCCTGCAGGCGCTGGGCGCGGCCTTCGCTGGAGCGCAGCTGGAACATGTCGGCGATCTGGCGGGCCAGATCCACCGGCTGGTCGATGCGTTCCACTGCCAGCAGGGTGCCGCCCTTGGCGCGCCAACTGTTGTTGAATGCCGCCAGGACGCGATCGCCCCATTCACCTTTCGGAACCATGGCCACGGCGGTGCGCTTGCCTTCTGACCAGGCGCGGCGTGCCACTTCACGAGCTTCGTCTTCTGCGGCCAGGCCGAACTGGAACAGTTCTTGAGGACCGGCGGTGGCGCTGTCGCTGTAGTTCAGGGCCAGCGTGGAAATCGGCAATTGCGGGCGGGCACTGAGTTGCTTGACCAGTTCTTTTTCAAGGGGGCCGACCACCAGTTGCACGCCGGCGGCCTGGGCCTGACGGTAGAACTCATCCATCGAGGTGACGCGCGAGCTGTCGAACACCTGGATCGCTGGCGGGTTCTGACCGGCTTGCTGAGCCTGGTAATGCGCCGCCAGGAAACCTTCGCGCAGCGCTTTGGCCACATTGGCCAGCGGACCTTCCTGCGGCAGCAGCAGGGCGATGCGGGTCAGGGGTACGCTGGTCAGCGAACGCAGTTGTGCCAGTGCAGCTGGCAGTTGCTGTGCAGCAGGGTGCTGAGGGTTCTGGGCTTTCCAGCTATCGATCGCCGCCTGTTGCTGTTCCAGAGTGCCGGCGCTTTTGATCGCCCGGGCCAGGTTCAGCCAGCCGCTCAGGTCATCATTGCCGGTGCCTTGCAACTGCTCGGCGGGCAGGGCTGAAACCAGTTTCCAGATAGCATCGTTGTTGGCGCTCGCCTCATTGCCTTGCAGCAAGGGGCCTGCAAAGACCCGCTCACGGGCTGCTGGCAGGATCTGGCCATCGAGTTCCAGTGCGCGGGCATGGACCTGGTGGGTGCGGATCTGCTGTTCTACCGAGAGTTCTGCCAGGCGCTGCAGGCTAGGGTGCGACAGGGCTTCAAGGGCTGCCTTTGGCTGGTTGCGCCCCAGCGCCAGTTCTGCCGACAGGGTGCTGGCCAGAACCTGCAGCCCCGGCGGCAACTGGTCGATCTGGACCTGGGCCAGCAACTGTGCGGCACGGCCCGGGTTGCCCTGACGATTGGCAAGCTCTGCGGCGCTCAAGCGCAGCGTGGCCGCTTTGTCCGGTGTCTTGGCATTGGCCGCCTGTTCCAGCAACTGCTCAATGCTGGCGTCGGGGGTGCGAGGGAGTTCACCAAGGTTTGATGATGGTGAACCGGCGCAAGCTGCCAGCAGGGCGGCAAGGCAGAGGGCAGAGAACAGCCGCAGACTAGCGATCATGTATATGTTCCTGGTACTCAAGCAAATTAGCGGGGAATTGTACCCAACCACTGGCCGGGGTGCGACTTTAGGGTGCCTCTAAAAACTACCTGCGTTGCCATCACTGCGTTGAGAACAGGCTCGCAATGCTCATTGAGCGTTGTAAAGTCGTACGCGACTCCGACCATTGCGAGCCTGTTTTGCCTTGCGCTGGCTGCCTCGCCTACGGTTCAGGAGGCGCTCTGTAGTCTGTACAATGCCTTCTTTTTATAAATGTCTGGAGTCATGAGTATGAGGTTCGCGTTTTGACTGTCGCGCCCGCTTCGAATTCCGCCACCGGTTCGCTTTATGTCGTGGCTACCCCTATCGGCAATCTGGACGACATGAGCGTGCGGGCACTGAAGGTCCTGCGCGACGTCGCACTTATCGCTGCCGAGGATACCCGGCATTCATTGCGCTTGATGCAACACTTTGGCATAGCGACACCACTGGCGGCCTGTCATGAGCATAACGAGCGTAATGAAGGTAGTCGCTTTATCGAGCGCTTACTGGCGGGCGACGATGTTGCGCTGATTTCCGATGCGGGCACGCCGTTGATTTCCGATCCGGGCTACCACTTGGTCCGGCAGGCGCGTGCGGCAGGAATCAAGGTGGTCCCGGTACCAGGCGCTTGCGCGTTGATTGCGGCGCTATCGGCGGCCGGCTTGCCCTCGGACCGGTTCATCTTCGAAGGCTTTCTGCCAGCGAAGGCGGTGGGGCGCAAATCCAGGCTTGAGCAATTGCGTGAAGAGCCGCGGACCTTGATCTTTTATGAGGCGCCGCACCGGATCCTGGAGTGTCTGCAGGACATGGAAGCAGTGTTTGGCGAAGAGCGGCCAGCCGTGCTGGCTCGTGAGTTGACCAAGACCTTCGAGACCCTCAAGGGTCTGCCGCTGGCGCAGTTGCGATCGTTTGTCGAGGCTGACAGCAACCAGCAGCGCGGTGAGTGCGTTGTTTTGGTCGCCGGCTGGAGCGTAGCGCAGGAAGATGATGCGATCAGCGCCGAGGCGCGTCGGGTTCTTGATTTGCTCTTGCAGGATTTACCGGTCAAACGCGCTGCAGCGGTGGCAGCGGAAATTACCGGTGTGCGTAAGAATCTGCTCTATCAACTGGCGCTGGATAAACAGAAACAATAAGGCGTTTTTATTACAGGCACGTTCAACTACAAGCTTTTAAGGCTTGTTCTTGAACGCTTGTGCCGTTAACCTTGGCGCCGGAGAGTCGATTGGACAGTCGCTGCCTCTTGTTGTTCCGCAACAAGGGGGGGAGGAAAGTCCGGGCTCCATAGGGCGGAGTGCCAGGTAACGCCTGGGAGGCGCGAGCCTACGGAAAGTGCCACAGAAAATAACCGCCTAAGCACTTCGGTGCCGGTAAGGGTGAAAAGGTGCGGTAAGAGCGCACCGCACGTCTGGCAACAGTACGTGGCTAGGTAAACCCCACTCGGAGCAAGACCAAATAGGGTTCCAAGGCGTGGCCCGCGCTGGAACCGGGTAGGTTGCTAAAGACGTCCAGTGATGGCCGTCGTAGAGGAATGACTGTCCTCGACAGAACCCGGCTTACAGATCGACTCTCCACCTCCCACCTCCTTTTTTTTTCAGCTGCTTTGGGCAGTAGTGAACCCGTTCGAAATTTCAAAAAAATCTTAAACTTCATAAATCACTTTAAGTTTGATTCCTATCTCCATGACAGGCATCGCCTTGTTCATGTCCGGCTGCTCTGAAATTATCTGTTTCCCTCCTGTATCACTCCTAAATTGCCGTTATGTAAGGGTTTTCCTTCAGGTCGTGCCTTGACGGTGTGGTGGGCGCGTTCCTATAGTGTGCGCAAGTGGCAGAAAGTGGCACGAAGTGGGTTTTTCCAGCGCAAGAATATAGAATTCGGAGACTGCGCCTGTGTTCCGTGGTGCCAACGCGATCAATCTCGACGCCAAAGGTCGTCTCGCTATGCCGAGCCGGTATCGCGACGAGTTGGATTCGCGCAGTGGTGGCCAGTTGATAGTAACCATTGATGCCATAGATCCCTGCTTGTGCATTTATCCGCTGTCCGAGTGGGAACTGATTGAGGCGAAGCTGCGAGAGCTCGCCACCTTTCGTGAAGAAAACCGCCGTTTGCAGCGGCTATTGATTGGTAATGCGGTCGATCTTGAACTCGACGGCAGTGGACGTTTTCTGGTGCCGCCACGACTGCGCGACTACGCCAAGTTGGATAAGCGCGTGATGTTAGTTGGCCAGCTAAACAAGTTTCAATTGTGGGACGAGGACGCCTGGAACGCTCTTGCTGATGCGGACCTGGCGGCTATTCAACAACCCGGCGCGATGCCCGACGATTTACGTGACCTGATCCTGTGACTATGAATAGCGGTTTTACCCACATCACCGTACTGCTCGAAGAAGCTGTCGAGGCTTTGGCTGTGCGCGCCGATGGCTGCTATCTGGATGGCACGTTCGGTCGTGGCGGTCACAGTCGTCTGGTGCTCAGCCACTTGGGGGCTGAGGGGCAGTTGTTAGGGTTCGACAAGGACCCGCAGGCGATTGCCACGGGGCAAACGCTGGCGGCCGAAGACGGCCGCTTTGTCATTGTGCAGCGCAGCTTTGCCGAGCTGGGGGCCGAGGTGGCCGAGCGCGGTTTGCAAGGCAAGGTCAGTGGCATTCTGATGGACCTGGGCGTCTCGTCGCCGCAGCTTGACGACCCGGAGCGCGGTTTCAGCTTCATGCATGATGGTCCGTTGGACATGCGCATGAATCCGGGGCAGGGCATCAGTGCTGCCGAATTCGTCGCCAGCGCACCTGCCGAAGAACTGGCGCGGGTGTTCAAACAATACGGTGAAGAGCGTTTTGCCCGGCGGATGGCCAACGCTGTTGTCGAGCGGCGCCAGGTGCTTCCTTTCGAGCGTACCGCCGACCTGGCTGAGGTGCTCAAGGTCGCCAACCCGGCCTGGGAAAAGGGCAAGCATCCGGCAACCCGCGCTTTCCAGGGGTTGCGCATTCACGTCAACAACGAACTGGGCGACCTTGAAACCGGTCTTGAAGCGGCCATCGATGCCCTTGAAGTGGGTGGTCGTCTGGTGGTCATCAGCTTCCATTCTCTGGAAGACCGGATCGTCAAGCTGTTCATGCGCAAGCTGGTCAAGGGCGAGGCCGACAACCTGCCACGCAATCTGCCGGTGCAGGCCAAGGTTTTCGAGCCGCGCATCAGGCTGGTCGGCAAGGCGCAATTCGCTTCTGAAGCAGAAACCCGTGCCAACCCGCGTTCGCGCAGCGCTGTCATGCGTGTCGCGGAGAAGTTGCGGTGAGTCGCCTGTTCTTCAAGCCATTGCCTACCGGCAGCTTTTTCATGCTGCTGCTGTTCATCGCTGTGCTGGTGTCAGCCATTGGTGTTTCCTATAGCGCGCACTGGAACCGTCAGCTGCTCAACTCGCTGTATACAGAAACCAGTATTCGCGACAAGGCGCAGGCCGAGTGGGGACGACTGATCCTCGAACAGAGCACCTGGACAGCGCACAGCCGGATTGAAAACCTGGCCACCGAGCAGCTCAAAATGCGCATCCCCAATGCGGGTGAAGTGCGGATGGTGGCGCCATGATGAAGCTTGAAGGCGCTTTGTATCCGTGGCGTTTCCGCTTGGTCGTGGGTTTGTTGTGTCTGCTGGTGGCAGCGATCTCCTGGCGCATCGTCGACCTGCAGGTGGTCGAAAATACTTTCCTGCAAGAGCAGGGCGATGCGCGCAGCCTTCGTCACATTCCCATTCCTGCGCACCGTGGTCTGATCACCGACCGTAACGGCGAGCCCCTGGCAGTCAGTACGCCGGTCACCACCTTGTGGGCCAACCCCAAGGAAATGCTTCAGGACCGCAGCAAGTGGCCGCTGTTGGCACAAGCCCTGGGGCAGGATGCCAAGGCTCTGACTGAGCGTCTGGAGTCGCAGGCAGGCAAGGAATTCATCTATCTGGTGCGGGGCCTGACGCCGGAGCACGGCCAGGCTGTGCTTGATCTCAAGGTGCCAGGGGTCTACGGCATCGAGGAGTTCCGGCGCTTTTATCCGGCCGGTGACGTAACGGCACATATGGTCGGCTTCACCGACCTGGATGATCACGGCCGCGAAGGCGTCGAGCTGGCCTATGACGAGTGGCTGGCCGGTGTGCCTGGCAAGCGTCAGGTCATCAAGGACCGACGAGGGCGTCTGATCAAGGATGTCCAGGTTACCAAGAACGCCAAGGCCGGCAAGACCTTGGCGTTGTCTATCGACCTGCGTTTGCAGTACCTGGCGACTCGCGAATTGCGCAACGCGATCATCGAGAACGAAGCCAAGGCTGGCAGTCTGGTAATCATGGACGTCAAGACCGGGGAAATCCTGGCGATGGTCAACAGCCCGACCTACAACCCCAACAACCGCCGCACTATGGTGCCGGCCGCCATGCGTAACCGGGCAATCATCGACGTGTTCGAACCCGGTTCGACCATGAAACCGATCTCCATGGGCGCGGCGCTGGAAAGCGGGCGCTGGAAGCCTACCGACAAGGTCGAGGTCTACCCCGGCACGCTGCAGATCGGTCGCTATACCATTCGTGACGTGAGCAAGACCGAGGGGCCGGTGCTCGACCTGACCGGCATCCTGATCAACTCCAGTAACGTGGGGATGAGCAAAGTGGCCTTCGACGTCGGCGGCGAGGCGATTTTCCGTACCATGCAGCGCATGGGTTTCGGCCAGTACACCGGCCTGGGTTTCCCGGGTGAGCGGGTTGGCAACCTGCCCAACTACCGCGAGTGGCGCAAGGCTGAAACGGCGACCCTGTCTTATGGCTACGGCGTGTCGGTCACAGCCTTGCAACTGGCCCACGCCTACGGTGCGCTGGCCAACAATGGCCGGATCGTGCCGCTGAGCATTCTCAAGACCAACGCTGAGCCGACCTCGGTGCAGGCGATTCCCGAAGCCACTGCCAAGACCCTGCACACCATGCTGCAGGAGGTGATCGAGGACACCCGCGGCGTCTATCGCGCCCGTGTGCCGTCCTATCACGTCGGCGGCAAGAGTGGTACGGCGCGCAAGACCTCGATCGGCACCAAAGGCTATGCCGAGAATTCCTACCGCTCGTTGTTCGCCGGTTTCGGTCCGATGAGCAACCCGCGTTACGCCATCGTGGTGGTGATCGATGAACCGAGCAAAGGCGGCTACTACGGTGGTCTGGTCTCGGCTCCGGTGTTCAGCAAAGTGATGTCCGGAACCCTGCGATTGATGAACATTCCGCCGGATAACCTGGAACCCGAGCAGGCCGTCAAAGCACCGGTTGCCAAAGGAGGGCGTGGCTGATGTCTTTCAATCTGAGCAAGATATTTCCGGGCACCGAGCGTGACCCGTTGATTCGCGAACTGAGCCTGGACAGCCGCAAGGTGCGTCCGGGAGACCTGTTTCTGGCGGTGCCGGGGCTTAAGGTCGACGGTCGTGCCCACATCGCCGATGCCCTGCAACGTGGCGCTGCGGCGGTGGCTTATGAAGTCGAAGGCGCCAGTGTGCTGCCGATCACTGATGTGCCACTGATCCCGGTCAAGGGCCTGGCGGGTCAGTTGTCAGCGATTGCCGGACGTTTTTATGGCGATCCAAGCCGGCGCCTGAATCTGATTGGTGTCACCGGCACCAACGGCAAGACCAGCGTCACCCAATTGGTGGCTCAGGCACTCGACCTGCTGGGTCAGCGTTGCGGCATCGTCGGTACGCTGGGCACTGGTTTCTACGAGGCGCTGCAGAGCGGCTTGCACACCACCCCTGATCCGATTGCCGTACAGGCGACTCTGGCTGATCTCAAGCACGCCGAAGCGCGCGCTGTTGCCATGGAGGTTTCTTCCCATGGCCTGGAGCAGGGCCGGGTCAAGGCGGTGGAGTTTGACGTGGCAGTGTTTACCAACCTGTCGCGCGACCATCTTGATTATCACGGCACCATGCAGGCTTATGGCGCCGCCAAGGCCCAGCTGTTCGCCTGGCCAGATCTGAGCTGCCGGGTGATCAACCTGGATGACGACTTTGGCCGCGAACTGGCCGACGCGCCGCACCTGTCAAAACTCATTACCTACAGCCTGCTCGACAAGAGTGCCTGGTTGTACTGCCGCGATGCGCGATTCGATGACGATGGCGTGCGCGCGACGCTGGTCACGCCGCAAGGCGAGCACCTCTTGCGTAGCAGCCTGCTGGGGCGTTTCAACCTGAGCAATCTGCTGGCGGCAATCGGTGCTTTGCTGGGGCTCGACTACGCACTGGATGAAGTGCTCAAGGTGCTGCCACAGCTGGTCGGTCCGGTCGGGCGCATGCAGCGCCTGGGGGGTGGTAACCAGCCGCTGGTAGTGGTCGATTACGCCCACACCCCCGATGCGTTGGAAAAGGTTCTTGAGGCTCTGCGGCCGCATGCCAAGGGGCGTCTGCTGTGCCTGTTCGGCTGTGGCGGTGACCGTGATCGCGGCAAGCGTCCGCTGATGGCCGAGGTCGCCGAGCGGCTGGCCGACGTAGTGCTGGTGACCGATGACAATCCGCGCAGCGAAGCCAGCGAGCAGATCTTCGCTGACATTCGTCCGGGTTTCAGTGCGGCGGCCCCGGTGCGCTTTGTGGCCGGTCGCGGCCAGGCGATTGCCGAATTCATCGCCACCGCTCATGCCGAGGACGTGGTTCTGCTGGCCGGTAAAGGCCATGAGGACTACCAGGAGATCGATGGTCAGCGCCACCGGTTCTCGGATCTTGATCAGGCTGCTGCCGCGTTGGCCGTATGGGAGGCAGAGCATGCTTGAGTCATTGCGTTTCAGTGACCTGTTGATCCCGCTGGATGCACAGCGTACCGGTGATGACTGCCTGTTCGATGGCGTCAGTACCGACAGCCGCAATATCGCCCCGGGCCAATTGTTCGTGGCCCTGACCGGTCCGCGTTTCGATGGCCATGACTATCTGCAGCAGGTCGCCGCCAAGGGCGCGGTGGGGGCCTTGGTCGAGCGTGAAGTGGCGGGCGTGAATCTGCCGCAACTGGTGGTCCTCGATACCCGCAAGGCACTGGCTCAGTTGGGCGCGATGAACCGCAATGCGTTTGTCGACCGCCCTGTTGCCGCCGTCACTGGCTCCAGCGGCAAGACCACGGTCAAGGAAATGCTCGCCAGTATCCTGCGTACCCGTGGTCCGGTGCTGGCGACCCGTGGCAACCTGAATAACGATCTGGGTGTACCGCTGACGCTGCTCGAGCTGGCCCCGGAACATCGTGCAGCGGTCATTGAGCTGGGCGCATCGCGAGTAGGCGAGATCGCCTACACCGTGAGCCTGACCAAGCCGCACGTGTCCATCCTGACCAACGCCGGGACTGCCCATGTGGGTGAGTTTGGCGGGCCGCAAAAAATTGTCGAGGCCAAGGGCGAGATCATTGAAGGCCTCGATGCCCAAGGCGTTGCAGTCCTTAACCTTGATGACGCCGCCTACCCGGTCTGGCTGATTCGGGCCGGTGAGCGCAAGGTGTTGAGCTTCGCTCTGGAAAATCCTCAGGCAGATTTTCATGCCAGCGAACTGAGCCGTGACGTGCGTGGCTGCCCGGGCTTTACCCTCAATGGCCCGCAGGGATCGGCAGCGGTACAGCTTAATCTGCTGGGGATCCACAACGTGGCCAACGCTCTCGCCGCTGCGGCTGGCGCACATGCGCTGGGTGTCAGCCTCGACGGCATCGTCGCGGGCCTCAATGCCATGCAGCCGGTCAAGGGCCGCACCGTGGTGCACATGGCCGCCAATGGTCAGCGGGTCATCGATGACACTTACAACGCCAACCCGTCTTCGATCAAGGCTGCCACTGACCTGCTCGCAGGCTTCGCCGGCCGCAGGGTGCTGGTGCTGGGTGACATCGGCGAGCTGGGCGACTGGGCTGAACAGGGCCACCGTGAAGTCGGTGCCCATGCCGTCGGCAAAGTCGATGCACTGTATGCCGTCGGTCCGTTGATGCTGCATGCGGTCAATGCCTTCGGTGCTGGCGCCCGTCATTTTGCAACCCAGGCCGAGCTGATCGCGGCACTGCATGGCGAACAAGATTCAAACACCACTTTATTGATCAAGGGATCGCGCAGCGCCGCCATGGAAAATGTCGTGGCGGCCTTGTGCGGTTCCAGCCTGGAGAAACATTAATGCTGTTGCTGTTGGCCGAATTTTTACAACAGTTCCATAAAGGCTTTGCAGTCTTCCAGTACCTGACCCTGCGCGGGATTCTCGGTGTGCTCACGGCCCTGAGCCTTTCTCTGTGGCTCGGCCCGTGGATGATCCGCACCCTGCAGATTCGCCAGATTGGTCAGGCTGTGCGCAACGATGGTCCACAATCGCATTTGTCCAAATCCGGCACCCCGACGATGGGCGGCGCGCTGATCCTTTCGTCGATTGCCGTCAGCACCCTGCTATGGGCTGACCTGGCCAACCGCTACGTCTGGGTGGTGCTGCTGGTTACCCTGCTGTTCGGTGCCATCGGCTGGGTCGACGACTACCGCAAAGTGATCGAGAAGAACTCGCGTGGCCTGCCGAGCCGCTGGAAGTACTTCTGGCAATCGGTGTTTGGCCTGTGTGCGGCGATCTTTCTGTACATGACCGCGCAATCGCCGGTCGAAACCACGCTGATCATTCCGATGCTCAAGGACATGCATTGGGAAATGGGCATCGGTTTCGTGATCCTGACCTACTTCGTGATTGTCGGCTCCAGTAACGCGGTCAACCTGACTGACGGCCTGGACGGCCTGGCGATCATGCCGACAGTGATGGTCGGTGGAGCGTTGGGTATTTTCTGCTACCTGTCGGGTAACGTGAAATTCGCCGAATACCTGCTGATCCCGTATGTGCCTGGCGCGGGCGAACTGATCGTGTTCTGCAGTGCGCTGATCGGTGCCGGCCTGGGCTTTCTGTGGTTCAACACCTATCCGGCTCAGGTGTTCATGGGCGACGTCGGTGCACTGGCACTCGGCGCGGCGCTGGGCACCATCGCGGTCATTGTCCGTCAGGAAATCGTGCTGTTCATCATGGGCGGGGTGTTCGTGATGGAAACCCTGTCAGTGGTCATTCAGGTTGCATCCTTCAAGCTGACCGGTCGCCGCGTGTTCCGCATGGCACCGATTCACCACCACTTTGAACTCAAGGGCTGGCCCGAGCCACGCGTGATCGTCCGTTTCTGGATCATCACCGTGATTCTCGTGCTGATTGGCCTTGCCACACTGAAACTGAGGTAAACGCGAGTGTCTTTGATCGTTACCGACCAGTTCCGCATCGTTGTCGGCCTCGGCAAGAGCGGCATGTCCCTGGTTCGCTACCTGGCGAACCGGGGCATTGCCTTTGCCGTGGCTGATACGCGGGACAATCCACCGGAGCTGGCGACCCTGCGTCGTGAGTATCCGCATGTGGATGTGCGGTGTGGCGAGCTGGACGTCGAGTTCCTCTGCCGTGCCAGCGAGTTGTACGTGAGCCCGGGTCTGGCCCTGGCGACACCTGCCTTGCAGGCGGCCCAGGCACGCGGTGTGAAACTGTCGGGCGATATCGAGCTGTTTGCCCGCAATGCCAAGGCGCCGATCGTGGCAATTACCGGCTCCAACGCCAAGAGCACCGTGACCACCCTGGTTGGCGAGATGGCCGCCGCGGCTGGCAAGCGTGTTGCGGTGGGCGGCAATCTCGGTACTCCGGCACTGGACCTGCTCGACGACAGCGTTGAGCTGTACGTGATGGAGCTGTCGAGCTTCCAGTTGGAAACCACTGACCAACTGGATGCCGAAGTCGCCACGGTACTGAACATCAGTGAAGATCATATGGACCGCTACAGCGGTCTGCCGGCCTATCACCTGGCCAAACACCGGATCTTTCGGGGGGCCCGGCAAGTAGTGGTCAACCGTCAGGATGCCCTGTCGCGGCCGTTGATCGGTGAAGGGTTGCCGCGCTGGACCTTTGGCCTGAACACACCAGACTTCCATGCCTTCGGTATTCGTGAAGAAAACGGCGAAAAGTACCTGGCGTTCCAGTTCGAACTGTTGCTGCCGGTCAGCGAGCTGAAAGTGCGTGGGGCGCATAATCATGCCAACGCGCTGGCCGCCCTGGCCCTGGGGCACGCCGCAGGTTTGCCCATGGACGCCATGCTGAGCAGCCTGCGCAATTTCACCGGCCTTGAGCATCGCTGCCAGTGGGTGCGTGAGCGCGCCGGTGTGCAGTATTACAACGATTCCAAGGCGACCAACGTCGGTGCTGCGCTGGCCGCCATCGAAGGTCTGGGAGCCGACCTCGACGGCAAGCTGGTACTGATCGCCGGCGGCGACGGCAAGGGCGCCGATTTCAGTGCTCTGCGGGCGCCGGTTGCACAGCATTGCCGCGCTGTCGTGCTACTTGGCCGCGATGCCGGGCTTATCGCCCAGGCACTGGGTGATGAGGTCGTGCAGGTTCGGGTTGCGAGCCTGGAAGAAGCCGTACAGCGCAGCGCCGAACTGGCGCAGGCGGGTGATGTTGTGCTGCTCTCGCCAGCCTGTGCGAGTCTGGACATGTTCAAAAACTATGAAGAACGCGGACGCTTGTTCGCCAAGGCCGTGGAGGTGCTGGCATGATTTTCGGCATCTTCAAGCCTTACCCGTCGCCCTTGATAAGCGGGCGCGGCATCGACGTCGATTTCCCGATGCTCGCCGGTTGCCTGGCGTTGCTGGGGCTTGGGCTGGTGATGATTACCTCGTCGTCGTCGGAGGTCGCTGCGGCGCAGTCCGGCAACACGCTGTACATGATGACGCGTCACCTCATCTACCTGATTATCGGCCTTGGCGCCTGTGGCGCAACCATGCTGATCCCGGTTGCTACCTGGCAGCGCATGGGCTGGATGTTGCTGATCGGCGCATTCGGCCTGTTGCTGCTGGTACTGGTGCCGGGGATCGGCCGTGAGGTCAACGGCTCGATGCGCTGGATCGGCTTTGGTGCATTCAACGTACAGCCATCTGAAATCGCCAAGGTCTTCGTGGTGCTGTTCCTGGCCGGTTACCTGGTGCGCCGCCAGCAGGAAGTACGGGAGAGCTGGATGGGCTTCTTCAAGCCATTCATCGTGCTGCTGCCGATGGCGGGCCTGTTGCTGATGGAGCCGGACTTCGGTGCCACGGTGGTAATGATGGGCGCTGCCGCCGCGATGCTGTTCCTGGGCGGTGTCGGCCTGTTCCGTTATTCGCTGATGGTGGTGCTGGCCGTCGTCGCGGTCTTTGTGCTGGTCCAGGCGCAACCCTATCGTATGGCGCGCCTGACCAACTTCACTGACCCCTGGGCCGACCAGTTCGGCTCCGGCTACCAACTGACCCAGGCCCTGATTGCTTTCGGCCGCGGCGAATGGCTGGGTGTCGGCTTGGGTAACAGCGTGCAGAAGCAGTTCTACCTGCCCGAGGCGCACACCGATTTTGTGTTCTCGGTGCTGGCTGAAGAGCTGGGTGTGGTGGGCTCGTTGCTGACCGTCGGGCTGTTCCTGTTCGTCAGTATCCGCGGCATGTACATCGGCTTCTGGGCTGAGCGTGCCAAACAGTTTTTCGGTGCCTACACCGCTTATGGCCTGTCGTTCCTGTGGATCGGCCAGTTCCTGATCAACATCGGGGTAAACGTCGGTCTGTTGCCGACCAAGGGCCTGACCTTGCCATTTCTGAGTTATGGCGGCAGCTCGCTGGTCATCTGCTGTGCCAGCCTGGGCCTGTTGTTGCGCATCGAGTGGGAGTCGCGCAACAACATGGGCAGCGAGGAAACCGAGTTCAACGAAAGCGATTTTGCCGAGGAGCCTCCCCGTGGACGCTAATGTGCTGATCATGGCTGGCGGCACCGGCGGGCACGTGTTCCCGGCGCTGGCCTGCGCCCGTGAGTTCCAGAACCGTGGCTACAAGGTCCATTGGCTGGGTACCCCACGCGGCATTGAAAACGAACTGGTGCCGCAAGCCGGCCTGACGCTGCATCGTATCGATGCCAGTGGCCTGCGTGGCAAGGGCAAGCTGTCGCTGCTCAAGGCGCCGTTGATGTTGCTCAAGGCGCTGCTGCAGGCGCGCAAGGTGATGCGTCAGCTCAAGCCTGCCTTCGTGGTCGGCTTCGGCGGTTATGTCACAGGGCCCGGTGGTCTGGCCGCGAAAATGGCCGGTGTGCCATTGATCATTCACGAGCAGAACGCCGTGGCCGGTACTGCCAACCGCAGTCTGGCGTCCTTTGCCAGCCGGATCTGCGAAGCATTCCCGGACACTTTCGGGGCGTCGGACAAGCGTCGCACTACCGGCAACCCGGTACGGGTCGAGCTGTTCTTTGAAACCCCGCGCCAGCCGCTGGCTGGTCGCAAGGCACGCCTGCTGGTGCTGGGCGGCAGCCTCGGTGCTGAACCGTTGAACAAGCTGCTGCCCGAAGCGCTGGCCCTGCTGGCGCCAGAGCTGCGCCCCGAGGTCTTCCACCAGACCGGCAGGCAGCACGACCAGATCACCACCGAACGTTACCGCAACGCCGGTGTAGAGGCGCAGGTTGCGCCGTTCATCCAGGACATGGCGCAGGCTTATGCCTGGGCCGACCTGGTGGTGTGCCGCGCAGGCGCGTTGACCATCAGTGAGCTGGCCGCCGCCGGGCTGCCGTCGCTGCTGATTCCGTTGCCCCACGCGATCGACGACCACCAGTCCCGCAACGCTGATTATCTGGCCCGCGAAGGCGCTGCCTTCGTCATGCCGCAAGCGACAACTGGCGCCGCCGATATGGCCAGCCGCCTGAAAGAGGTTCTGATGCAACCCGAACAATTGAACAGCATGGCCCGCACCGCTCGCCGTCTGGCCAGGCCTGATGCCACCCGTACCGTTGTCGATACCTGTGTGGAGGTGGCCCGTGGTTGAGAATCAACGCGCCATGCCGCAACCGGAAATGCGCCGTATCCGCCGCATCCACTTCGTCGGTATCGGCGGTGTAGGCATGTGCGGCATTGCCGAAGTGCTGCTGAACCTCGGTTATGAAGTGTCCGGTTCCGACCTAAAGGGCTCGGCGGTGACCGAGCGCCTGAAGGCGTTCGGCGCGCAGATCTTCATTGGCCACCAGGCAGAAAACACGGTCGGCGCCGATGTGCTGGTCGTCTCAAGCGCCGTGAACACCTCCAACCCGGAGGTCGCCACCGCCCTGGAGCGGCGTATTCCTGTGGTGCCGCGTGCCGAGATGCTGGCTGAGCTGATGCGCTACCGGCACGGCATTGCTGTTGCAGGCACCCATGGCAAGACCACCACCACCAGCCTGCTGGCTTCGGTGTTTGCAGCAGGCGGCCTGGACCCGACATTCGTCATCGGTGGCCGTCTCAACGCCGCCGGCACCAACGCTCAATTGGGCACCAGCCGGTATCTGATTGCAGAGGCCGATGAGAGCGACGCCAGCTTCCTGCACTTGCAACCGCTGGTCGCTGTGGTTACCAATATCGATGCCGATCATATGGCGACCTATGAGGGTGACTTCAACAAGCTGAAGAAGACCTTCGTCGAGTTCCTGCACAACCTTCCGTTCTACGGTCTGGCAGTGATGTGTGTTGACGACCCTGTGGTGCGCGAGATTCTGCCGCAGGTCAAACGCCCGACCGTCACCTATGGCTTCAGCGAGACCGCTGACGTGCGTGCGATCAATGTCCGTCAGGAAGGTATGCGTACGTTCTTCACCGTGCTGCGCCGTGATCGTGAACCGCTGGATGTCTCGGTGAACATGCCGGGCAACCACAACGTGCTCAACTCGCTTGCAACCATCGCCATTGCCTCCGATGAAGGCATCAGTGACGAAGCGATCATCCAGGGCCTGTCGGGCTTTCAGGGAGTCGGTCGGCGCTTCCAGGTCTATGGCGAACTGCCGGTTGAAGGCGGTCATGTGATGCTGGTCGACGACTATGGTCACCACCCGCGTGAAGTCGCGGCGGTGATCAATGCTGTGCGTGGCGGCTGGCCGGAGCGGCGCCTGGTGATGGTCTATCAACCGCACCGTTTCAGCCGCACCCGTGACCTGTATGACGATTTCGTCCAGGTACTGGCCGAATCCAATGTGTTGTTGTTGATGGAAGTCTACCCGGCCGGTGAAGAGCCGATTCCGGGAGCCGACAGCCGCAACCTGTGCCACAGCATTCGCCAGCGCGGTCAACTCGACCCGATCTACATCGAGCGCGGTGCCGAACTCGCCCCGCTGGTCAAGCCGCTGCTGCGCGCCGGTGACATCCTGCTGTGCCAGGGCGCTGGTGATATCGGTGGGCTGGCCCCGCAACTGCTCAAGAGCCCGCTGTTCGCCGGGGCTGTGGTGGCGCCGACTGAAGGGAAGCTCAAATGACAGCCCTGAATGCATCCAACTTGCACTCCAGCCTGGCGCCGCAGAAGTTCGGCCGGGTGGCGGTGCTGTTCGGCGGCAAGAGCGCCGAGCGCGAGGTCTCGCTCAAGTCCGGGCGAGCCGTGCTCGGTGCCTTGCAGAGCGCTGGTGTGGATGCCTTCGGGATTGATGTCGGCGACGACCTGCTGCAGCGTCTGGGCAGCGAGAAGATCGATCGTGCGTTCATTGTGCTGCATGGTCGCGGCGGTGAAGACGGCAGCATGCAGGGCCTTCTGGAGTGCCTGGGCATCCCTTATACCGGCAGTGGCGTGCTGGCCTCGGCACTGGCGATGGACAAGCTGCGCACCAAGCAGATCTGGCAAAGCCTCGGCTTGCCGACACCCTTGCACCGCGTACTGGCCAGCGAAGATGACTGTATTTTTACAGCGACGGAACTGGGCCTGCCTTTGATCGTCAAACCGGCCCATGAGGGTTCCAGTATTGGTATGGCGAAAGTGAGCAGTGTCGAAGAGTTGGTCGCTGCCTGGAAAGTTGCCAGTACCTATGATTCACAAGTTATGGTCGAGCAATGGATCGAAGGTCCGGAGTTCACCGTTGCTTGTCTGCGTGGCCAGGTTCTGCCGCCAATTGGCCTGGGCACATCGCACAGTTTCTATGATTACGAAGCCAAGTATCTGGCTGACGATACTCAATACCGGATTCCGTCCGGGCTCAGTGAAGCTAAAGAGCATGAACTGCGCGACCTTACTGTGCGCGCTTGCGCGGCCGTGGGTGTCAGTGGCTGGGCCCGTACCGACGTGATGCAAGACGCCCAGGGCAAGTTCTGGCTGCTTGAAGTCAATACCGTCCCCGGCATGACTGACCACAGCCTGGTGCCGATGGCGGCAGCAGCGGCAGGCTTGGATTTCCAGCAACTGGTGTTGGCGATTCTTGCCGACAGCGTTCAGGAACGAGGTTAAGGGCATGCACGGCGCATCGGCACGTCATCAGCCCCCGGCCCCCGGTCGCAAACCGACGCCGCGTGGTGCCAGTCGCATGGTTGCCAAGGAGCCGCTGTCGGCCCGTGTGCCGCGCCCGGGTGCCGGATTTTTCAAGCGCCTGATGTGGCCGGTGCTGCTGGTGGGGCTGGGCTTTGGTACGTATGAGGGGGCACAGCGCCTGCTGCCTTATGTGGATCGGCCGATCAGCCGGATCAACGTGCAGGGCGATCTGAGCTATATCAGCCAGCAGGCTGTGCAGCAGCGCATCGCACCCTATGTAGCGTCGAGATTTTTTACCATCGACCTGGCCGGGATGCGCAGCGAGCTTGAACAGATGCCGTGGATCGCCCATGCCGAAGTGCGGCGGGTGTGGCCAGACCAGGTAGTGATTCGCCTGGAAGAGCAGTTGCCAGTAGCGCGCTGGGGTGATGAAGCGTTGCTGAACAATCAGGGGCAAGCGTTTACGCCGCGTGAGTTGTCCAACTATGAACACCTTCCGCAGTTGTTCGGCCCGCAGCGGGCGCAACAGCAGGTGATGCAGCAGTATCAGGTGTTGAGTCAGATATTGCGGCCCTTGGGCTTTTCGATTGTGCGGCTGGAATTGCGCGAACGTGGCAGTTGGTTCCTGACCACCGGTGCCGGCAGTGCCGGTCCGGGTATCGAGTTGTTGTTGGGGCGTGATCACCTGGTAGAAAAGATGCGTCGTTTCATATCGATTTATGACAAGACGCTGAAAGAACAAATTACGAATATTGCGCGTGTCGACTTGCGCTATTCCAACGGCCTTGCTGTCGGATGGCGTGAGCAGATCGCGCCGGCGACGGACAAACCCGCCGTTGCGAAGAATTGACTAGAGGCTGAACCATGGCAAATGTGCAAAGCGGCAAAATGATCGTCGGGCTGGATATCGGCACCTCCAAGGTGGTGGCGCTGGTAGGCGAAGTCGCGGCCGATGGTTCGCTGGAAATCGTCGGGATCGGTACCCATCCGTCCCGCGGTCTGAAGAAGGGTGTGGTGGTCAATATCGAGTCCACCGTGCAATCGATCCAGCGCGCGATCGAAGAGGCGCAGATCATGGCCGGCTGCCGGATTCACTCGGCGTTCGTGGGCGTTGCCGGTAATCATATCCGCAGCCTGAACTCCCACGGCATCGTGGCGATTCGCGACCGGGAGGTCAGCTCTGCGGACCTTGAGCGAGTGCTGGATGCTGCCCAGGCGGTTGCCATTCCGGCTGACCAGCGGGTGCTGCATACCCTGCCGCAGGATTACGTGATCGACAACCAGGAAGGCGTGCGTGAGCCGCTGGGCATGTCGGGCGTGCGCCTGGAGGCCAAGGTCCATGTTGTCACTTGTGCGGTGAACGCGGCGCAGAACATCGAAAAATGCGTACGCCGCTGTGGTCTGGAAGTTGACGACATCATCCTCGAGCAACTGGCATCTGCTTTCTCGGTGCTGACCGACGATGAAAAAGAGCTGGGCGTGTGTCTGGTGGATATCGGTGGCGGGACCACCGACATAGCGATCTTCACTGAAGGTGCGATTCGCCACACGGCGGTGATTCCGATTGCTGGCGACCAGGTCACCAATGACATCGCCATGGCCTTGCGTACGCCAACCCAGTACGCCGAAGAAATCAAGATTCGCTATGCCTGCGCCCTGGCCAAACTGGCCGGCGCTGGCGAAACCATCAAGGTACCGAGTGTGGGCGACCGTCCACCCCGTGAGCTGTCGCGTCAGGCCCTGGCGGAAGTGGTCGAACCTCGTTACGACGAGCTGTTCACCCTGATCCAGGCCGAACTGCGCCGCAGTGGTTACGAAGATATGATCCCGGCCGGCATCGTGTTGACCGGCGGGACCTCGAAAATGGAAGGTGCGGTGGAACTTGCCGAGGAAATCTTCCATATGCCGGTGCGCCTGGGCGTACCACATAGCGTCAAGGGATTGGCCGACGTCGTGCGCAACCCGATCTACTCCACGGGTGTGGGTTTGCTGCAGTACGGGCTGCAAAAACAGTCGGACGGCATTTCGCTGTCCGGCCTGGGCGTTGGTAACGGTACCTATGGCGATGAACCAAAGGCTCCCGTGCTCGAGCGCTTGAAGCGTTGGGTTCAGGGCAACTTCTGAATCCCGCGCTTGAAAGTGGTAAGCGGCAGGCGATAGGCAAACAAAATAGAGAGCTGAAGGAGAGGGAAAATGTTCGAACTCGTAGACAATGTCCCGCAGAGCCCGGTAATCAAAGTTATCGGTGTAGGTGGTGGTGGCGGCAACGCGGTCAACCACATGGTCAAGAGCAACATTGAAGGTGTCGAGTTCATCTGCGCCAACACTGATGCCCAAGCGCTGAAAAACATCGGCGCGCGGACCATTCTGCAACTCGGTACCGGTGTGACCAAAGGTCTGGGCGCCGGTGCCAACCCTGAAGTGGGCCGCCAGGCCGCACTGGAAGACCGCGAGCGTATTGCGGAAGTCCTGCAAGGCACCAACATGGTGTTCATCACCACCGGCATGGGCGGCGGTACCGGTACCGGTGCAGCGCCGATCATCGCTGAAGTGGCGAAGGAAATGGGCATTCTCACCGTTGCGGTGGTGACCCGTCCGTTCCCGTTCGAAGGCCGCAAGCGCATGCAGATCGCCGACGAAGGCATTCGCATGCTGGCTGAAAGCGTTGACTCGTTGATCACCATCCCCAACGAGAAGCTGCTGACCATCCTGGGTAAAGACGCCAGCCTGCTGTCGGCATTCGCCAAGGCTGACGATGTACTGGCAGGTGCCGTTCGCGGTATTTCCGACATCATCAAGCGTCCGGGCATGATCAACGTCGACTTCGCGGACGTACGTACCGTGATGAGCGAGATGGGCATGGCGATGATGGGTACTGGTGCTGCTACCGGCCCGAACCGCGCCCGCGAGGCCACTGAGGCGGCAATTCGCAACCCGCTGCTCGAAGACGTCAACCTGCAGGGCGCCCGCGGCATCCTGGTCAACATCACTGCAGGTCCGGACCTGTCGCTGGGTGAATACTCCGATGTGGGTAGCATCATCGAAGCGTTCGCCTCTGAGCACGCGATGGTCAAGGTCGGCACCGTGATCGATCCGGATATGCGCGACGAACTGCACGTTACCGTAGTGGCCACAGGCCTGGGTGCGCGTATCGAGAAGCCGGTCAAGGTCATCGACAACACCCTGCAGAGCGCGGCTCCTCAGGCCTCGATCCAGCAACCGGCGGCTGCTGTACGCGAGCCTGCGGCAGTGAATTATCGCGATCTGGAGCGTCCGACCGTCATGCGCAATCAGGCTCACGCCGGTGCCAGTGCTGCGACTAAACTCAATCCTAACGATGATCTCGATTATCTGGACATCCCGGCCTTCCTGCGTCGTCAGGCCGATTGATTGATGGAATTTATCAGAGCTATAAGGGCGATTGGTGTTCAGCAAAGGCGTGGTCTGCTATTATCGCCAGCCTTTGTTGATATCCGTTCGCAACTAGCGCTGAAGCGGCCAATACCATGATTAAACAACGTACCCTGAAAAATATTATCCGTGCCACAGGTGTCGGTCTGCATTCCGGGGAAAAGGTATACCTGACCCTCAAGCCTGCACCTGTGAACACCGGTATCGTCTTTATCCGTACCGACCTTGACCCCGTAGTGGAGATCAAGGCCTGGGCAGAGAGCGTCGGTGAAACCACGCTGTCGACCACCCTGGTTCAGGGCGACGTCAAGGTCGGCACTGTCGAGCACCTGCTGTCGGCCATGGCCGGTCTGGGTATCGACAACGCCTATGTCGAGCTGTCTGCGGCTGAAGTGCCGATCATGGACGGTAGCGCCGGTCCTTTCGTGTTCCTGATCCAGTCCGCTGGTCTGGAAGAGCAGGATGCGCCGAAGCAGTTCATCCGTATTCTGCGTGAGGTCACTGTCGAGGAAGACGGCAAGCGTGCCACGTTCGTGCCTTTTGAAGGCTTCAAGGTGAGCTTCGAGATCGATTTCGATCATCCGGTGTTCCGTGACCGTACCCAGACCGCCAGTGTCGATTTCTCCAGCACCTCTTTCGTCAAGGAAGTCAGCCGGGCTCGTACTTTCGGTTTCATGAGCGACCTGGAATACCTGCGCAAGCACAACCTGGGTCTGGGTGGCAGCGTTGAAAACGCCATTGTCGTCGACAAGGAAGGCGTTCTGAACGAAGACGGTCTGCGTTACGAAGACGAGTTCGTCAAACACAAGATTCTCGATGCCATCGGCGACCTGTACCTGCTGGGCAACAGCCTGGTGGGTGAGTTCCGTGGCTACAAGTCAGGCCACGCCCTGAACAACCGTCTGCTGCGCGCCCTTATCGCCCAGAAAGACGCTTGGGAAGTCGTGGTCTTTGAAGATGCCAGCACGGCTCCGATTTCCTACATGCGTCCTGTAGCGGCCGCATAGGTAACGGGTTAAAAGCTCTACTCTCTTTCCTTTCTTTAAGGGCTGCCTTCGGGCGGCCCTTTTTTTATCTTTTTTTCAGGCGCAGGGTGAGGCTGGACCATCTCTAGAGCCTGGACGAGCCAGCCTGCGCAAAGAAAAAGGCTGCCTTGCCAGCAAGCGCGATCGCTGGCCGACGGTACACCGCCCGACGGTAACGTTTCTAACCCGCTTCGACTCGCTGATGCTCGCTTTAATTAGTTGGCTATCAATAAGCCAGGTAGCGTGGCTTTTAATATTGTTTAATTTTAATAAGCCATCACTGTAAATGTGTGAAAAGTCAGAATGTTTTGTAGGAAAAGGATGACTGGTGTTCCTTTCGCCTTTGATCGGGTTTTTACAAATGGTAATGCTGTTATGATCGGCGCCACATACAGCACTACTCATCCTTCGAGGGGTCACGGTCGTTTCTCAAAAAAACGCTTCAATGCGTTTTTTCGGGCGGGCTTCCTGCATCCAGTTTTTGCGAGGGGGGTGGTTATTTCGATTTGAGAAAGGTGTCCAACTTGAATGCATGCAGTAGTGCCCTGGTCAGATTGAAGTCCAGAGAGGCATTGATCGGTATTGTCGGCCTCGGGTATGTCGGACTTCCGCTCATGTTGCGCTATAACATGATTGGCTACAGGGTTTTGGGTATAGATGTAGATGCGTCTAAAGTGGACGCGCTTAATGCCGGTCTGAGTTATATAGAGCACATACCGGGCTCTGCTATCACCCAGGCGCGCGCGTCAGGTTTCGAGGCTACTCTGGATTTTTCCCGTGCCGCGCAATGCGATGCACTTATTCTTTGTGTGCCCACGCCCCTGAACAAATATCGCGAGCCAGATATAAGCTTTGTGGTCAGCACTATCGATGCGATCAGACCTTACTTGCGCGAAGGGCAGGTGGTCTCCCTGGAGAGTACGACCTATCCTGGAACCACCGAAGAAGAACTGCTGCCGCGCATACAGGATGCAGGGCTGACAGTCGGTGAGCAGATCTTCCTGGTCTATTCGCCAGAGCGCGAAGATCCGGGCAATCCCGATTTCAGGACACAGACTATTCCCAAGGTCATTGGCGGGCACACGTCCCAATGCCTGGCCGTCGGCGTGGCGCTGTACGAGCAGGCTATCGACCAGGTGGTGCCGGTCAGTTCTACCAGAGCCGCTGAAATGACCAAGCTGCTGGAGAATATCCACCGCGCCGTCAACATCGGGCTGGTCAATGAAATGAAGATCGTGGCCGACCGCATGGGCATCGATATCTTCGAGGTGGTCGACGCTGCCGCCACCAAGCCGTTCGGTTTCACGGCGTATTACCCAGGGCCGGGGCTGGGCGGGCACTGCATTCCCATCGACCCTTTCTACCTGACCTGGAAGGCCCGCGAGTACGGCCTGCATACCCGGTTCATCGAGCTGTCGGGAGAGGTCAACAGGGCAATGCCCGAATACGTGGTCGGCAAGCTCATGGATGGCCTGAACGAGCGTGGCAAGGCGCTAAAGGGCTGCCGGGTGCTGGTCCTGGGCATCGCCTACAAAAAAAACGTAGACGACATGCGTGAGTCTCCCTCGGTGGAAATCATGGAGCTGATCGAGGCCAAGGGCGGGATGGTGGCCTACAGCGATCCCCACGTGCTGGTGTTTCCCAAGATGCGTGAACACTGCTTCGATCTGCACAGTGAACCGCTGACAGCGGCCAACCTGGCTTCATTCGATGCAGTACTGCTGGCGACCGATCATGCATGTTTCGACTATGAACTGATCCGTCAGCATTCACGCCTGCTGGTCGACAGCCGTGGCAAGTATCGCCAGCCCGAAGCCCATATCGTAAAAGCCTGACCCCTCTGGAGTTGTCCATGCAACGTTTTGCTCTACTCGGTGCTGCCGGCTACATCGCTCCTCGGCATATGCGTGCCATCAAGGAGACCGGCAATCAACTGGTCAGCGCCTGCGACATCAACGACTCGGTGGGTGTCATCGACAGCCTGTCGCCACACAGTGAGTTTTTCACCGAGTTCGAGCGCTTCTACGATCATGCCTGGTCGCTCAAGCGCCAGCCTGGCAAGGCCCTGGATTACGTCTCGGTGTGCAGCCCCAATCACCTGCACCACGCTCATATCAACGCCGGGCTGCGCCTGGGGTGTGACGTGATCTGTGAAAAACCGCTGGTACCCAGCTTGCATCTGCTCGACGACCTGGCGCACACCGAACAGCAGACCGGCCGCCGACTGTGGAACATTCTGCAACTGCGCCATCACCCGTCAATCATCGACCTCAAGGCGCGTGTCCAGGGCGGTGCTGCGCACAAGCACGAGGTCGACCTGACCTACGTCACCTCTCGTGGCAAGTGGTACATGGAGAGCTGGAAGGGTGACCCGCGCAAGTCATTCGGGGTGGCGACCAACATCGGCGTGCACTTCTACGACATGCTGCATTTCATCTTCGGCAAGCTGCAACGCAATGTCGTGCACTTTACCGACCCATCCAAAGCCGCAGGCTATCTGGAGTACGAGCACGCGCGGGTGCGCTGGTTCCTGTCAATCGATGCCAATGACCTGCCCGATGCGGTGCGGGGCAGTAAACCGACCTGGCGCTCGATCACTGTCGATGGCCAGCAAATCGAATTCTCCGAAGGCTTTACCGACCTGCACACCGTCAGCTATCAGAAGGTGCTTGCTGGTCAGGGTTATGGCATCGAAGACGCCCGGCACTGTGTCGAGACAGTCGAAGTTATTCGCAGCGCAACGCCGGTAACCGCGCGCGGTGGTGAGGGTCATCGCTTGTTGAACGGCCTGTTGGGTTGAGGTCGTGATGGCTATCGAGGTTCATTGCAGCGCCATTGTCGACGATGGCGCACAGATCGGAGAGGGCACGCGCATCTGGCACTTCGTGCATGTGTGTGCGGGCGCACGGATCGGCAAGCACTGTTCGCTTGGGCAGAACGTATTTGTCGGCAACCAGGTGCTGATCGGCGACCAGGTCAAGATCCAGAACAACGTCTCGGTCTACGACAACGTCACCCTGGGCGATGGTGTGTTCTGTGGCCCGAGCATGGTCTTTACCAATGTCTATAACCCGCGCTCGCTGATCGAGCGCAAGGCCGAGTACCGCAGCACCCAGGTCGGCAAGGGCGCGACCCTGGGGGCCAACTGCACCATCGTCTGTGGGGTGAGCATCGGCGAGTTTGCCTTTGTCGGGGCCGGTGCACTGGTCAATCGCGATGTCCCGGCCTATGCCTTGATCGTTGGCGTTCCAGGCCGGCAGATCGGCTGGATGAGCGAGTTTGGCGAGCAACTGGGGTTGCCTCTGGAGGGTCAAGGCCTGGCCCGCTGTGAACACAGCGGTGCCACTTATCGCCTGCGGGGCAGGCTACTGAACAAGGAGCCTGAAGCATGATCGAGTTCATCGACCTCAAGACCCAGCAGGCACGCCTCAAAGACCGAATTGATGCAGGCATTGCGCGGGTTCTGGCGCATGGTCAGTACATCCTTGGCCCGGAAGTGGCCGAGCTGGAAGAGAAGCTGGCCATGTTTGTCGGTGTCAGGCACTGCATCAGTGTGGCCAATGGCACCGACGCCCTGCAGATCGCCCTGATGGCTATCGGGGTCGGCCCGGGCGATGAAGTGATCACCCCTGGCTTTACCTACATCGCGACCGCTGAAACCGTTGCATTGCTGGGCGCCAGGCCGGTCTATGCCGATATCGACCTGTACACCTGCAACCTCGATCCTGCAACGCTTGAGGCGCTCATTACGCCGCGTACCAAGGCCATCATCCCGGTGTCCCTGTTTGGCCAGTGCGCAGACCTGGAGCGTATCAATGCCATCGCCGCAAAACATGGCATCACGGTCATCGAGGATGCGGCGCAGAGCTTTGGCGCGACCTACAGGGGACGTCGCTCCTGTGGGCTGACCCGTATCGCCTGCACCAGTTTTTTCCCGAGCAAGCCGCTTGGCTGTTATGGCGATGGCGGCGCCTTGTTTACGGATGATGACGAGTTGGCTGCGCTAGTTCGGCAGATTGCCCGGCATGGTCAAAAGCTGCGTTACCACCACATCCGGGTGGGCGTGAACAGCCGGCTTGACACCCTGCAAGCAGCGATCCTGTTATCCAAGCTGGAGATATTTCACCAAGAGCTTGAGTTGCGCCAGGTGGTCGCCGAACGCTACAGCACGTTATTGCAGGCCCACGGCGTCGATGGCGCGCCAGTGCTGGCTGCTGGCAATACCAGCGCCTGGGCGCAATACACGGTGCGGGTCGCCGACCGTGAAAGGGTCCAGCAGACCCTCATACAGGCTGGCATACCGACGGCCGTGCATTACCCGATACCGCTGAACCGCCAGCCTGCGGTGGCCGATCCTGCGGCGCACCTCCCGGTCGGCGATCAGTTGGCCAAAGAGATCCTGAGCCTGCCGATGCATCCCTATCTGGAAGAGTCGGTCCAGGTGTCGATTGTCACGGCACTGAAAACGAGTGTTTGCCCATGACCTGCAAAGTCCTCACCATCGTTGGCGCACGTCCGCAATTCATCAAGGCGGCGGCCGTATCCCGAGAGATTCTCCGCCACCCAGGGCAGGTCGAAGAGGTGATGGTGCATACCGGCCAGCACTACGATCCCAACATGTCCCAGGTGTTTTTCGACGAGCTACACATCCCGGCGCCGCGCTACAACCTGGAAATCGGCGGGGGCAGCCATGGAGCAATGACCGGCCGTATGCTCGACGGCATCGAGCGTATCCTGGTCGATGAGCAACCGGACTGGGTGCTGATCTACGGCGACACCAACTCCACGCTGGCCGGCGCATTGGCTGCTGTCAAACTGCATATCCCGGTAGCGCATGTCGAGGCCGGTTTACGCTCTTTCAATATGCACATGCCCGAAGAAATCAACCGGATTCTTGCCGATCGGGTCTCGCGTCTGTTGTTGTGTCCCACTCAAGGCGCCGTTGAAAACCTGCAGCGTGAAGGCATTGAGCAAGGCGTACACAACGTGGGCGACGTGATGTTCGACGTTGCCCTCTATTACCGGGAGCGGGCGAAATCACAAAGTCGGATTCTTGCACAACTGCGTGTAGATCCAGGCCAGTATGCCCTGGCCACGTGCCATAGGGCCGAAAATACCGACGACCCTCGGCGTTTGGGTGAGATCATGGCTGCGTTTTGCGACATTGCGCAGCAAATGCCAGTGGTATTGCCGTTGCATCCCCGCACTCGCAAGATGTTGCAGCATCACGGTTTGACAGACCTCCTGAAATCGCTGCATGTAATCGAACCACTGCCTTTTCTGGACATGCTTGCACTTGAGCTGTCGGCCAAAGTCATTCTTACCGACTCAGGAGGGATGCAGAAAGAGGCTTATTTCTGCGGTGTACCTTGTATCACCCTGCGTGATGAGACCGAATGGGTCGAAACGGTGCAGCTCGGATTCAACCAATTGGTCGGCGCGCATCGCGAAGCCATTGTCATGGCCGCCGAAAACTCCACGATGCCTCAGGAATGCACCCATGTTTATGGTGAGGGGCGTGCTGCCGAGCTGATTGTTTCGAGTCTGAGGTGTACCGCACCATGAATCCGATATTCATGATCTGGCATCATCAGCATGTTCTATGGGCGACGACAGTAACGGATATTCGCAGCCGGTTTATCGGCACGGTCTTCGGTGCTGCATGGATCATCATCTATCCGTTACTGTTTCTCGGGTTGTATGCGGTCGTTTACACCATGATTTACAAGGTGCGCGTTGCCCATTTCGGGACGTTTGACTATGTCCTGCTGATCTTCTGTGGCCTTGTTCCTTTTCTCGGTTTCGCTGAAGCCTTGGGCAGCGGTGTCGGATCGGTGCTGGGTAACAAGGGGCTCATCAAGAATACCTTGTTCCCGATCGAGTTGATTCCCGTAAAAGCGGTTCTGGCCAGTAGCGTGACCATGCTGGTCGGGCTGCTTATGTTGCTGTGTATCTTGTGGTACCGCGGAATTGTGCACAGCAGCCAGTTTTTGATTCCACTCATACTGGTTCTGCAGATCATGTTCACCATCGGCCTGATATGGATATTGTCAGCCATTAATGTGTTCGTTGCCGACCTGAGCCAGGTGGTCGGTGTGCTTATTCTGTTCTTGATGCTGGTGTCGCCCATTGCCTACACGCATGAAATGATCCCGAGTGAGCTGATCCCCTTCATGTATCCCAACCCCTTGTATTACTTGATCATGCTGTATCGCGATGCGGCATTTGTCGGTGATGTAAAAGTGGAGTTGCTGGGCATTTTTACAATCATCTCGGTCGCCACATTGCTGTTGGGTGGCTTTATTTTTTCTCGCTTGAAGCCGCTATTTTCCGACCATGTCTGAGCCCATTATTGAACTGGCCTCGATCGCCAAAATGTACAGGATCTTCCGCTCGCCTCGTCATCGAATGATCGAAGCGCTTGGCTTGCCGGTGGCACGTTCTGCATACGATGAGTTCTGGGCAACGCGTAACCTCACCTTGACGATCAACCCCGGTGAGCGTGTTGGCCTGATCGGGCGTAACGGTGCGGGCAAGAGTACCTTGCTCAAGTTGATCGCCGGCCTGATCCAGCCAACCGAGGGACATCTGAATGTAAGGGGTAAGGTCCAGGCGTTGATGGAACTTGGGACAGGATTTCATCCTGAGTTCACCGGACGCGCCAATGTCTTGTCATCTTTGGCCTATCAAGGTGTCACTGGTGCGCGTGCCAGGAAGCTTCTGGAAGATGTTCTGGATTTTGCCGAGCTCGATGAGTTCATTGATAAGCCGGTCAAGACCTACTCCTCAGGTATGTACTCACGGCTCGCGTTTGCTGCGGCCACAGCCGTGCGCCCGGAAATTCTGATCATTGACGAAATCCTGGGGGCCGGTGATGCCTACTTTGCAGGCAAGTCTGCCAAGCGCATGCGCGCCTTGACGGCCGAGGGCTCTACGGTCCTGTTTGTTTCTCACGACATGTCAGCCGTACAGATGATCTGTGACCGGGCGATCTGGATCGAGCGCGGGTGTATCGTCGCTGATGGTGATCCTATCGAGATCGGTCGTGCCTATGCAGCGTCAATTCGCAAACAGCAAGAGCTGCGTCTCAGGGCGATAAACCTGAAGCTCAGTCGTGGTGAACTCAGTGAGCTGCTGACTGATTCAGACCAGCATCGAGTATCGATTCTGCGCCTGATCTCGGCCAACGATACGGCACCTGTGAGCCCACTTGCCGTATATGAGGTCCGGCTTGAGCGTCATGCAGAGCTTATCGAGCGTGTGCGGGTCGGTGAGGCTCTGGACGATGACCGTAGCCAATGTGTGCATTTGCTCACCGCCCAAGGGTATACGAACTGGGGGCCACCAAAAAGAGACGTTAATGGTCTCGGTTTTCGTGAGTTCAAAGATTGCGGTGGCCAGTTCAGGCACGCCCCTATCAGTATCAAGGTTCCGCTCGGCCTTGGAGAACTGGCTGAGTACTCGGTCACTATCAGGCATCGCGGTGCGGCAGCAGGAGAAAACCTCTACTTGCAGATATTCGACGGGTTGGAATACGTCACTCTTGGATCTGTGAGTCCTGCCGATGAAGCGGGGCAAGTGATCAGCCAGCGTTTTGAATTGAGTGCACCTGCGCTCGTGCTTGTTGACGCCGATGCCGGGGTACCCAGCAAGCGCTCCGAATTTGAGTATGGTGAAGGCAGCGCCTGGATTGACGGAGTGGATTTTGTCGATCAAGAGCAAGTGTCGCGTTGTATCTTTTCGTTCGGTAAGTGCCTTGACGTCAACATCCGATGGGGAGCCAGAGCCGATATTCCGACCATGGCGTTTATCGTCTGCATATACGGTATGGATGGTCGCTGTATTTCCCAAGTGCTTTCACCGTTCGTCGCTGCTACGCCTGAGCACCGTTCAGGTCTGGTCAAGGCCCGGTTCGACCCTTTGCTGATAGGGGCAGGGGACTATGTCATTTCGATAGGGATTTTCGATGGTATGACCCCAGGGCATGCCCTTGGAGCAAAACCACTTGATGTGCAAGACCGCATGTATCGTATTCGGGTCGTCGCTCCGGAAGATGAGCGCATGGAGCGAGGGATCGTGGTGCACCCTGTTGACTGGAACAGCCAGGAGGCCAGTCAATGACCGAGCGCTCCGAGATCCTGTACTTCTCTCAGCATGACCTTTGGAACCGTAATGCGGTATCGGAGCAACTGGCAGTCGCCGATGATCTGATTGCCCTGATTCCCGAGGATGTTTCGAACATTCTCGATGCTGGATGCGGCAATGGCACTGTAACCAATAAGCTGTTTCCGCGTTGGGATGTGACAGGGTGCGATATCAGCGAATCCGCCGTCAGGCATCTTGAGGCGCCTGCCGTGATTGCGGACCTGTGTGCGATTCCCTTTGCTGACAAGCACTTTGATCTCACGCTATCGAGCGATGTCATCGAGCATCTGCCCGATGTCATTTATTCCCAGGCGCTGAAAGAAATCGCCCGGGTATCGGCGCGCTATATTCTGCTGGCTGTACCGTATCGAGAGCTGCTTGAGGGCGCGGTTATCAATTGCCCTGCCTGCGGACACCACTATCATGCCCATTTACATCAACGGGCTTATACCGTCGCCGATGTGGTGTCCCTGTTTGGCCCTGAATTTACAGCCATTGATATCCAGTTTTCCGGAGAGCGCTGGACATTTGCAGACCCTGAGCTGCTTAAACTGGCCCGTCAGCTTTCAGGATTGGACTACCCGTTCGAAGATGGGGTCTGTCCGCAATGCAGAGCGCGGCGCGGGGCTGTTGAGCAATCTGATCAAGCGCGACGGGTCTATCGGCAATTCGAATCTCTGCAAGCGATGTTGGTTGCGCAAGGCCTGCGTGAGTGTCCCCCTCGCAGTGAAATACTCGTGCTGTTCAAGCGTAATGCTCAGGATAAAAAATATACCATCACGCCTGGTTTTACGCGGTTGGGTGACGAACCCGGGATTCGGCTTGCCAGCGTTGTAGAACTTGCTGATCCGATCAATTACCCAAGTTGTGCATACCGTATCCAGAGCGAACCGGACTATTGTCTGCTGGTCCTCACCAAGCGTCCGTCCTTTCTTAAGTTGACGAGCGGTAACTTCGAGTCGCTTGAGATCTATGACCATGTCAGAGCGCATTATGTCCCCGTGACCAATGCCACACACTCGGTACTTGAATTGCCGGCTGTTCCATTTGGTCCTCATGGTTGTATCTTGCGGATTCTCCACCCCAGTGCAGAGCTAGGCTTCCAGCTGACCAGCCAATGTCAGGACTTGCTGGCTATAGTGAATTGTTGCCTGGGTGATGACCCGGTCATGGATCAGATAAAAGGTGATTCTGCCAGGTTGTCAGCACTTGCCGAGTCGCTTGAAACCGCTCGTAATGAACTCGAAGTCAGGGTTCAGGATAAAGACAAAGCATTCAATGATCTTCTTCAGTCAGCGATTAAAACCAATGAACTCGCCAACCGGATTGAAAGCAAGCGCGCTGATATTGAAGCGTGTTTTTCTCAGGTGAGTGAGGTGTTGACGGCCAAAGAGCGACAGATTGATGAACAGTGCAAGACGATTGAGGCTCTGTTGGGTGAGCAGCATCGGCTGACCTCGGAGCAGGTTCGTCTGAGCAATGAAAATGAGTCGCTGCGCCACTCCAATGAGGCGTTCCAGCTGCAGTATGAAAGCGCTGCGTTGAAGCTTGAGCATTTGTATGCCCAGGCACAACATCAGGAGCGCGCAGGGTTTGAACTGGAAGAAAAAAAGACTCGGCTGCTGGCCCGTGTTCAGGAGTTGAGTGTTGAAAACAATGAGCAGCACGTGCTTGTTGAGGCATTGAGTATCCATCTGGGAACCACCGGGCTGGCTGCGTCCGGGAAAGATAGAAAAGTGTTGGTTGTATCCCACATGTATCCGAGTCAAGCCAATCGGGTGGGCGGTATTTTTGTTCATGAGCAAGTGAAGGCGTTACGGGCACAAGGTGTTGATGCTCGTGTCGTCAGCGGCGAGCCTTTCTGGATAAATACGCTTGACCCGCGGCGGGTAAAACATGCATTGAGTATCTATAGGGCGCAGAATATTCGCGCTTGGGAACACTACGATAGCGTTCCGGTTATCCGTTTCCCGTACCTGGTGAGTGGCGCGCTGCCTTTTCAAACCCACGCAGCCACTTATACCCATGGGATGATGCGCCAGGCGAAATGGATCCGGGAAGATTTTCCTTTCGAGTTGGTCCATTCCCATACTGCCTATACGGATGGTACGGCAGGTCGCTGGCTGGCCAGAAAATTCAAGGTGCCATTTGTTATTACCGAACACACAGGCCCTTTCAATCTGTTGACGCGAACAGCTTATCTAAAACATATGACGCAAAAAGCACTGAATGCTGCTGATGCCATCGTGGCCGTAAGTTCTGCTTTGTGTCGTGATATCCAGAATCAGATTCGACTTGATTCGCCTGCCCGTCTAAGTGTTATCGCCAACCTGGTGAACACCGAATTTTTTCTGCCGCAGACCAGGCAACGTGATCAGTTGGTCAATATGCTATGGGTTGGACACTTTGTGCCTGTCAAGCGGGTCCCGGTATTAATCAACGCATTCGCACGAGCGTTCAACGATCATCCTCATTTACGCTTGCGGCTTGCTGGAGATGGCGAAGGGGTCGATGACGCGCAACAGAGGGTTCACGCTCTGGGCCTCGCCGATGTTGTGGAGTTTGTCGGTGCTGCGAGTCGAGAGCAACTGGTGCGCTATTACCGTGAGTGTGACTTTCTGGTTATTTCCAGTGAAAGCGAGACATTTGGCGTGGTGGCGATCGAGGCCATGAGTTGTGGTCGACCCGTGCTGACTGCCCGTTGTGGAGGTCCTGAAGATGTTGTGACGCATCCGCTGCTGGGTCTTACTGTTGGCCTTTCAGTCGAAGAGCTGGCTGAAGGCATGCTGGAAATGGCCAGTCATCGTGATCGATTCGATGAGCGTGTTATTAGAGCGGTGACCGAACTAAGGTTTTCCGCACCTCGTATTGCAGACAGGTTAATTGGCCTTTATTCAACGTTACTGGACAACCCTCGACACTCCGCTTGAGAGGGGAGTGTTTCGTTGGCAGGGCTGCTATGAGAGTGGCTTTGCTGCGCTATTTTTGAGGTGGTTATGAATAAGTACACTGTGCCGATAATTCTGGTGGCGCTGGTTGTCGCGTTTGCAGGGGTTGGTTATATCGGCTTGGGGGGCACTGGCAACCCGATATTTTCCTGGCAGGATGAACCGATCATCAGAATCAGTCCCGGTTCGGATGAGTCGGAGCATGTGGAGTATCCGTCGGTCTATAGCCTGGGTGAAGCGAGAGGGCTTTTATACTCTGCGTATGGTGATGACCAACGTTGGCGCATAAAGCTGGCGGTGGCGCAGACAGGCCATAATTTTGTGAGGCAAGGCAATATCTTTGATGAATCAAAGCTGCCTTTTAAAGGCGCCTATGCTTTTCCGTTTGTCAACGTTTCCAGTCGTAATGGCAAAGCTGTTTTCAATCTGTATTTTTCGGCTGCAGACGGTGATGAGCCTAGTCGCTATACCGCCGTTTACCACGCATTCAGTGATAATGGCTTGTCGTGGTCAGCCCCTGAAAAGCTGTTGGCCGATAATGCGCTTGATCCTGTTGTTGTCACGAGCAATGGCAAGGCACTGATTGTCTATAGCAGTGTCATCAACGGAACGAACGTCATCAGGTCCGCAGTTTTGCTTACGGCAAACACCGCGCAGGATATCCGCACGGTTTATTCAGCTCCGAGCGGGTTCTATACCATGGGCGCTGTGACTATCGATAACAAACCTGTACTGATTCTGGAAACCGAAAAGAACTGGATTGCGTTGTGTTTCAATGCTTCTGGAGATTTGACGCAGGTCTCAACTAGTCCATTGCTTGAGTTTGAAAAAGGAACTGGCGTTTTGTGGGATCGCTTGAAGTATGGCATGTATTTTCATGAGGCCAGCTCACCGCCAGCGTTTTACTACAACGGCATTGCAGGGCATGGCGTGCCTGTAGGTGGGCAAATAGGCATCGGAACTTATGATCCTCACGCGCTGGCGAGCAAGCTTGATATGGCCGGTTGCAAATAAATACAGTGAATTGAACGAACTATTATGAATATACTCATGGCAACCGCCGACCATCTAATGATCGACAGGCGTATTCTGCAGGAAGCCAGAACGCTTGTCGGTCAGGGGCATCAGGTAATCCTGCTGGCGGGCTTTGAATGCCAGCGGCGTGAATCTTATGTTCATGATGGTATTAGAATTGAGCGTTTCGCTTTCGACTGGCAAGACTCGCGTTTTTCACGAATTGCCAGGCGTGTTCACTGGCTGCCCGGTTCTGGCATATACCGCCAGGCATGGCGTGTGTTTCGCGCCTGGGCCAATCGCTATGCAGCCCTTGATTCGTTTGA
This sequence comes from Pseudomonas sp. LJDD11, assembly GCF_024584215.1. NCBI lineage: Bacteria > Pseudomonadati > Pseudomonadota > Gammaproteobacteria > Pseudomonadales > Pseudomonadaceae > Pseudomonas > Pseudomonas sp. LJDD11. The sequence goes on from NZ_JANJFL010000008.1 coordinate 195,639, forward strand.
GTATTTCATTTTTGAACGAATGATGGAGTATCAGGTTGACCTTTTGCATGTGCATGACTTTCCCATGCTTGCCCCGGCGGTCAAACTGGCAACTGCCCGCCAGGTCCCCCTGATTTATGATGCCCATGAGTTATATTATGCTCAGGTACAACTGCCCAAGGCTGTTCAAGCGCGCTACAAGAAGAAAGAAGCCGCGCTGATAAAAAAGGCGGATGTGGCAATTACGGTCAACCCTTATATCGCCAGGCTGATGGCTGATCGTTATTGCGTGCCGGCCCCGGAGGTCATCATGAATGCTGCGGCGCGAGTACCTGTGTTGCCGGGTTCGCCTTTGCGTGAGCGTTTTGGTCTCAGCGCAGATGCCAGGATTCTGCTGTATCAGGGATGGATTTGCGAACATCGCGGCATTGAAAAAATTGTTCAGGCAGCGACACGTTTTGACCATCAGATTTATTTTGTGATCGTGGGCTATGGCGCATTTGAAGACGCACTGAAGCATCAAGTTGCCGAGTTGAATCTTAGCCACCGTGTCTTGTTCTTCGGCGGTGTTGCGTCTGACCAGTTACACGCGCTGACCTGTGATGCCGATCTGGGGATCATTCCTTACCATGGCGTCGACGAGAATAACTACTTTTGCAGTCCCAACAAGTTATTCGAATTTGCGATTGCCGAACTTCCCTTTATCAGCAATGACTTGCCCTTTCTTCGTGATATTGCCAATCAATACGGTAACGGTGTGATGGCAGACCTTGGTTCACCTGAGGCCATTGCCGACAGTGTCAACCAGCTCTTTGCCGATGAGGCGCACCTGGCATTTTTGAAACGCGGCGCTGCGGTTGCTCGCGAGGATCTCAATTGGGACGTAGAAGGCCAGAAGCTACTGGCTATCTACCAACGATTTACAGGCTGATCCAGCGCTCTTTGCTTGGCTGTCGATTGCCCCGGATCAGTCTTTAATCCGTTTGACCTTAGGTGTTTTATGTGTGGAATCGCAGGGATTATCAGTATTTCGGGATCAGCTGAGTCGATCACGGATTCAACCCGTCGAATGATGAATGCCATTGCTCACCGTGGGCCGGACGGGGAAGGGCTATGGGTGGACTCTGCCCTGCCTGTAGCGTTGGGGCATCGCCGCCTGGCCATCATCGACCCCGAACACGGCAAGCAACCCATGCTCACCGCAGATGGGCGTTTTATCGTGGTGTTCAACGGGGCGATCTATAACTACGTGGAGTTGCGTCGTGAACTGATCGGCAAGGGCCACCCGCTTCACAGCTATTCGGACACTGAGGTCTTGCTGCACGCCTATCGCGAATGGGGCGAGTCGGTGGTGGATCATCTGGTGGGCATGTTCGCTTTCGCCATCTGGGACCGCCATGAACATAAACTGTTCTGCGCCAGGGACCGGATTGGCATCAAGCCGTTTTACTACCATTTTGATGGCAAGCGCCTGCTGTTCGCCTCCGAGATCAAGGCGATTCTGGCTGATGGCTCGGTGCCGGCCCAGGCTAGCCACCAAGGTTTGCAGGATTACCTGACCTTCCAGTTCTGTCTCGATCAGAAAACCCTGTTCAAAGGTATTGAAAAGCTCGAACCCGGTCATTGCCTGACGGCCTGGTATCAAGGCGATGCCCTCAGGATCCGCTGCCGCCAGTATTGGGATGTGCAGTACAACATCGACGAAGAACATGACGAGCGCTATTTCATCGATACGCTGTCAGGCCTGATCGACGATTCGATTCGCCTGCACCTGCGTTCGGATGTGTCATTGGGGGCCCACCTGTCTGGTGGTCTGGATTCAAGTGCCATCGTTTGCCTGGCCTCGCGCATGCTCGGCAGTGAGTCGATAAACACCTTTACCGGGGCGTTTCACGAAGGTCCGCAGTTCGATGAGACACGCTATGCCAAGGAGGTTTCGGCATTTGCCGGCACGGCCTACAACGAAGTCTACATTCCGGCCGGTGATGAATTGGCTGATCTACTGCCGCGTCTGATGCATTTCATGGACGAGCCGGTGGCCGGTCCAGGGGTGATTCCACAGTATTACGTTGCGCAACTGGCCAGCCAGCATGTGAAGGTCGTCATGGGCGGGCAGGGCGGTGATGAGCTGTTTGTCGGTTACGCCCGTTACATGGCGGCCTACCTGGAAAAGTGCCTGTCCGGGGCCATTTACCAGACTGCCAGCCAGCGGCGTTATGCGGTATCGCTGGAGTCAATCGTGCCTAACCTGCCGCTGCTGGCCAGCTATCAGCCGATGCTCCAGGGGTTGTGGAAGGATGGCCTGTTTGGCGCCCATGACCTGCGTTACTTCCGTTTGCTGGATCGCAGCGAGGGCATGAGCCAGCTGTTCAATCAGGACGTGTTGCGCGGTAATGGTGATTACTCGCCCTTGGCGTCGTTCCAGCGCATCTTCAACCGCGATGGGCTGCACTCGCTGGTCAACCAGATGACCTACTTCGACCTGAAGGGTTCGTTGCCAGCGCTGCTGCATGTCGAGGACCGCACCAGTATGGCGGCGTCCATCGAGTCGCGGGTGCCGTTGCTCGATCACCGGATTGTCGAGTTCATGGCGACCATCCCTCCCAACGTCAAGTTTGCCAATGGGCGGATGAAACACCTGTTCAAGGAGTCGGTGCGCAGCGCCGTGCCGACGAGCATTTTCGAGCGCAAGGACAAGATGGGGTTTCCGACTCCCTTGACCCAGTGGACCAAAGGTGTGGCCCGGGATTTTGTCCGCGACACCCTGCTTGGCCAGCGGGCCCGCCAGCGCGGTCTTTATAACGTGGCCGCGGTCGAAAAAGCCCTGGGGTGCGAGCGAGAGTTCGGCCGGGTGGTGTGGGGGCTGCTGTGTCTTGAACTGTGGCACCGCAACTTCATCGATGCAGATGCGTAGCCTGGAGGTGATTGAAATGCGCCGGGTGTTGATGCTCTGCAACGATCGGCAGATTGATCGACGGATCATATTGCAGGCCGACAGCCTGCAAGAGGCTGGTTGGCAGGTGACGATTCTGGCCATGCCGCTCGATGAAGCGGGTGCCCCGGACGACTCGCGAGTCTTGCGCATTGGTTCTGCCAGTGAGGCGGCAGTACGCCGTGAAAACCGCGTTCTGGAATTCTACCGCCTGGTGCGCCGTTACCTGCCGATGAATGGCTGGTTCATGCGGCTGCTGAAATCGGCGGCCTGGCGCTTTGTAGTCGATCAGGAGCGCTTCTATCTGAACCTGTTTCTGGCAACTGGCCGTAGGCATTTGGCCGAGGTGGTGGTTGCCCACGATCTGCCGATGCTGGCCGTCGGGCGTGCCTTGGCCGCCGAGTTTGGCGCCCGGCTGGTCTACGACAGCCATGAACTGTATTGCGAGCAGGAGTTTGCGCGCTGGCAGCGGGCAACCTGGGCACAGATAGAGCAACGACATATATCAGCCTGCGACCGGGTGATCACCGTCAACCCGTCGATTGCCGGTGAGTTGCAAAGGCGCTATGGGTTGGCCAGGGTGTCGGTCATCCATAACGCTGAGCGTATCGGCCCGTTGCCGCCGCGTTCCAACTACTTGCATGAGCATTTTGGCATTGCGGCCGGCCAGCGAATTCTGCTGTTTCAGGGCGGCTTGTCAGCCGGTCGCCATCTGGGGCAACTGGTGCAGGCCATGGCCTTGCTCAAGAGCAGCGATGTGCACCTGGTTCTGCTGGGTGATGGCCAACTGGCCGAGGCGCTGCAGCGCACGGTGGTCCGCCTGCGGCTACAGGATCGGGTGCATCTGCATCGGGCAGTGCCCCAGGCCCGGTTGCTGTCGATTAGTAGCGCGGCCGATGCCGGAATCATCCCTTATCAGCCCATTTGCCTGAACAACTATTACTGCACCCCTAACAAGCTGTTCGAGTTCATTGCGGCTGGCTTGCCAATCCTGGCCAGTGATCTTCCTGAACTGCGCCGCCTGGTCCATGACCAGCAGATTGGCAAGGTCGAGGACCTGAGCAGTGTGGCCCGTCTAGCGGCTGCAATCGATGATCTGTTCGCTGATCGACCCCGCTTGCAGGCCTGGCGCAATACCGTGGAACAGGTACGCCAGACTCAGAGCTGGCAGTGTGAAGGCGAGAAGCTCAAGCAGATCTATGAGGAACTCCGATGAAAGTCGCAGTGGTTTATCAGTATTACCAAGGCCATCAGGCGCCAGGGCATTCGCTGGTCTTCGAGTTGACCCAGCATCTGGCCGGGCAAGGGCATGAAGTGACGGTAGTATCCGGTGAGACCGGCTATATGCAGGCCGATCCGGCTGTGCTGCCCTGGTACCGGCGTCTGTTGCGCCGTGAGCGCGATGGGGCAGTCAAGGTTATTCGCACCTTCACCTATACCCAACTGCACCGTAGCTATTCAGGTCGCCTGCTCAGTTTTATCTCGTTTTCCTTGAGCGCTCCGCTGGGCCTGCTGGGCATGCGCCGGCCGGACGTCGTACTGGCTTCCTCGCCGCCGATCTTCCCGATGTTTTCGACCTGGCTGGTATGCAAACTACGCGGTATCCCGCTGGTCCTGGAGGTGCGCGACCTGTGGCCGGAGTCTGCCGTGCAGATGGGGATCCTGCGCAACCGGCTGCTGATTTCAGTGATGTCATGGATGGAGCGGCTGCTCTATAACCAGGCGGTGCGAATTGTCGCGCTGACCACGGGAATACGCGATGACATCGTCGCCCGTGGCTGGCCCGCCGAAAAACTGCAGGTAGTGACCTGCGGCGTTGACCGCGACATGTTGTTTACCGACCTGCCGGCCGGGCAGCTGATACGCCGTCAATTGGGCTGGCAAGACTGCCATATCGTTCTGTACCTGGGGGCGATGGGCGAGGCCAATAATCTGGATGTGGTCCTCGATGCCGCACGCCAAAGCCACGGCAAGCCGGTGCGTTACCTGCTGATTGGTGATGGCATGCGCAAGCCCTGCATACAGGCGCGCGCACAGGCGCTGGGGCTCGATAACGTGCTGATTTTGCCGCCCATACCCAAGGATCAGGCGCGGGCCTACATTAACGCTGCCGACCTGTGTGTTGTCACGTTGCTGGATATTCCGCTGTTTCGGGGGGCAATCCCCACCAAACTGCTCGATTACATGGCCTGTGCGCGGCCAGTGCTGTGCGGCGTGGCCGGGGAGGCCGGACAAATCGTCAAGGCAGCTGGCGCCGGCCTGAACTTTTCCGCCAACGACGGCCAGCACCTTGCCGAGCTGATCGAGCAACTGCGCCATGATCCGGAAAAATGTTTGTTGATGGGCCGACGTGGCCAGGCCTATGTACGCGAGCACTTTGATGCAGCAGTCAACCGTCGGGCTATGGAACAGCTATTGCTGGATTCTTGCCGTGTGGCACTCAAGGCCCCTGCCAGTGGCTAATGACCAGCGCTATGGCTTGGGGGTGGCGTGGCTGGCCAGCCGTTCGAGGGCGGCGCGCAGTTTGGGGTCGCTGATACCCTCGGCAGTGGCCTGGATGTTTTCGGCAGCGCTGATCGACAAATCGATGGTATGGGTCGCTGCGCCCTGGGGCGGCGAGGGGGGCTGGACCTTGAACTGGATGCGCATCAGGCTGGCGAACTCGTCGAACATCACCAGCTGGCGCTGCAGCCGCCGTTGCTGGTAACGCAAGCGCGTGGCCCAGTGGCCGTCGGTCACTACCAGCAGCAGACAACCCTCGCGCCAGGAGGCCACCCGGCAGTGTTCGCGGGCTGCCGGTTGCAACTGGCTTTCAAGCAGGCGCTGCAGATGGGTCAGGCGCTCGGCCTGGCGGAAAATCGCCCGTAGCGGCTTGGCGTCACGTAGCAGTACGGCAGGGGAGCGGGCGTCGAGGGGGCGGAAGGCCATTGATGCGTTGCCTTGGGAAAGCGAGGCTGCAATATTAACAGAAAGTGGCGTGCTTGCCCGGCGGGCTGCTGCTGTGCCGGGCTGCGAACGAGGCGGGTGACAAGTTTCATCAACGTCGAGCCTTGAAGTCGGATAAAAAGCCCCCATTGAAACACTGCCCCCTAACAGCGCTGTGCCAGCATCGTGGAATAACGCCACTTTCCTCACCATCGTTTCCGGGTAGAATGCTCGTTCGCATGCGACCATGAGGGTCGCACGGGCGACTCACGGGGCCGCCCTCCATTCCTATGTGTGGAAGATCCTGTCGATATGTTTGCGCCTTTGTTAAAAAAACTTTTTGGAAGCAAGAACGAGCGTGAAGTAAAGCGCATGCTCAAGACGGTACAGATCGTCAATGCCTTCGAAGAGAAAATGGTAGCTCTTTCGGACGAGCAACTGCGCGCCAAGACCGAAGAGTTCAAGGCCCGCATAGCGAAAGGCGAAACCCTCGATCAACTGCTTCCTGAAGCCTTTGCCGTTGCGCGTGAAGCCGGCAAGCGGGTGATGGGCATGCGCCACTTCGACGTCCAGCTGATTGGCGGCATGACCCTGCACGAGGGCAAGATCGCCGAGATGCGTACCGGTGAGGGCAAGACCCTGGTCGGTACTCTGGGTGTCTACCTGAACGCGCTGTCCGGCAAGGGCGTGCACGTGGTCACGGTCAACGACTACCTGGCCCGGCGTGACGCCAACTGGATGCGTCCGTTGTACGAATTCCTCGGCCTGACCGTAGGCATCGTCACGCCATTCCAGCCGCCGGAAGAGAAGCGCGCAGCCTACGCCGCCGACATCACCTACGGCACCAACAACGAATTCGGTTTCGACTACCTGCGCGACAACATGGCGTTCAGTGTCGAAGACAAATTCCAGCGTGAACTCAACTTCGCCGTGATCGACGAAGTCGACTCGATCCTGATCGACGAAGCCCGTACGCCGCTGATCATCTCCGGCCAGGCCGAAGACAGCTCGCGCCTGTACACCGAAATCAACCGCCTGATTCCAAAGCTGCGTCAGCACATCGAGGAAGTCGAAGGCCAGGTGACCCAGGAAGGCCACTTCAGCATCGATGAGAAAAGCCGCCAGGTTGAACTCAACGAGGCCGGTCACCAGTTCATCGAAGAGATGCTCACCGAGGCCGGCCTGCTGGCCGAAGGCGAGAGCCTGTACTCGGCGCACAACCTGGGCCTGCTGACCCACGTTTATGCCGGTCTGCGCGCGCACAAGCTGTTCAACCGCAACGTCGAGTACATCGTCCAGGACGGTCAGGTGCTGCTGGTTGACGAGCACACCGGTCGGACCATGCCCGGCCGTCGCCTGTCCGAAGGCCTGCATCAGGCCATCGAGGCCAAGGAAAACCTGAACATCCAGGCCGAGAGCCAGACCCTGGCATCGACCACCTTCCAGAACTATTTCCGCCTGTACACCAAACTTTCTGGCATGACCGGTACGGCAGACACCGAAGCGTTCGAATTCCAGCAGATTTACAACCTGGAAGTGATGGTCATTCCGCCCAACAAGCCGTTGGCGCGCAAGGATTTCAATGACCTGGTGTACCTGACCGCCGAAGAGAAGTACGCCGCGATCATCGCCGACATCAAGGCCTGTGTGGCCGAGAACCGGCCGATCCTGGTCGGTACCGCGACCATCGAGACCTCGGAACACATGTCGGCCCTGCTGCGCAAGGAAGGCATCGATCACAAGGTTCTCAACGCCAAGTTCCACGAAAAAGAAGCCGAGATCATCGCCCAGGCGGGCCGTCCGGGCGCGCTGACCATCGCCACCAACATGGCCGGTCGTGGTACCGACATTCTGCTCGGCGGTAACTGGGAAGTCGAAGTCGCCAACCTGGAGAACCCGACGCCTGAGCAGATCGCCCAGATCAAGGCTGACTGGCAGAAGCGTCACCAGCAAGTGATCGAGGCCGGTGGTCTGCATGTGATCGCCTCCGAACGTCACGAATCGCGTCGTATCGACAACCAGTTGCGCGGTCGTGCCGGCCGTCAGGGCGATACCGGTTCCAGCCGGTTCTACCTGTCGCTGGAAGACAGCCTGATGCGCATCTTTGCCTCTGACCGGGTGAAGAACTTCATGAAGGCGCTGGGCATGCAGTCTGGTGAGGCCATTGAGCACCGCATGGTGACCAACGCCATCGAGAAGGCTCAGCGCAAGGTCGAAGGCCGTAACTTCGACATCCGCAAGCAACTGCTGGAGTTCGACGACGTTGCCAACGAGCAGCGTAAAGTGATCTACCACATGCGTAACAGCCTGCTGTCGGCCACCAACATTGGCGACACCATTGCCGAGTTCCGCGAAGAAGTGCTGAACAACCTGATCAGCCAGCACATTCCACCGCAGTCGCTGCCCGAGCAGTGGGACGTGGCTGGCCTGGAATCTGCGCTGGTGTCGGACTTTGCCGTCAAGCTGCCTGTGCAGCAGTGGCTGGACGAAGACGACCACCTGCACGAAGAGACGCTGCGTGAAAAACTGCTGGCCGAACTGCTGACTGCTTACAACGAGAAAGAAGAGCAGGCCAGTGCCGACGCGCTGCGCACCTTCGAGAAGCAGATTCTGCTGCGCGTGCTCGACGACCTGTGGAAAGACCACCTGTCGACCATGGATCACCTGCGCCACGGCATCCACCTGCGCGGTTATGCGCAGAAGAACCCGAAGCAGGAGTACAAGCGCGAGTCGTTCAACCTGTTCCAGGAACTGCTCGACTCGATCAAGCGCGACACCATCCGTGTGCTGTCGCACGTTCAGGTCCGCCGCGAAGACCCCGAGGAAGAAGAAGCCCGTCTGCGCCGCGACGCCGAAGAGCTGGCTCAGCGCATGCAGTTTCAGCATGCCGAAGCGCCAGGTCTTGAACAGGTAGCCGCTGGCGAGGTTGAGGAGGGCGCCGAGGTTGCTGTGGCCAGCGCGCCGGTGCGTAACGACCAGAAGCTGGGTCGTAACGAAGTGTGCTGGTGTGGTTCGGGCAAGAAATTCAAACACTGCCACGGTCAGATCAGTTAAGTTCTGAGCGTTTACACCCACGCCGCGACCGGTCTTGCCGTCGCGGCGTTTTACCATTGATCGCCGTACCGATGAGCGGACGGCGCAGATAAAGCTCAAGGAGCGCACGCATGGCTGTTGGTCTTGGTCCTTTGCCTACATTGCACCCGGTTCCCGGTTTTGAACTGGGTATCGCCTCGGCCGGTATCAAGCGTCCGGGGCGCAAGGATGTAGTGGTGATGCGCTGTGCCGAAGGCTCCAGCGTTGCCGGTGTCTTCACCCTCAACGCTTTTTGCGCGGCGCCGGTGATCATTGCCAAACAGCGCGTTCAGGGCAGCGTTCGCTACCTGCTGACCAACACCGGCAACGCCAACGCCGGCACTGGCGAGCCAGGTCTGATCGCGGCCAAGCGTACCTGCGACAAGCTCGCACAGCTGACCGGCGTGCCTGCTGAGGCCGTATTGCCATTCTCTACCGGTGTAATCGGTGAGCCGCTGCCGGTCGAAAAGATCGAAGGCGCTCTGCAGGCCGCCCTGGACGATCTGTCGGTCGACAACTGGGCTGCTGCTGCCACTGGCATCATGACCACTGATACTCTGCCCAAGGGTGCCAGCCGTCAGTTCCAGCACGAAGGCGTGACGGTCACTGTGACCGGCATCAGCAAGGGCGCGGGCATGATCCGCCCGAATATGGCCACCATGCTCGGCTACATCGCCACCGACGCCAAAGTTGCGCAGAGCGTGCTGAAGGACTTGATCCTCGACGGGTCGAACAAGTCGTTCAACCGCATCACCATCGACGGCGATACCTCGACCAACGACTGCTGCATGCTGATTGCCACGGGGCAGGCTGATGTACCAGAAATCAGTGAAGCCAAAGGCCCGTTGTTCGAGGCACTGAAAAAAGCCGTTTTCGACGTCTGCATGGAAGTGGCCCAGGCCATCGTCCGTGATGGTGAAGGCGCTACCAAGTTCGTGACTGTCGAAGTCAACGGTGGCGGCAACCACCAAGAGTGTCTGGATGTCGGCTACGCCGTAGCGCATTCGCCGTTGATCAAGACCGCACTGTTTGCCTCGGACCCGAACTGGGGCCGGATCCTGGCTGCCGTTGGCCGTGCTGGCGTGCCGGACCTGGATGTCAGCAAGATCGACGTGTTCCTCGGCGAAGTGTGCATCGCCAGCAAGGGTGGCCGCGCCGCGACCTACACCGAAGCCCAGGGCTCCGAGGTGATGGCCCGCGAAGAAATCACCATCCGCATCGAGCTGGGCCGTGGTGATTGCAGCGAGACCATCTGGACCACCGACCTGTCTCACGAGTACGTGAAGATCAACGCCGAATACCGCACCTGATTGGTAGCCGCTCCTGTCTGTTGTACAGGAGCGGCACATCGCCCATCCGGCTCAACCCTGTGAGCCATGTAACATGTCGCGGCACCTGATCGTTGGTCATCCGTGCGACTTCTGCTGGTTACTGCGCGCCTCACGTCCTGCGAGCGGCACTGCTGATGACCTTTCAGGTATACACCGACACCATTTACCAATGGCCTGCTTTCCAGCGCTGGTTGCAGGCAGGCCAGGAGGAACCCGAGTTGTGAAACGAGTCCACGTAGTGGCGGCCGTGATTCGCGGTCACGATGGCCGAATCCTCATTGCCCGACGCGCCGATACCCAGCATCAGGGTGGCCTGTGGGAGTTTCCCGGTGGCAAGGTCGAGCAGGGTGAAACACCGCGTGCCGCCCTTGGCCGCGAGTTGCAGGAAGAGCTGGGCCTTCAGGTCGAGATGGCGCGGCCGTTGATCCGGATTGCACACGATTATCCGGACAAGCATGTGTTACTGGATGTCTGGGATGTATCGGCGTTCAGCGGTGAACCCCACGGCGCCGAAGGCCAGCCGCTGGCCTGGGTCGCACCTCGGCAGTTGGCCGATTACGAGTTTCCAGCCGCCAATGCACCGATCGTCGCGGCGGCTCGCTTGCCCAGCGAGTACCTGATTACTCCAGAGGGGCTGGAGAGCGGCGAGTTGTTGCGCGGCATGCAAAAGGCCATCGCCCAGGGTGCCAAACTGCTCCAGCTGCGGGCGCCGCGTGGCTACGATCCGGCCTATCGCGACCTGGCGGTGGATGCCGTTGGCTTGTGCGCCGGCAAGGCGCAATTGATGCTCAAGGGGCCGTTGGAGTGGCTAGGCGACTTCCCGTCTGCCGGCTGGCACCTGACTGCCGAACAACTGCGTAAATACGCCAGCCGTGGCCGCCCGTTCCCGGTCGAGCGCTGGCTGGCCGCCTCGTGCCATAACGCTGAAGAACTGAGCCTGGCGACGCAGATGGGGGTGGACTTCGTCACCCTGTCGCCGGTGCAACCGACCCAGACCCACCCTGAGGCGCAACCATTGGGCTGGGAGCAGGCGACGCAACTGATTGCCGGTTTTGGCAAGCCTGTGTTCCTGCTGGGCGGGGTTGGCCCACAACAGGTTCAGCGCGCCTGGGACTGCGGTGCTCAGGGTGTGGCCGGTATCCGCGCGTTCTGGCCAGCGGATAATTGATACCGGCTGTAGGACTAATGCCTGATCAGTTAAGCGATTTCCGGCTCAGCTCGGTCTCGGTGGGAGGGGGCTAGCCGGGATGCCGGACCACCCCGAAAGGGCCAGTAAAACCGGCACATCTGCCGTGGGTGTACCACTGCATTCGTCGGCAACCGGAGCGCCTGCCGGCCACTCCCACCGGATCGCGTTGATCCTTAACTGATCGGCATTAGCCTGTAGGACCGGCTTTAGCCGGAAAGCTTTTCGTTGCTAAAGCGGATCGCCGCCCGGCAACTCCTACGGTTTGGGCGCCGCCTGCCAGAGAATCTCTGCCACGCCCTGGCGGCGGGCGATCAGCCGGGCGGCGACGAACAACAGGTCTGACAGCCGGTTGATATAGGCCAGCCCCACGCCCTGCAACGGCTCGCTACTGTTGAGCTGCTGGCAGCGGCGTTCGGCGGTGCGCGCGGCGCTGCGGCACACATGGGCCTGAGCAATGAGTGCCGAGCCACCGGGCAGAATGAAATTCTCCAGCGGCCCCAGTTCTTCATTCCACAGGTCGATCGCGGCCTCCAGGCGTTCAATTTCGTTAGTGTCCAGCGCCTGATAGGCCGGCATCGCCAATTCACCGCCCAGATCGAACAGCCGGTGCTGGCAGGGCGCCAGAACCTGGATCAGTTCGGCCAGCGCCGGGTACTTCTCGCTCTGTTGCGTTAACCCCGCCAGCAGCAAGCCCAACTGACTGTTGAGGGTGTCGACCTCGCCAATGGCCTCGATACGCGGATGATCCTTGGGCACCCGGCGTCCGTCGCCCAGCCCGGTTTCACCACGGTCACCCTGGCGTGTGTAGATTTTCGACAGACGAAAGCCCATGTACGTCGCTCCTGATCAAAGCTTGCTGATGATGTGCGCCGGCACCATGACTTGATTGGCGTCCAGCGGCAGGCGCAGGGTGAAGCAGGTGCCCTGACCGATAGTCGACTGCACCTCCATCTGGCCCTTGTGGTTATTGGTGATGATGAAGTACGACACCGACAGGCCCAGCCCGGTGCCCTGGCCAATCTCCTTGGTGGTAAAGAACGGCTCAAAGGTGCGTTTGCGCACGTTTTCTGTCATTCCTATGCCGTTGTCTTCGACCTGGATTTCGGCCCACGGCGGGTTGAGCCGGGTTCTGAGGGTGATGCGACCCGGTTCGCTGTTTTCCGGGCGCTGGTGGATGGCCTGGGCTGCGTTCTTCAACAGGTTGAGCAGCACCTGCTCCAGCTCATTGGCGGTGCAGGGCACCGGCCCCAGTTGCGGATCAAACTGCCGAATGATGTGCTGGCCCTTGAAATCAAAGCCCACGGTCAGATCAAAGTCGTTGCTGGCGATCTCCAGCGCCTGGTCGATCAGCGCTGGCAGATCGCATGGCGCCAGTTGCCGATTGCTCAGGCGGCTGAAGTTGAGCATGTGGCTGACGATCTTCGCCGCCCGTGCACCGGCCTGCTGGATGCCGTCGAGCAACTGCGGGACCTCGCGGCCAATCAGGTATTGATTGACCAGTTGCAGGTCGATGCCGTCGCTCTGGGCTTGTTCAAGATTCTTCGGCAGGTCCGCAGACAACCGACGGCGGATGTTCTGCACATTGTGCAGGATCGCGCCCAGCGGATTGTTGATCTCATGGGCCATGCCGGCTGCCAGGCCGCCGACCGAGAGCATTTTCTCGGACTGCACCATCATCTCTTCCAGCGAGATGCGCTGGGTGATGTCATCGATACGGATCACCACGCCGCGGCCCGCATCGCCACTGAGCGGGTAGAAGGTCACTGCGTAATGGCGCGGGACATCGTGTTTGATCCAGGTCACCCGCTCGATCAGGGTGACCTTGTGTTGTTCTACGGTGTGTTTGAGTTGTGGCATGAACGCCCGCATCGGTTCGAAGGCGATGAAAATCGGCTGGTTGAGCGCTTCGTCCAGCGGCGTCTCCGATAGAAGCGTGGCTTGCTGATTCCACTGGGTGACGTAGAGCTGTTCATCCAGGGCAATCATCGCTGAGGGCATCGAGTCGATGATGCTGTTCAGGTAATTCTGAAATCCGGTGAGTTTCTTCTCGATCTTGCTGCGCACCTGGACTTCCAGCTCCAGCTTGCGGTTGGTGCGGCGGGTTTCTTCAGCCAACCCATGGGCCTGGTCGAATGCATCCTGAGCATCATCGCGGGCGCGTTTGAGCTGCTGCTCCCGCGCTTCAATGCGCGCCAGCATGGTGTTGAACGCCGAGGCCAGGCTGCCGATTTCATCTTTGTTGCCCGTGCGCACCCGCAGTGCGTAGTTTTCTTCACGGGTCACCTGACGTGACAGTTGTTCAAGCTGGTAAATGGGCTCGGTGATCAAGCGGCGAATCTGCCGGGCCACCACGATCCACAGCAGGATACTGAAGATCAGGATGCCGACACTGGCGGTCAGCGTGCCGCTGTAGAACGCGCCGGGCAACTCGCTGCTGGCCACCAGCAACAGATGGCCAGGCGCCTGGTCGCCCTTGGGCACCGGGATCAGCTGGGTGCTGCGAAATTCGGTCAGGCGCCAGTTCTGGATCTCGTCATACTGCAGCGGCAGCTCCAGTGGATCGCCCTGCTGGTGTTGTGCCAGGCGAGTGCCGTCATTGTCGTAGACCGCCGCTGCGCGCAGCGGGCCGTAACTTTTCAGTTCGTGGAGCAAGGCCTGGGCGTCGGCGGGGGAGTTCAGCGCCCGCTCGTTGAGGTAAGCACTGCTGATCAAACGGCCGATGGTTTGCAGCGCTTGCGGCGCCATGGCTTCCTGAGAGATGTAATAGGCCGCGCTGATGAAGGTCAGGTTGGCGACCAGTAATACGGTGGTCAGCAGGACCAGCAGCGCGGCCAGCAGCTTCTGGCCTACCGGCAGGTTGTCTAGGCGCTGGCGCAGTTGCATAGGCACGTCACGGAGCGAGGATTGGAAAGCGCAGGGTAGCGCGGGCTAGTCGCTACGCAAACCCTTGCTGGCCAGATGTTGTGCCAGACGCCGGTGCAATTGCTGCAAATGAGGCAGCGCATATTGATGGCGCTGCGCCGCCGCACAGGCGTAACCGAGCAGGTAACTGATTTCGGTGCGGCGGCCGTGCGCGACATCCTGGTACATCGACGAGAAGTTCGCCGCCGTGGCCCGGATCACCCTCCGCACTTCTTCATGCAGATCGCTCGCGGCTGCCGGTTGGCCGCAACACTGCAGCAGGCCGGTCAGTTCATCGCACAGGGTCGCGACCTCGCAGGGGTGTTGCAACAGATCGCCGTTACGGCAGCTGTGCAGCACGGTCAGCGGATTGATCGCGCAATTGAGTGCCAGCTTGCGCCACAGGCGGGTCAGGATATCCGGGGTCCATTGGTGGGGGATGCCAGCGCTGTGCAGCTCTTCGAGCAGCGCCAGCGGTGGGGCAGGGTCGGCGGCATCGCCCAGCCAGGTGAAGCCGTGCCCGGCAAAGCGCACCTGCCAGTCGGCTTCGCGGAACGCGCCTTCGGTGCTGGAGGCGAAGATACAGCGTGCTTCGGGAATACGGGCCGCTACTGCCTCCTGGCTGCCCAGGCCATTCTGCAGCAGGATGACCTGCGCGCCGGGGACCAGGTGGCTTGCCAGTTGAGCAACGGCCTGCTCGGCATCGTAAGCCTTGCAGGCCACCAGCAGGCGTTCGATCGGTGCACGGTCATCGAGTGTCCGGGCGTCGACGGACAATCGCTCGCAACCCTCTTGAGTCACCAGAGTCAGATGACTGCCGTGGTTGCGATACTGCGCCAGGCGAGCTTGATCGCGCAGTATTAGGCAGACCGGCAAGCCGGCACGGGCCAACCGAGTGGCCCACAGTGTACCGAGGCTGCCGGCGCCGAGGATGTGCCAGGTCTTCATCAGCCGTTCGCAACCGAAAATGGGGTACAAGATGCACGCATGCAGATGAAGGCTCGCAGTAAAGGCTGGAAAAGTCCCGTTATAATGAGCGCTCTTTCGTACCGTCAAGTCACGCGTGTGGGTGAATTACCGAACACGCCGTTCATCTGGAGAAAATACATGCCTTCGTTCGACGTAGTGTCCGAATTGGATAAACACGAAGTCACCAATGCCGTCGACAACGCGATCAAGGAGCTGGACCGCCGTTATGACCTCAAGGGCAAGGGTTCTTTCGAATTCAACGATAAAGACCTGGTCGTGACCCTGACCGCCGAGGCAGAGTTTCAGCTCGAAGCGATGATCGAGATTCTCAAACTGTCGCTGGTCAAGCGCAAGATTGACGTCAAATGCCTGGAAGTCAAAGACCCCTACGCTTCCGGTAAGGTCAGCAAACAGGAAGCGACCTTGCGCGAAGGCATCGACAAAGAGCAGGCCAAGAAGATCGTTGCCCACATCAAAGACTCCAAACTCAAGGTCCAGGCCGCCATTCAAGGCGAGCAACTGCGCATCACCGGCAAGAAGCGAGACGACCTGCAGGACGCCATCGCCCTGTTGCGTGCCTACGACGCTGAACTGCCGCTGCAATACAACAACTTCCGCGATTGAGTGTTCCGTCCGGCTGGCCTGCCAGGCTGGCCGGCTCAGCGCTTGATACTGGCCGGCCAGGGAACCCTGGCGGCCTGAGCGCGTCCCACGCAGCGTATCAGCCCTGAAATGACTCCTTTGCTCTGGTGCGGGAGGGTTTTGGCGTTGGCGAAAAACAGGTTTTAAGGAGTAGATGTATGGATTTGAATGCCGAAGTGGACCAGCTGTGGAAGATTTCCCAAGCCTGGATCCCGATGGTCATGCAATACGGCAGCAAACTGTTGCTGGCACTGGTGACCCTGACCATCGGCTGGTGGCTGATTAACCGTCTGACCGACCGGGTTGGCGCCTTGCTGGCGCTGCGTAATGCTGATCGGGCGTTGCAGGGCTTTGTCAGCAGTCTGGCCAATATTGCGCTAAAAGTAATGCTGGTCATCAGCGTGGCATCGATGATCGGTGTCGAAACCACCTCCTTCGTCGCGGCCATCGGTGCTGCCGGTCTGGCCATTGGCCTGGCGCTGCAAGGCAGCCTGTCGAACTTCGCCGGTGGCGTATTGATTCTGCTGTTCCGGCCGTTCCGTATTGGTGACTGGATCGAGTTCCAGAACATGGCTGGTACGGTTGATAACATTCAGATCTTCCACACCATCCTGCGCACCGGCGACAACCGTACCGTTATCGTACCCAATGGCGTGTTATCCAATGGCATCATCACCAATACCAACCGCCAGCCGACCCGCAAAGGCGTGTTCGACGTCAAGGTTGGTTACGACAGCGACCTCAAAGCCGCCCTGCAAGTGTTGCTGGAAATGGCCGACGACCCACGTGTGCTCAAAGACCCGGCGCCCCAGGCGGTGGTCAATGCCTTGGGCGACAACGCCATCGCCCTGCAACTGCGGGTATGGGCCAAAACCGGCGACCTCGGTGATGTGCTGTCAAAGTTCAACCTCGAAGCCCGCGACCGCCTCAAAGCGGCTGGCATTGAAATCCAGTACCAGCAACAAGTGGTGCAGTTGAGCAAGGGTTGAGATCGGTAACGGGCCACCGCAAGCTGCTCTTGCTGTAGCCGCTGCCGTTGATGTTGCTTTTGATCTTCAAACCGAGATGGCACAGACGCCGCGAATCGGCGCCGGACGGAGGGAAGTCCGCCCGCAGGGCGGACCCAAACCAGGAGCAAGCGGTTTTCCCCTATTTTGCCAAGCACAAAATAGGGTCGCC
>NZ_JANJFL010000080.1:0-698 GCF_024584215.1 Pseudomonas sp. LJDD11
AAAGTTTTTGAGCGGTTTCCTTTATTTGGGTTTTATTTATTTTTTGTACGGCGCGCGGTGTTAGAAATAGTTCCAGATGAATTTGCCAGTGTGCCGATTTGTTACTGATGCCACGGACGGTGCGCGTAAGACACTTCCTACAGTATTTGTGTAGGCAAGCTAATCACAAGGAGAAACAACATGTGGGTGACAATCAGAGAACGAGAGGTGTTGGGGCTGCTATTGCAAGGCTGCACCAACAAGGAAATAGCACAGCAGCTCTGTATCAGCGGCTATACCGTACGCGATCACGTTTCCTCGCTGCTCAGAAAAGGGCAGGTGAAGACCCGTACCGAGCTTATTGCCCGTTACGTGGCCCGACTGATGACAAGAAGAAATGCACAACCCCCTACATCTGTCGGGTTGTGCAACGAGGCAGACTGCACATAATTCGTTTTATACGGAATGTGGCAGGTTAGTGTGATCAGGCGCTGGCTGCGTTCGGTTTATTCAATCAAAAATAAAGTGTCCGGCAGCCTTGAAGTCAGGGCGTGACAGTTGGGGAGACTGTCGTGCCTTTACTTGGCCGGATGAAACTTGAGCGCGGAGCCAGCGACTGAACTTCGGCGCTCCTTCACGTGTGCGCAAAGACGACCAACACCGGCTTTGAACACTTGGGCACAACGAAAGAGCAAACAATAAAAAGGAGTTATTCCATG
>NZ_JANJFL010000081.1:0-693 GCF_024584215.1 Pseudomonas sp. LJDD11
TTTGCAGATGTAGTCGTCGGCTCCCAGGTCCAGGCCCAGCAGGCGATCCACTTCCTCGACCCGCGCAGTGATCATGACGATGGGCACCGCGCTGAAGGTGCGCAGCTCCTGGCATACTTGCAGGCCGTCGCGGCCTGGCAGCATCAGGTCCAGCAGGATCAGGCGCGGTTCGCAGGCCCGTACCGCGGGCACCACTTGCAGGCCGTTGTCCAGGCACTGGGTCGGATAACCGGCTGCGGTCAGATAGTCACGCATCAGCGCAGCCAGTTTGGGTTCATCTTCGACGATGAGAATGGGAGCTTCGTTGGCCATGCGTCAGGTATTCCGTGGCAGGCGAAGGGTCAGCCAGAGGCCACCCAGCGGAGAGTGATCGGCAGACAGACTGCCGCCATGTGCCAGCGCGATACTGTGACAGATGGCCAGGCCGAGCCCTGCGCCGCCACTGGCCCGGTTACGTGATGCCTCGCCCCGACCAGGCGGGGCAGTTCCTCGTCGTCGATGCCGGGGCCTGAGTCAAGGAAGCCGATACGCCATTCGTTTCCTTCATGGCCTGCACGGATCTGCAACACGCCGCCTTCATCGGTATAGCGCACCGTGTTTTCCAGCAGGTTGTTGAACAATTGCTGCAGTCGTTTGGCATCGGCCTGCACAGGCAGCGACTGGGCGGGAAGATCCAGTTCCAGTCTCAGATTC
>NZ_JANJFL010000082.1:0-682 GCF_024584215.1 Pseudomonas sp. LJDD11
CCATGGTCGAAGGGTCGGGTATTGCGACCTATGTGTTATTGAAAGGCAATGGACAGTCGGGGCGATCAGAGGAAGGACTGGTGAAGTTCAACAGACTTTTGCCGGGCGGTGATATCTGTGGGCCATGAACCGTCAGCAAGTAGCGAGCGCGTCATTGAGTCTGTTTTTATATGTTTATTCCGGCTTCATTAAAATTTCTGCATGAAAGAGCGGACTGTGCAGCTGTAAGAAAGGATGCTTTGAGTCATTCAGCATGACCCGTCTCAAGGAGAGCGACATGACGAACACTACACCCAGCGAAGAGACGAAAACCATCGAGCGGGCATTGGCCAGATACATGAGAAAGGCCAGTCAGGCACGAGGTGGAAGATCTGTACTCGCCAATCTGGCTGCTCCTGAGCATCCTTCCTGGTGGGGCGGGGATCCGGATTTTGCCGACCTGGTTCCGCGGGAAGATCAGGAAAAGGATATGCCCATTACCATCGCGTTATGGCCCAACTATGCAAGCGTGGCCGGTGATGTGGATACCCTGTATTTCGAGTGGAAGCTGGCGACCTCATCCACGTGGGCAGAGGTCCAGACGATTCAGTTTCCCGGGCCTATAAACGCGGCTGACTTTCCCAAACAGCTGGACTTCAAAAGCTCGAATTTTGCTCTGGAAGGCACGTTCGAGTTGCGCTAT
>NZ_JANJFL010000083.1:0-679 GCF_024584215.1 Pseudomonas sp. LJDD11
GCGTCGATCTCCCGCAGTTTGCCAGTCCCGTCCTCGGTCAGCGGGATGCGGAGGATGACAATCTGATAGGCCGTGATCGCGATGCCGAGTGTCACCAGAAGCGTGATCAGGATTTTCAGATGGAGTGTAAGAGAGCGCATGTATTTACTCTGCGTTTTGAACGACGGAGGCACAGGCGGGCTTGCCCGCCACAAATTTGAGACTTGGATCGACCAGCGCATCGAAGTGTTTGAGTGCATCGGAGCCAATCAAAAGCGGGTATTGGAAAGCACTTCGGTCGGTCAAGTTCACTTCTATGGTGCGTAAAACTTCACCCATGCAGATATCGAGGTTGATCACCGGCCTTGCGCTGTACTTTTTCTCGTCGTCCGGGTCGACATCGCCGGCTCGCCGCCTGGTCTGGGTGGTGCGCGTCAGGGGCTGTTCGGTGGGGTGGGCGTGGCTGGTGTCGGTGGGCAGGTAGAACCTGACCCAGTTCTCGCCATTGCGCTTGAAGTGCTTGATATCACGCGCACTCAGCGATGCGGTCTTCGCGCCGGTGTCGAGTTTGGCTGCGACCTCAAGGTCAATGTTGGTGAGTCTGGCGTATTCGTTCAGGCCGTAGACGGTCTTGTTGGCAGCAGCGCACAGGGCAGGAAGAAACAGCAGACAGAGCAACGTGGTGAGGGTTTCGAGTCTC
>NZ_JANJFL010000084.1:0-675 GCF_024584215.1 Pseudomonas sp. LJDD11
CGGCACCCCGCAGCACCTGCCAGACGGGGAAGTTCCATGGCACGACGGCCAGGATCGGGCCAAGCGGGCGGTATTCGATACGCGCCTTGTTGTTCTCGACCAGCGTCGGTTCCGGTGCAAGCATGGCCGGACCATGGCTGGCGTACCACTCGCAGAGCTGCGCGCATTTCTCGATTTCGCCACGGGCCTGGGCGATGGGCTTGCCCATTTCCCGGGTGATCATCTGCGCCATGGACGTTGTGTTGTCGCGTAATGCCTTGCTCAGTGCTATCAACAACTGTGCGCGCTCATCGATCGTCTTGCGTTTCCATGACGCATAACCTTCAGCCGCACGTGAAAGCGCGTCATCCAGTGCCGAGTCAGGCTCGAACGCATAATGGCCGACCTGTTCACCATTGGCCGGGTTGATCGAAATTGCATGGGTGTGGCTGGAAATCTGTGTCATGACGCCATCCTCTTGTAGGTGGGAATGGGGCCAGAGTATCGTCGTGCTGTTTTTCGTTAAACTGAATAATAATGATCGTATCTTTCACGTTTGGAGAATGAATTGGATCTCGTCCAGCTCGAAATATTCAAGGCCGTTGCCGAGCAAGGCAGCATCAGCGCCGCGGCACAGCACATCCATCGTGTACCCTCGAACCTGACCACGCGCATCAAGCAACTGGAAAGCGATCT
>NZ_JANJFL010000085.1:0-675 GCF_024584215.1 Pseudomonas sp. LJDD11
CACCCACAACAAGTCCATTCCCTTATTCCAAGCCCTGCGATACCTCTGGGCCTCGAGTCCGGCAATTGCTTGCAGCTCGAACAGGTTTGGGTGGTGTTTCTCTCGCTGACAACCTTGAAAACCGTGCCTGCGTGATCGCATTTGTATTCCAGCATGGTTTTCAATTGGCCCCAGCCGGCGTCCAGCACCGACTTGGCCATCCTGGTTTTCGCGAGTTTCAGTGAGCTCACATCGCCCACCACAATGACGCCACAACGCGCGACCAGCGCGTTGCTGAACTTATGCAGGCAATCCTTGCGGCGGTTCGCAATTTTGGCGTGAATCGCCCGTACACGGGCTTTCTTGCCGGCACGCTGGGCCGTGCCCAGCGCGCTCTCCAGATCCCGGTAGAACCTGCCGCTTTCAAGGCGATCACCGTCGCTGCAGGTGGCCGTGGTTTTCAGTCCGAGGTCGATACCCACTGCGTCCTGGCCTGGCGATAACTGGCGGTCGACCTCGACCACGACGTTGAAATACCAGCGTCCACGGCTGTCTTCGTTGAAGCTACCGGATCTGAATTTAAAGCCCGCCAGGCCGTAGCTGTCCCAGACCTTGAAGTGCTGTCTGTTGAAGACGACCTGGCCGTTTTTCCAGACAGCAGCGCCGGCCTTGAGGGGCACCCAGCCCAGGCTGCGC
>NZ_JANJFL010000086.1:0-674 GCF_024584215.1 Pseudomonas sp. LJDD11
TCGGCAACCAGCGGGACTTCACGGCCCAGCGCCTTGCTCAGGTAGTCGGCAACCGGCTTGAGGCTGTTCTCGGCCGAGAACTCGCCTTCGGTCGGACGGCCCAGGTGCGAGCAGACCAGTACGGCAGCACCCTTCTCCAGCGCCAGCTTGATGGTCGGCAGCGAAGCAAGGATTCGGGCATCGCTACTGACAACGCCGTCCTTGATCGGGACGTTGAGGTCTTCGCGAATCAGCACACGCTTACCTTGCAGATCGAGGTCGGTCATCTTCAACACGGTCATGAGGCGTGCCTGTTTTTTACTGTTGTTGATCCGCGACGCGCAAGAAATGGTCCGCAACGTGGAGCATTCGATTGGCAAAACCCCATTCGTTATCGAACCAGGCCAGCAGGTTTACCAGCCGGGGGCCGGAAACTCGGGTCTGACTCGCATCGACAATGGCCGAATGAGGGTCATGGTTGAAATCACAACTGGCATGCGGCAATTCGGTGTATGCCAGCAGGCCTTTGAGCGGGCCGCTGGTGGCGGCCTCACGCAAGATTCGGTTGATTTCCACAGCATCGGTATCACGCGCCGTTTGCAGCGTGATATCCAGGCACGAGACGTTGACCGTCGGTACGCGAACTGCTTTGGCCTGAATTCGGCCCGCAAGTTCCGGCAGGAGCCGCTCGATTC
>NZ_JANJFL010000087.1:0-423 GCF_024584215.1 Pseudomonas sp. LJDD11
TTGCGCACGTAAGTCTGCTCCTTGTCTGAAGTGGCGCGAGTCTAGCACTACTGCATCGGGCCATGAGCCGCTGTGTCGAGGTGACGCAGGGCACTTTGGCGGGTATGAACGCCCTCTTGAGCGCTACAGGGCAGACGGGGCATGAGGCGGGGCGCAACTTGCCATCGTGTAATGAAATGTTTCTTCAGGCAGCCCGCAAGTAACAGAACAATTACAAACTAATGGCGCAATGATATGGGAACGACAACCCATGGCTGTGGTCAATGCTTCAACCTTGCTGCTTACACAGAACAGTTGTTTACACAGAAAAATATGCCGTAATGCCATTAACGAGGTATCTTCCCGTCCTCGTTTTTTTCAACCCGGCAAATCCTGCATCAACGGCGTCGATGACCACTGTGGATTCCATGGAACCTCTCTCCG
>NZ_JANJFL010000087.1:433-673 GCF_024584215.1 Pseudomonas sp. LJDD11
ACCTCTCTCGGATCTGATCACCTGCGAGCACTGCGACTCGCTGTATGAAGCCACGCCCCTGAAGGCTGGCGAATCGGCGCATTGCCTGCGCTGCAAGGCGCTGCTGGGCCGAGGCCATCGCCTGACCATCGAGCAGTTGCTGGCCCTGACCATCGCTGCAGCCCTGCTGTTCATATTCGCCAACTTCTTTCCGGTGATCAGCATCAG
Organism: Pseudomonas sp. LJDD11; assembly: GCF_024584215.1. Lineage (NCBI taxonomy): Bacteria > Pseudomonadati > Pseudomonadota > Gammaproteobacteria > Pseudomonadales > Pseudomonadaceae > Pseudomonas > Pseudomonas sp. LJDD11. The sequence goes on from NZ_JANJFL010000087.1 coordinate 641, forward strand.
CATGAAGGGCCTGACCAATGAAGTGACCCTCTG
>NZ_JANJFL010000088.1:0-669 GCF_024584215.1 Pseudomonas sp. LJDD11
AGGGTCTTTCGGATCAATGATCGCAGGCACATCGGGTGCAGGCAGCAGATTGGCATTCGATGCGGTGTTTGCCGCCACACAGCATTCAGAAGGTTGTAGCGAGCGCCCCTCATTCATACCGCCCATGACCTCGTTCAAAAAGTGCTCGAACCGTGCGTTATCCACCTGCACGAACTGGCCTTGATTGAACGCTCTGGGCATTTTTTTTCACACTGTCAGAAGTGACAGGTTTCGCTGCCACTGATCGGACGGGAAACAGAATATGAATGATGAAATGCGGCTCAGAAGAGAGGCATCGCGAGCAGAACGCTCACGATGCCCACAGGAGGCGTGTCACTCCAGACTGGAGTCGATAACCAGCACAATCTTGCCCGACACCTGATTGGTCGCCAGCTCCGCGAATGCGGCTTCGGCGTCACTGATCCCAAAGGTTCTGGCCAGTTGCGGCTTGAGACGCCCTTCGGTGAACAGCGGCCAGACATGCTGGCCCAGATCGCTGAGCAGGTCTGCCTTGAACGAGTCGTCACGGCTGCGCAAGGTCGAACCGAGAACCTGAATGCGTTTGCCCAGCACCTGAGCCATGTCCACCTGAGCGTCGCGCCCGCCCATCAGGCCGATCAGCACCCAGCGGCCGTCGAGGCCCAGCAGCTTGACGTTAAGCCCTGCGTA
>NZ_JANJFL010000089.1:0-664 GCF_024584215.1 Pseudomonas sp. LJDD11
TGCGGACCAAGAAGTACCGGTCTTATCGGGGGGCGGAAGGCACAATCGCAGCGAACGAGCTGCAACGTAACTTCGAGGCTCAGCGGCCGAACCAGAAGTGGGTGACCGACGTGACCGAGTTCAAGGTGGCCCAGCAAAAGCTCTATCTGTCGCCAGTGATGGATTTGTACAACGGCGAGATAGTGGCTTACGAAATAGCCACTCGACCAAGCTACAGCCTGGTGGGCAACATGCTGGAGAAGGCTTTGAGTAGCCTGGGTAACAGCCCCAGGCTACTGATCCACTCGGATCAGGGCTGGCAGTACCAGCAGGCCCAATATCGCCGTGCGTTGCAGCAGTGCGGTGTGAAGCAGAGCATGTCGCGCAAGGGCAACTGCCTGGACAACGCGGCGATGGAGAGTTTCTTCGGCACGCTCAAGTCGGAGTTTTTCTACTTGGAGCGGTTCGAAAACATTGAAGAATTGAAGGCTGGTCTGGATGAGTACATTCATTACTACAACCATGATCGTATCAAGCTGAAGCTCAATGGCCTGAGCCCTGTGGAATACAGGACTCAGGCTGCGAGCTAAAACTCTCCAACTTTTGGGGGGCAGTTCAATTTGTAGGAGCGAATTCATTCGCGAAAGCCCCCATACCGAACACCAGAGGACCATGCTGTGCCCGT
>NZ_JANJFL010000009.1:0-65193 GCF_024584215.1 Pseudomonas sp. LJDD11
GCTTTTCAGCCATGGTCACGCTGGCCTGCAGCCTGCGTTGCATGCGTCAGTACTTTTCGTACAAAACCTAGCACCAGCTAATCAAGCAAGAATGATGAGAAATAAAACGAAAACTTTTTATCCTCAAGATCACTCAGGTGATAACGCATTCTATCGAAGCCAGAATCCAGCTTATGAACATTCATGTGCATCAGCTGAGTTAATCCGCCACCAAAATCACGGGCCGTAAATTGACTAATATCAATGAACTTGATACTCACTACATCAGTCCCGGCCTGTTCAGAGGCCGAAATCGATAAAGATAAATCATAAGCCATCTCATCAGTATTCAACTGAGTACTAATTGTATGTAGGCAGTTATGAGCAACAAGCAATTCATTTAACTCTGGAAGACTAATCATTATTGATCCTCGTCTCTTTCCTATTGGAGCCATAGCCTGGACCATATTCATCCATTATTCGGCGTAGTCATTTTCCAGACTTCTTGGCAACCTCTGCTGTATGCGATCCATAAACCCCACCTGCCCAACGATGGGTTGACGGTTTACTGTGGCATTTCTGGCGAGCAGTTCCACGGTAGCAGAGCTTCGTAGTCTGCTACTGACGAGGCGTGCGGCAGCCGCTCGAGTACGTGGCGCAGCCATGTATAGGGCTCTTGGCCGCTTACCTTGGCGGTCTCGACCAGGCTGTAGATCTTCGCGCTGGCACCGGCGCCGTTGACGGTGTCGCTGAACAGCCAGGCCTTGCGCCCGATGACAAACGGCTTGATCGCTCTTTCGGCCGCGTTGTTGTCGATGGGCAAGTAACCCGCTTCGACGTAGCGTTCCAGCCGGCTCCAGTTATTCGCCAGATAATGCACCGCCTTGCCCAGCGCGCTTGCCCCGTCTTATATGTTGCGCAATGTCCACCATCGGCAGCTTACCTCTGGTTCAAATGTCACCCTGGCCTCCGAAATTGAATCACAAATTTCAAATACAACATGAAGTCCAGCACCCGCATTATCTCTCACCAACTCGATAGACTTGACGTTTTCCGATGAAATAACTACCAGTTCTTGCGTGGCAAGCCTTAACATGATTTGGAAGGATTTCATCACGGCGCTAAAAGAAACATCAATCTCTAACTCACTGTTTTCTGACTTCTTTTTGTAGCGACATAGCGCCAGACTTGGATCAAGCTCAACAGGCTCGATACCAAACTCTTCCAAAAAATCACTTGTACTTGGAAATTTCATTACTAAGTCCTCAGTGGAGCGGTATGACTGTGCTGAGTTTACGAGTTCCGTCATCAAGAATCTGGAAGGTGCTCTGAAAATTAGCAGCTTTACCTGATGGCCCCATAAACAGCGACTATCTAACCTCAAAATTTCCGTACTGATTGGAGATGGTGCTCATCACATTGTCGTCATTTTTGGCAGAAAGAGTCAAATGGTCAGTTGGTATCTGACGACCAGCGGTATTGTCTGGAGCATTGAGCCTCTTCATTTAAAGCGCAAGTTGATTTGAATGAGCCGCGTTATGGGAGCTGCTTTCGACACGGCCAAACAACTAGTAAAACTTACCCGGCGCAATTTCTAAGACTTTTGCACCTACTTACAATTTGATGAAGTCAAAGACCTGGCCAAACAGTCGCTCAATATCTGGCGACGCCTCAAGACACGCAAGCGCGTCATTCGACGTTAAAGGAATGTCGTAAGGCTCAAACCCTCGACGAACAGCAATACCATACAAAGCATGCTCGTCATCTTCCGTATGTTCCCAATGGGGCACATAGCCAATTACCTTATAGATCTTGAAAATCTCATCATAAAAATCCATTAAGTCATACAAAAATGCTGGAGCGTTATTCAGCGACAACGCTTGAGTGCACCAAAAATTAAGTTCATGCCTGCTTATAGCCCTACAAAAAAGACAGGTCATAACGAACGCCATCAGCTCATCACTGAAGCAACTAGTCTCATTCAGACTCACATTCCACCCCATGGCTTAGCCACCGATATGCTCCGTTTTCTCATGAATCAATTCAGGGGCCAACTGCATTCGCCAACTATCTTGATGATGATACCAAGTATACCCGTCCATTTTCTTTGACCCGGTACTTTGCCCGCTCTATGTCATAAAGGCTTTAGTTGCTTGGCTGTTTTTTTGCCAGGTGACGTATTTTTTGAGTCTCTCCAGTTTTTACTAAAGTCTCCAGCGCCGCTTCTAATATTGTAGATCGTAGGACGAATAAAGCCCATTTCAACGCTGCACTAGACCAGTGCTCACTTTGACTTTTAAGGCCTTGCACAATAATGGCTTCAAACGGAAATAGGTCTATGAGCTTCTCGGGAACTCTATGTTTTTTGAGGCTGTATATCATTTTGCAGTAAACGGCTTCTGGAAATTTCTCCAGGATGGGCAAAAAAAGACATATGCATTATCTTCGCTGCCTGTCTGAACAGTATACTCTGTCGGTCTAGCCCAAAATCCTTTGGAAGTAAGCCCTAAATTAAAGTGCCCTCCACACAACTCTGCTATAGGAAGCCAACTCAAAATGGTCTCTCCAGAGTTGTACTCCGTTTTTTTATCCATGGAATATCTAGCTTGTCGATTTCCGCTGATAGGTTTTTTCTCAGTTCATCTATCATCTAGATATTCCCGGGGTATGGGGCACATTCACGCCATGGCTGCTCATAAAGGACTTGAACTGCTGACGAAGCTCTGGAGTCCAGTTCATCCCGTAATGTCCGCTCCATTCATAAGTTCGAAGAACTCCATTTTTCTTCCAGATCCCGCCGCCGACTATAGGGCACCTCTAAAAACTACCTGCGTTGCCATCGCAGCGTTAAAAAACGGCTCAGAATGCTCATTTACAACCCGTAAACTCCGCTTCCTCGCCGTTTTTTGCCTTGCGCTGGCTGCCTCGCCTACGTTTTTAGAGTCACCCAACAGTATCACCCGACGCAAATTTCGTTGTCTACACGCGCAACGCCAGACGTGGCGCGGCCTGCGCGCCGGTCGGCCCAGCTGATTCGCGCTCGCTGAATAAAACCACCCCGACGTGGGTTTTCAGCCCGTCAAAATACGACCTGGACGACCTAAACCAACCAGCGACAAAAGCCCCTGGCGGTTCGGTGGCGAAGCCGTCGGACAGCGGCAACAGACGGGAGGTTTTGCAGTAAGCAGATACAACAACACCGGCGCAGGGCCGGTGTTGAGGGTAAGCAGTGTTCAAGAGAACTCTATTTTGCAATCTGACAGAGGGATCGAGCGGCCATCGGAAATAACCAATTGATTACCTTTGATTTTGGCGAGTAACAGACCAAGGCCAATTGCCCCTGCCTCAATATCTTTTCTCCAACCGTCAAGATCACCATGATAGGAAATCGCGTAAAAAAGAGGCCCCGCGGGCGGGGTGACTTTGCACCCGCGATCATTTACCCCTCCACGAACAGCATTCGGAGGTTCAGAAAAGCACGTAATGTTATTAAATTGTTTTCGGAATTTGTTTTTCCCATCGTCCGAAAAATAAACAACTTGCTGCCCATCAACAGCCGTAACACCAGGTACATTTCGAGAGTTCGACTGCTCGATTTTCCCACCCAGAATTTTTTCTAACGTCTCCCGATCACTACTCATTTCACACCTCACTTTGTTATCGGGGTAATTACGAACTTAAAGTTTGTGACGCCTACATCGGTAAACACCTTCGAATAGTAACTAGCTGGTTTTAGGCTGTTCGTATGGGTTGAGAAGTCTTGACTCACATTTAGCCTGACAACCCGAATACTTCCGTCTGGCGTTTTTACAAAATCATATGAGCCGGATGGAGTTATTCTGTTTTCGGTTTGAGTTTGTAACCAGTAGCGCCAAAAATCATCCTGTGCAAGTGTTCTTGCTGGTCGCTGTGCGATAGCAATGTCATTAGGGTGTAGGTTAACTGACGTGCCCCGCTCAGTAAGATTCGGAACACTCCCAGTTCCTTCTGCATCAACTGACTATCGACTACGGCCAATACTCAATCATATAGCCGCCCTTTAGTTCTTGTTGTAACGACTTCGCCAGTTGCATGCCTTCGGCTTTATGCCGAAGCTCTGCCTCAAGAGTGGGAAAAACAGAGTCGGGAGGGTAGTCGCTGTTGAAAGTCGCTTGGTACTCTTCGTCCCAACTCCTGATTTTCGCCATCAACTCTTGAGAGATGGGTAAATCCTCGATGTCAACGTGCCCCATTCTATCCGGATCTGGGCAAAATATTGGCCCGGCCAAATATTCACTTGTTAGTCTTAACCTAATCATGGCAATGGCTTCCAAAAACTTACCGGATTAGCTCGAACCACGAAACCGTTTGAGCCAACACCGACTGCAATATTTTGCTCAACACCATTGTACGTAACACGATAAACATTAGCCGAACCATTGGTCCCGATAATGTCACCACGCTCAAGAGCGTTCATTACTATCGTTGGAATATCATTGCGCGAGATGCCCTTATTGACAAAGTCTACTTCGTGTCGTTTATAGATATGTTGCAATCCAGCAGCATCAGTACCCTTTTCCAACCAGACTGTTCGGCCATCTGGCAATCTACGGATATCAACCACATTTTCCGGCGTGATCTTAGTTCCTCCAGACAAGCCCGAGATCAATTCGTCTCTCGTCAGAGTCGAACCTGACACTCCTTTTTCACCAATACCCTCTACTGAACTATTGGTCTTCTGCGCCTCGGCGATGTTCGCCTCAGCCGCCTTCAGATTCGCTAACCTACCACCATCCTTTACCTCTAATCCACCTTCGCCTCTTACGACATGGAGGCCTTTTTCAGGGATCAGTACCTCGACGTTTCCGGTCTTGGTATTTACGAAAACCCTGGAGCCCTCCGGTAAATTTGCTGGACGAGCAAGCATCGCGCCTGCTGAACTGTCCTCTTTGTACCAAGACGGAATTTCTATCTGGTCTACTGTCTTGCCTGCCGTCGTAACCGTCTCTACAAACGGCACATCCGGATCCCTGCCTGGCTTCCCGGTCTGAGCGAAGTTCTCGGTGACCTTCTCCAGTTTCACCGTGGTGGCAAGCTGTTCAAGCTTTTTGCCAGAGATGAGAATTCCCATTTCCGAAAGTGTTGCGGACTTGGTGGCTGCGCCGCCACCGCCGGTGGACACGGTACTGATGACGACGGCAGTGACCTCGCCCATCATCTTGCCGAGCATCTCGGCATTTTCGTCGCCACCGTGCTCAAGGGCCTGGTCGATTTTTTCGAGTTTCTCCCTAAGTTGGGCGTGGATGTGTTGTTTCAGCCGATCCCTGACTTCCGGGGAATCGACAAACGCGATCACGGCGTCGATATGCGCTTGCGGATCGCGCAGCATGCTCACGGCACTGTTGAGGGTGTCGACCCCTATACCGGCCATGCCATCCTTGAAGCCCTTGGCGATTCCTACACCGGTCAGTACATCCTGATCGAGTGAGGTTTTCTCCCACTTCAGGAATACAGCTACTTTCTCCTGGGGCGTTTTAGCCTCGTTGTATTCCTTCTTGTATTGGATGATCTGTTGGGTCGCCAGCCAGTTGTTGTCCACGTTGGCGATGGCAGCGTTGGTGCTGGTAGCCGCTGCGGACGGATCAGTCATGGCCGCGATACCGGTCACCAGACTGGCGATCACATTGCGTTTGGCTTCGCGTGAGGCGTTGGACTCATCGGCACTGGTTTCGGAGAAGAAGGTCGCAAGCCGTACCCACTGGACACAATGCTACGTATTCAACAACAAAATCAGGAAACAAAAGCTTGCATGACAATAATACATCCTCAGGGTTGCACTGACTGCTTATATAAGAAAACTCATCAACCTCGTCTTTTTTCGCCCATCCCGACTTCCAGGATTCATAACGAACCAAGCCGATCAAGGGATGAATTGTGTTAACTTTCATTATGGGATCTCGCCGGGTTTAGCGGGCCTTGGTGCTAGTTTTGTCGAGGGCGATTGAACTCTAATCGTCCCGTCTGGCAACTTATTTCTACCGTACTCAATTACATGCGGCGTTTGCACGTTCGCATGCGCGGCTCCAGTAACGGGCGGTTGCACTCTGCTCCTGCAAACGCCATGTTTTTCATGCGTCCAAAAATTGCCTGGAGTTGCGGATCCCACCATCCATTGTTTTCTGGCCTGATGTAAATAAGGAGGAGTCAATAGCCATGGGTCCCTGTCCAGTAATCGGGTCAATCCGTATGAATATGGACTACCAATTTCTTGGGGTGGTAAATAAGTGTCTTTTTCGTAATTAGAGTTCCTATAGTTGTTACGCTGTGCCTTATTAAACTCATTGCCCGCATCAAGTCGTTGCAATCATTCAGGTTTAGACGATGAAGCTACAACATCAGCTAACTTTTCTGCTGCACCGCCAGAAGCTTTTGCATCAACTAGTCAGGCGACATTGGGTGGGGCTTACCTCATGATATCTGCGGACACATTTCCTGCACGAGCGAATTCTATAAAAACAGCATAAACAAGTTCTAGATTACGCGTGATCGCCCTAGCTGGATACATCTCACCTAAAATACTGACGAGTTCGTTTTTCGAGTTGAGATCAGTTAAAGTTCTCACGCCATGCTCACCATCTTTATCATATTCGCTAAGCATCAGTAAGAAATTTCCACTCTCAACATACAATACAAGCTCATAGGGCTGAACTTCACATTCCAACTGGCGCCGCATTGTGATAACGCCGGAGCGCTCACTGATGAAACTCAACACATCCCGAACAACAAACGCCTCAGGATCCACGACAGCTTCTAGCTGATGGCGACCGCCATTAGAATCAACAATATAACCTCCAAAAACCATACTCATGGCACTTCCTTAATAGACCGCATTCCCGGCACCCAATTATATTTTTTTGGCAGTCCCGTTACGTCATCCATCGCTTGAATAGTTAAAGATTTCAATCCGGCCTTTTCCGCCGCTGCTGCTATATCACCCTTGCAAAAACCACATACATCTTTACCTGCAACGCTCATAGTCATATCAGCTCCTTGAGTCTTGCCAGCATTATATGCCTGCTGTATGACTCCAATTTCTGCATGAGCGTCGGCCATATTTCCGTTCGGCAACGGTTTTCCTGTTGCTTCAATCTTGGTCGCTACTCGATCAGCTATTAGGGTTGCCTCATCTGATTTTGCCTGAGCAATTGGGCGAGCTGTTTGGTTTACATCAGTAAATGCTGCATTCCCAATTTTCCCCTCGGCAGTGACAACCGGAGAAATGCCTTTTGTACCAGTGCCCCCTACTGAACTACCGGCCTTCTGCGCCTCGGCGATGTTCGCCTCTGCCGCCTTCAGATTCGCTAACCTACCACCATCCTTTACCTCTAATCCACCTTCGCCTCTTACGACATGGAGGCCTTTTTCAGGGATCAGTACCTCGACGTTTCCGGTCTTGGTATTTACGAAAACCCTGGAGCCCTCCGGTAAATTTGCTGGACGAGCAAGCATCGCGCCTGCTGAACTGTCCTCTTTGTACCAAGACGGAATTTCTATCTGGTCTACTGTCTTGCCTGCCGTCGTAACCGTCTCTACAAACGGCACATCCGGATCCCTGCCTGGCTTCCCGGTCTGAGCGAAGTTCTCGGTGACCTTCTCCAGTTTCACCGTGGTGGCAAGCTGTTCAAGCTTTTTGCCAGAGATGAGAATTCCCATTTCCGAAAGTGTTGCGGACTTGGTGGCTGCGCCGCCACCGCCGGTGGACACGGTACTGATGACGACGGCAGTGACCTCGCCCATCATCTTGCCGAGCATCTCGGCATTTTCGTCGCCACCGTGCTCAAGGGCCTGGTCGATTTTTTCGAGTTTCTCCCTAAGTTGGGCGTGGATGTGTTGTTTCAGCCGATCCCTGACTTCCGGGGAATCGACAAACGCGATCACGGCGTCGATATGCGCTTGCGGATCGCGCAGCATGCTCACGGCACTGTTGAGGGTGTCGACCCCTATACCGGCCATGCCATCCTTGAAGCCCTTGGCGATTCCTACACCGGTCAGTACATCCTGATCGAGTGAGGTTTTCTCCCACTTCAGGAATACAGCTACTTTCTCCTGGGGCGTTTTAGCCTCGTTGTATTCCTTCTTGTATTGGATGATCTGTTGGGTCGCCAGCCAGTTGTTGTCCACGTTGGCGATGGCAGCGTTGGTGCTGGTAGCCGCTGCGGACGGATCAGTCATGGCCGCGATACCGGTCACCAGACTGGCGATCACATTGCGTTTGGCTTCGCGTGAGGCGTTGGACTCATCGGCACTGGTTTCGGAGAAGAAGGTCGTCAGGAAGTTGGAAGCCGCACCGCCCATCGCGCCTGCCGAGCAGCTTTGCCGGCTGGCGGCAGCGCCTGCACAGCCCAGCATGGCGTGCCAGGCGGCGTGTTCGGGACTGCCTTCTTTCAACCCCTTTTCGACCATCTTGCCGATGGCAGAAGAGCCTTCCTGCTGCACGTAGTTGACCAGCATGTTCTGCGCGAACTGGCTGGTGCCGCCCGTTACATTCGCGGAGGCCCCAGCAGTGAGCGCAACGGTGATCTGCCGATAAGTGCCGCCAGAGCCCCAGTCATTGTCGATTTGCCGAGCCTGTTCTTTCAGGCTGTTGTAATTGGCGATGTGGGTCTCTCGCTCCTTGTCGGAGAGGGTGGGGTTTTTCAGTGCCTCCAGTTCCTCGTCGGCCTGCTTGTTCTTGGCGTCGACTTCCCTGGCCCGCTCCTCCAGATAGATGCCGGTGTTTTGTATGAAGGTGCTGGTGATCGCGAAGTTGTTCTGAATTTCTTCAGCATCGAAGATCGGCTTGAGCTTGTTGCTGCCATCGCGTTCGCTGGACACATCGGTATTGATATCCGCGATGGTTGCGGCGGCGGTTTGCCCGGTTAGTGCTTGTTGGCCCGCCTCATTGGTGATGGTGACGTTGGCCCCGCTGATGCCACTGCGGGTGGTGCTGCGGGCATCACCGCTGGCAACCAGCGCAATCGGCGCGTTGGCGCTGATGCCCTTGACATCCGCCGGCTTCTGACCGGGGGCGCCGGCCTCTATGGTGTTGTCAGGCTTGCGCGCGGTCTGATTACCCGCTCCGCCACTCAGGCCGATGCTGCTGGCGTCGTAATCAGCCTTGTTTCTGATATCGGTGGAGGTCAGGGTACCGGTGCTTAGAGTGTTGAGTCCGCGCTCTACAGCTCGATCACTGCTAGTGATGGCGCCACCGGTGAGGCCGGTGTTGCCCTTGACCTCAATCTGGAAGCCACCGTCGCCCGCTTTGATACCTGACTGTTCGCTGACGCTGGCGTAGTCACTCTGCATTTTCTGCTGATTGAACGAGCCGCTTCCGCTTACGCCATAACAAAACGGTGGAATACAAATGCTGATCCCGACGCTGGCATCGGTCTGTTTGGATTTGTATTTACTGGTGTCCTGCAGGCTCTCGATATTCAGGTCACGGCCTACGTTGGCCTGAACCTGATTGGCCGTTACGACCGCGCCTTTGAGGTTGGTGTCGTGGCCACTGCCGGTGCCGGTGAGCAGGGCGCCGCCGCTGGCCTCGTCAGCCAGCTGGAACAGGCCGTTCTGGCCCCTCGGCAGGCTGAAGCCGGGCAGGGTGGTGGGGTTGATCTGCTGCTGGGCCAGGTCTGGCGACTATGAGTCTCACTTCTGAGACATCACACTAGCCCGCTTATTCCTACAAGCTCAGCGCTTTGTCCATCAATTGAATACTCAGCAACAGCAATATTCCTACCGCTACCAATATTTAGCTTCGAGCGTACTTGCACCGCCCGTTCAGATAATCTTGCTAATCAATTGGCGGCGGCAGCCTGTTTTGCACCCGCCTCCTTTACCGGGTTGGTATATGGCATGCCAGCCTCAGCATTCGGAGAGACAGTCGAGGTGTATGGCGCCTTTCCTGTGCCCGTTCCTTTTGCCCTTATTCAACTATTCAATGCTGGTAAAGACAGCACTTCATCGTACTGTGGCCAGTCTTCCCTCGCGCGTTTGAGCACACCTTGCATCAACTCGTCCAACTCAGGGACTGGTTGCTCTGGCGGCAATTGGTCAAAGGGCGCGGCCAGCAGCGGATGATCAATCTTCTGCGGATTGGCTAAACCTTCCCACTGGCGCAGGCGCAGGATATAGATAATTTCCACCGGAACGCGCTCCAAGTGCCAGTCCTGATTGAAGTCGTAGGAATTCTTCTGGCTCTCTTTGCCGGTTTGCCAAGTGTGGCGGTCACACGCGGCCAACAGGCAGGGCATCAGGTCGTCGGGGCTGGGAGTGCGCCACATGGCCAACAAGGCTTCGTAGATGGGTTCGTCGTAAGCATAAGCAGGCCATTGATGCGAGACATCGCCCATCCAATCGGCAAACACACGCAGCATAAAGGCTTGGGCGCGGCGGTTTTGCTCTTCGTACTCAATCACTAATTGATGCCCACGGTTGAGAGCCGCATGGGTGAGATAGCCCTGATGGATGACGGCGTCCTTCCAGCCTAGGATCGCCATGGCGGCCATCATATTGCTGGCGGTTTGGATGCTGTAGTTTTGGCGGCGTCGATCATTGCCTGCCGCTTTGGCAATAATGTCGAACTGGCCCGCCCAGAAGAACAACTGCCAGATTCCTACTTGGTAATAGCGCAGCCAATGGGCCAATTCCAGAAGCCATTGCGGATTATCTGGTGCGGTTGCCAATACCTTGTGGGCTCGTGTGACGGCCATCCATTCGGAGCTACTACGCGTAATGTTGTCACTATTCGGTACAGGCATTGATGGCTTCGCAAATGCATCGCCGCGTTCAACATATTCACGAATGCCATTCAGCTCGTATTTATCTGAGACGTGTGGCCCCTTGGCTATGCGCCCCAGCACGCTTTTGTAGGAAGGCCATCTCGGGTTCACGCCCGAGCGTTCGCACTGAATTACTTCTTGGTCCATGGTTCCACCTTAAATTCTGCTACACCTGTTTTATTGGGGGCGGGAACACCGACTTTGACTGTTACCTCTTGAACCTTGGTTTTTGCCGAATCTAACGCCGCTTGCAAAGCATCGCGTAAAGCAGGATCAGAGTCGGCAATTGATCTGTTAGCCAGCCACCCCTCCAACCGCGTCCTTGGATCCCCATGCGGCGTACCGGCCTTACTCACGCCATTCACCGAAGACTTCGCACCCATCACCACCACGGTAATCGTATCGCCATTGATCGCCACCGCGCAGCCATCGCAGCCGTGGTTGCTACTGTTTTGCAAAGGTTTGAAATTGAGGCCGGTTTTCTCGTTAAGGGTTTGCAGGGCCAGTTGCTCGCCCAACACTCCATCATTTACAAGTGCAGATAGGGTGCAAAAACACCGGCGCAAGGCCGGTGTTAGATAAACAATCCTGTTGATTAGGATTGGTAATCATCAAACTCCCAGGCAAATATCTTTCCCAGATTTATCACGATAGTTTCCCAGCTATCCCCCTCGCAGCGACTTACATACTCATGAATCAATCCATTAATAGTCGAAAAATTATATTCTCGAACAATTAATAGACCTCTCCCCCAACGAGGCTCCCACATTGTCTCTTCTAACCACTTTGGAGTGCAGATGAAAAGCTCAAAATCATCTGCCCCTTGCGTACTATCAAGCCCAATTCGAATACGAAGACTTAAAGAAAAGTTGTCTACGCTCTCAGGGATGTAGGTCTCGACATCAAAAAAATCATTAGAAATACTTTTTATAACAGCGTGCATCATTCCTCCTAGTCAGCCACATTCAGATGGCCGTTACTTACTTTTACGCGCTGACCTGTTACCGGGTTGATGTTGTAAGTTTCAAAATTGGCCTGTACGCCTGTCGTTGCAAAAGATGAATCTTTGGGTGTTGGCGGCCTATATACACGAGTGCCGTCTGCGCTAATCAAACCAAGTCCGTCACTTGTTTTTGTCGCGCCATCTCCAACCCAGGTTTTACCCAACTGATTAGCTTCGGAAGATGTACCTTGACCTATAGAGAAGTTCGGATTTTTCGTTCCACTGCCGTTCACAGTCGCAGCTAATCTTGAGTCCTGAGCCGCAATAGTGCTCAGGTTTTCTTGTATCAGTTGATCCTTCAGCTTTGGATACAAGGCCGCATTTCAAAATGGTCCCTCCAGAGTTGTACTCCGTTTTTTTTATCCATGGAATATCTAGCTTGTCGATTTCCGCTGATAGGTTTTTTCTCAGTTCATCTATCATCTAGATATTCCGGGGTGTGGGTCACATTCACGCCATGGTTGCTCATAAAGGACTTGAACTGCTGACGAAGCTCTGGCTGGCCCACTGTCAGTTGCCGTAGCTTTTGCACCATCAACTATTTTCTTGCGTCAATATTTCTATAAATCTATCAAATGCCTTAGAAACAGCCCGCCCCTCTTCTGGAGAGAGCAAAATATTCATAACCTGCTCATCAATAGTACAGTCATATATATCAATGCTCACCCAACCTCTAGACCAGAACTCAACAGTCCCTAGCTTGTTAAAACCTTCCAGCTCTATCCTTTCAAGGTCACCAAAATTTCCATCAGTAAATGATGAGTACTCTAGAGAAAATCCATTCAAAAGTGGTTTTACGTTTTCATCAAACCAGGAGCTATTCATAAGATCTCTCACTTCTTGTCTAGAATCTCAATGTTCTTAATCGCCGGAAGATGCTCGCCGCCCTGCTTGTTAAGCAAGAATTGCTGAGATTTACTTGCGTCAGGGCCAATCATTTTAAACCAGCCATCTTTTCCGCCTTGCAGCAAGCTGTTAGCTGGAACATCAAACTCAACATAGACAGAGCCTTTGGATGCAGCCCCCTTAAAGTCGGCGATGCCATTAGTCGAAATAAAGGTTTGTCCTCCACCTCCTTGCACCACTTTATTCGTGCTTTGCATCTGCGCCAGTTCATCAGGAGACATCCACCTTCCTACACGAGTCATGCTGACATCGTTGATCGCCTTGGTTTCGCCAAGTCTTAACGGAGAACTGACTGGCGCTTTTGCACCTCGGGCATTACTCCAATAAGCATACGCCTTTTCAACACCCCTGGCCTCTACGGTCGCCACAGTGCCCGTATTTCGAACCCCAGCATTCACGGCTCCCAGCGGCGCGGTGAGTACGCCGCCGACAATACCCTGGCCCTCTACAAGTGTTTGTTGTAGCTCTGCCTTGGCGGTAAACGCTCGGTCAATGAGGGTGAGTTTGTACTCACAGGCTTCTGGCGGGCAGTCCCAATCCCCTAGCGCTGCAAGGCCACCATGGATTTCACCCAATAGCGCCTTGGCCCTTGCTGGCCCAACAGTGGCAAGCGCATCTGCGAGGTTGTCCTGGCTAAGCTGGTCATACTCGATATCGCCAAAGGTGCCTTTCCAGGTGTTCTGGTAGCACTCTGGAGTGCTGCAGGCTTTCATATCCCCGACGAAATCTTCCATTTCGTAGTGATTGAGAAAGTTGTACTGAGTGGCGTTCTTGGTAATCCATGCACCCGTCTCTAAAGCCTTTTCGTCGCCACCCACGCCAGCGACAGTCATCACTCCTACCAGTTGTGATGCAGCAGTGAGTAGCAGATCCCACTGCTCGGGAGCCATCTCAATAATCTTTCGCCGCAGTTGTGTAGCAACCGCTTCGTTGGCTCCCGCAGCAATCGCGCCGGTCATGAAGTCGCTGCCCGATGCTTCTGCCAGCGTGCCGCCAATAAAGGCATGCCAGGCAATTTTTCCAGGGCTACCGTCTTCGAGGTTGAGGCCTCCTACAGCATCAAAGCTGGTGGCTGCGATGGTGTTCAGTACGGAGTTGGTCAGGGCATCACTGAAACTTCCCTCCATACCTGCTGCCTTGCTAAGTGCTACATAGGTACCGCTTTGTAAGGTCTGGCTGGCGGCGAACCTTCCAATGTTCTCCATGCTTGAAAGGTCTATGCTGACCTTATTGGTCACCGGGTTGGTTTTAGTGCCTGTGATGCCGTCATACACGCCAGCAGTCAATGAGGCTGTCAAACCGTTCACTGCGTAACCCTTCATCGCGTCCGATGAGGTCACATCTTTAAAGACGGTGCCCAGATTTCCTCGGTTGTTGATAGCGCTGACTGTTGCTGTTGTGGCAGCGCTGGTGGCTATGGCCGAACCTCCAGCAGCCACTGCTGTGCCTGCACCACCCAATGCCCCCATCGCGGCCGGCCCAACGACTACCGCCATCACGATCGCAATCACCAGTTGAGAGCCGGCCCCCAACCCCGAATGGCTGTACTTGAACGAGTCGTGCAGTTCCTTCACCTGCCGCCAGTCCACATCGCCCCGGCGTTCGGCGTCCTTGAGCCAGGCCAGTTGCGGGTCGGCCTTGACCATGGCGTCGATGGCCTGGCTGACGGTTTCCTGATCGACTTGTTTCACATCGATCTGCAAGCCGTTCACGGCGCGGATCGCCAGTTCGCCCTGGGCGATCATCTGGGTCTGGCGCAGGGTTTCGTCGGTGCGGCCCTTGCCCTTCATCGAGTTCCAGGCCAGGTCGCTCTTGCTCTTTTCGTGGCTCTCCTGATGCAGGTCCTTGACGCCTTCGAAGGTGATGGCGCCGCCGCTTTCGAGGGTCAGGTTGCGGCCGCTGTTGAGCTGTGCGGCCTGATAACGTTGATCGCCGCCGCTGGTCAGCAGCAGGTCGCCGCCGGTGGTGATTTGCGTGCCGACATGGCGGATATCGGTGACTTCGTCACGCTGGGTCTGCTTCGCGCCGAAGCTGCCCTTTTTCTTCATGTCGTACAGCGAGTAGTCGCGGTTCTTTTCCGCCAGCAGATTCAGGTTATTCCCGGCATACAGATACGCCGCATCCCCGGCCTTGACCTGGCTGGCACTCACGGTCAGGTCTTGTTTGGCGCTGAGTGCGACGTTGCCCTTGGCAGTCAGGGTGCTGGCGACCTGTTGGGTGTGCTCCTGCTGGTCGGTGACCTTTTTGGTTTTGCTGTAGTACTGGCTTTCGTTAGCGGCTGAAGTGATGTTGAGGTTGTTGCCAGCATTCATCACCAGGTTGCCCTGGGCTTCGACCTGGCTGGCGATGACGTTGATGTCGTTACTGGCCTGTACGCCGATGTTCTGCCCGGCGCTGACGCTGGCGGGCAGTTGGGTGACGCTGGAGCGGGTGTGGTTGGCGCCGTTGATGCGGCCTTCCTGGGTTTGCGCTGCGACGATGTTCACATCCTGCCCGGCCTCCAGGCGCACGCCGCCTTGTGCCTGCATCACCCCGCCGATGTTGTTGATGTTCTTGCCGGCCTTGGCCTGCAGGTCGCCGGCCGATTCGATGCGGGCCGGGTTGTCGGCGAAGTCTTCGCGCCATACAGAGGCGCCCATGGCGCTCTGATGACGGGTGACGCTGCGTTCGTTGCTGACGCTGCCGTCTTTGGCCAGCAGGCTGACGTCGTGGCCGCTGATCACGCCACCGGCGTGGTTGATCAGGTTGTTATCGGCCTCCAGCGCCAGGCGTTGTTCGGTCTGGATCAGGCCGCTGTTGAGCAGGTTGCTGCCTGCCTTGGCACTGAGGTTGTTGCGGCTGAGCAGGGTGCCGACGTTGTTGAGGTTGTTGCCGGCGATCAGTTGCAGGTCGTTGCCCTGGATCAGCGCGCCGTTGGCGGCCAGGCGGTTGTCGGCCTGGGCCAGGTACAGCACGGGCACCAGCACGCGCTGGCCTTGTACCTGCTGTTCTTCCATCCAGACGATGTCGTGGGTGAGGGCGGCGACCTGTTCGCCGGTCAGCGACACGCCAACGCTGAGCTTGAGCGCGTCGCGGCTGGCCAGGGCGTTGTCCATCAGGTATTTGAAGGTGGCTTCGTCGCTGGTCAGGCCGGCCAGGTAACGCTGGCCGGTGCGCGAGACCACGGCTTGCTGGACCAGCCGCTGCTCGTAGTAGCCGTCGCCGAGGCGTTTCCACTGGGTGTCAGGGTTGTAGCCGAGGTTGTCGAGCAGGTAGCTGGAGCTGAGGAACTGACGCATGTCGGTCAGTGCCGGGTTGGTCTCGATCAGGTACGGGTGGCTACCGGCACCGGTGGTGTTGAGCAGGGCGCCGCCGCTGGCCTCGTCAGCCAGCTGGAACAGGCCGTTCTGGCCGCTGGGCAGGCTGAAGCCGGGCAGGGTGGTGGGGTTGATCTGCTGCTGGGCCAGGTCCGGCGACAGCTGGCTGTCGAGGCGGATGGCGGTGGCGTGGGCGGTGCCCGGCGCGTCGATGTTGGTCCGCTCGCCGCCACTGACGTAGGTGAAGCCGCGCTGCACGGCGCGGTTGTCGAAGTTGTTGCCAGTCTCGATGGACACGTTGCCGCCGGCCTGGATCAGCGCCGCAAAGCTCTGCTGGTCAGGTGTCTGGCGGTTGATGGTGCGCAGCTCGGTGACTTCCCGTTCAGTGCTGGCGATGAAGTTGCTCATCGCCGCTTCAAGGCCGCCCAGATCGTTGGCGTTGTAACGCGCACCGCCCTGTGAATAACGCTGGGTAAAGTCGTCAGCCAGGGCATACCAGCCGCCCGGGCTGCGGGTGCGCTCGGAGATGAAGGTGCGGCTGGTGTGGGTGGTGCTGGGCACTACGCCGATGTTGCTGAAGTTGTTGCTGAAGTTGGCGGTCAGCGCACCGCTGCTGGCCAGGGTGCTGCTGCTGTTGAGGAAATCCGTACCGCGCAGGGTGATATCGCCGCCGGCAGTGATGCTGGAGGCCTCGCTGAAGGCTGTGACTTCAAGCTTTTCCAGTTGCTGGATATTCCAGACGTGGTGTTCCTTGCCGCCGCTGCAGTCCAGGTTGCCGGTGCCGGCGGTGGTGCAGGCGATTTCGTTGATTTGCGCGCTGTAGATCCCGGCGTCGTTGACGGTCAGTAGGTCGCGGATGTTCTGGATCGAGCGGGCGGCCAGCAGCATGTCGCCGTCGCTGGTCAGGGTGCCGGAGCGGTTGACGATGCTGTTGGCGTTGGCGCCTGCGGCATCGGCGCTGATCTGCAGGTCGCCCAGACTGTAGAGGTGGCCGCGCTGGTTGGTGAAATCGTTGACCAGCAGGCGCATGTCGCCAGCGCTGGTGATGATGCCCCGGTTGAGCACGCTCGGCGCGCTGAGCTCCAGCGTGCCGAGGCTGGTCAGCCGGCCGGCCCCCGTGTAGCTGCCGCTCAGGGAGAGGGTCAGGTCGCCGTCGGCACCGATCAGGCCGTTGTTGGTCCAGTTCTGGCCCCGCCCGGTAAAGCGCTTGGCAGCAATCAGCCGGCCGCCTTCAGTCTGGGTCAGGGTGGCGATGTCCAGGTCCAGATTGGCGGCCTGCACGTTGCTGCTGTTGGTCCAGCGCTCGCCGCTCAGGCTCAGGGTGCCGTTGCTCGACACGCGACCACCGGCGTCTTGCAACAGAGGCAGCCCCAGGCCCAGGCGGCCGCTACCGGCGTGGGCGATGACGCCCTCGTTATTGGTCAGCCGGCCGAGGCTGAAGTCCATGTGCTGATTGGCGCTTTGCAAGCGACCGCGGCTGTTGTCCAGCGTGCCGCTGATGTTCAGTTCGGTGGTGCCGGTGCTGCCCAGTGCGCCGATCTGGCCTTGGCTGTTGTCCAGGCGGGCGGCGCCCAGCGTCAGGCTGGCGCTGCTTTCGATCACGCCGTAGCTGTTGAGCAGGGCGCCGGTCAGGCCGAAGTCCAACTGGTTGCCAGCGATTTCGCCGTTGCGGTTGTCCAGACCGCTGCCGCGCAGTTGCAGCCGTCCTTTGCTGAACAGGGTGCCGTTCTGGTTATCGATGTTTTTCGCGTCGATCGACAGGCTGTTGGCGGTGATCACGCCCTTGTTGCGGTTATCCACCTGGGCGGCCATCAGGCTCAGCAAGCCCTGGCTGCTGAGCCGGCCATTGCGGTTGTCGATCTGCGCGTTGCCGCTGATCAGCAGGTCGCCGCCGCTGACCACCTTGGCGTTGCTGTTGGTCAGTTGCTGGAGCAGTTCCAGATTCACACCGCCGCTACCGACCAGGGTGCCGTTGCTGTTGTCGAAACGGCCGGTCTTGACGGTCAGGGTTTCGCGGGCAGACACCATGCCGCCGAGGTTGTCGAGGTTCTGCACGTGCAGGTTCAGTGCGCCGCCGCTGGTGACCTGGCCGTCGCTGCGGTTGGTCAGCCGGTCGTTCTGCACCGTCACCGACTTGATGGCGCTCAGGGTGCCATTGCCGTTGTCCAGGGCGCCGCCCTTGACGGTCAGGCTGTTGTCGCTGAGCAGCTTGCCGTCCTGGTTATCCAGTTGCCCGGCGCTGACGTTCAGGCTGTCCTGGCTAAGCAGCTGACCTTTGCGGTTGTCGAGGCGCGCATCGACGTTGGCGGTCAGGTCGCGGCTGGCGGTGACGCTGCCCTGGTTGGTCATGTTGCGTGCGGCCACCCGCACATCGCCGGTCTTGTTGCGGCTGTTGTCGGCGTTGACCCCGGCTTCTACCCGGCCACTGTTGTTCAACTGGTCAGCCTGCAGGCTCACGACCTGCCCGGCGGCGATGCTCTTGCGGTTGGTCAGGGTCTTGTCGGCATTGAGCTGTACTTGCCCCTCGGCATACATCGGCGCGCTGACGTCGATGTCGCGAGCCTTGGCGACGATGTTGCCGCTGGCGGCAGACTGGGCCATGGTCAACTGGCCGTTGGCGTCGATCTGGATATCGCCACCACTGGCGGCCAGGTCCCCGGCCAGCTTCACGCCTACCCCGGCTTCGGTGCCGACCAGTTTTACGGCACCGGCATACATGCCGCCCAGCGCCGAGCTGTCGATGGCCAGTTCCGGTTTGCTGCTGCCGTCATCGGCCAATGGCGTGGCCGCCAGCGTTTGTGCGTCGACGTCGTTGCGCCCGGTGATCACGTTGAGTTTGTTGGCGTGCAGTTGGGCGTTGATTCTGGCGCTGCGGGTGATGATGTCGAACTGCTCGACATTGCTGGCATTCAGGCCCGCACCTTCGATCGCCACGCTGCCGCCCTGCACATTGAAGCGCTGTAACTGGCCGTTGGCGTCGAGTACGGGTTTGCCGGTGCTCAGCGTGGCTTGCGGGGTGTTGATGAAGCCGCAGCCATTGCAGGTGATGCCGTGCGGGTTGGCGACGATGACCTTGGCTGGCTGCCCGGCGACTTCGGTGTAGCCCTTGAGCTGGCTGGGGTTGGCGCCGGTTACTTCGTTGAGAATGACCCCGGCGGCCTGGCCCTGCAGGTTTGGGTTGCCCTGGATGATGCCGCCCAGTTGGGTGGCCTGGGCGGTGTCGGTGGCGTTGTTGAGAATCAGCCCCTGGGCATCGACGTTGTACTGCTGGTACTGGTTGTGCGACAGGCCGCTGGCGTTGGGCGCGGCAATGTTGACCACCGGCACGCCGTTGCCGGCCTGGCCGACCTGGGTGTTGGGGTTGCTGGCGACCACGCCTTGGGCCTGGACCAGGATCGGTTGCCAGAACAGGGCATTGGCCAGCACCAGCGCCAGGGCGCGTTGCAGGGCGCTGTGACGACGCTCGGTGTTTTGCTGGGCAATAGAAGGCTTGTCCGCCAGGCGGGCCGGAGCAGTGACATCCATGTGGATACCTCGTTGAAGCGTCGTCGTTTAAAGGAAAAAATCGATCCGGAAATACACCGGGCTTTCGCGCTCAATCACCGAGGGGCGTTCCAGCGAGTGGGCGAAAGTCACCGAGGTCGCCACGTTGCGGCCGCGGGCAAAGAGCTCGAACGAGTGGCCGGACAACCGCCCGTGCTGCGCGCCGTTGTAGCGGTCATTGCTGATCACGCCCTGGTCGTAGCCGATGGCCGCGCCATATTCACTGAACGCCGGGCGCAGCCAGTCGAGGCCGACCGGGCGGGTCAGGCGCAGCTCGTTGCGCCAGTAGCCGCCGCTGTCGCCTGACAGGTATTGGTCCTTGAAACCGCGCACCGAAGACACCCCGCCCAGGCTCAAACGCTGCGGGCTGTACAGTGCATCCTCGCTGTGTTGGCCGGTGGCCAGGCTGCTGAAGGTCAGCCGCTCGCCCCACAGCTGGAAGGGGTACAGGTAACTGACGGTGGCGGTGTACTTGCGGTAGCGGGCGGTGGGGATGCCGGGGCCTGGACGATTGCCATTCGGGTCATGGTCACCTTGTGCATCCAGGGCGCCGATGCCCTGTTGCATGCCCAGGTCGATGTTGACGAACGAGCCGCCGACCCGCCGGCCATGGGTGATGCCGAACTGGGCCTCGGTGATGCGGTTGCTGCTGGTGCCGAGCTTTTCATCGTTGATGTAGTTGTTGGTGCGCAGGTGCGACAGGCCGGTATTGATCGAGGTCTTGCTCAGCGCATCGCGGTGGATCACCCGCTCGGCGCGCAACTGGTGGCTCTGGCTGTCGCCGCTTTGCTTGAAGTCGAAGGTGCTGGCTTGCCCCAGCGCCCGGTAGTCACTCTCGCTGTAGTAGTAACTGAAGTTCCACCAGCCCCATGGCACCTCGTAGCCCATCAGGAAGTTTTTCGAGGTCTTGCGATGGTCGCTCAGCGCGTCATGGCCGCCGCGCAGGCGCAACTGGTCGGCCAGCCCCAACGGGCTGTCCCATTCCAGGCCGGTGCTCCACTGTTGTTCACCGGTGCTGCGCTGGCCGTCGTTATGCCGCGACAGGCTGGCGCGCCAGGGTTTGTCCGGCCTGTTGTCGACCAGCACGTTGCTGCCGCCAATGGCCTGGCCGGGCGTCAGGCGGGTTTGCACCCGCCGCGAGGGCAGGCGGTTGAACTGGTCGACCATCTGCTCGATGTCGCGCAGGTTAAGCACCTCGCCGGGCTTGCCGGGGAAAGTCATGGCCAGTTCACGTTCGGAGACTTTGCCCGGCCCCTCGCTGCCGAGTTTTTCAAGCTTGCCCTCGACCACCAGCACGTGCAGTACGCCCTGAGAGAGATCCTGTTGCGGCAGGTAGGCGCGGGTGGTGACCATGCCCTTGTTCAGGTAGTGGTCGGTGATGGCCTTGAGCACTTCGTTGAGCTGCGGCACGCCCAGGCATTTGCCGACCCAGGGGCTGACCAGTTTTTTGCGCTCGGCTTCGGACAGTGACTCTGCGCCCTTTAGCTCGATGCGCTGGATATCGAAGCAACGTTGTTCGGTCGCGGCCGATGGCGCGCTCGGCTCGGCCTGTTGGCCGGGCAGGGTCTTGAGTTCTTCGAGGCGACGGCGCTGTTCTTCCAGCAGGCGGTCCTGGCGGTCGCGAATCAGGTCCTGCTCGCCGGGTGTCGGCAGGCCTGCAGCGTGGGCGGGTAATTGGGAGGCGAGGCCAAACACCAGGGTGCACGAGGCCATCCATGTCCGGGAGAAGACTGGCATAAGCGTTCCATCGTTGATGCCGGGGTCTGGTCTGGGCGACCCCGAGGGAAGGGCAGTACGCCCTGAGGATGTCGATCAGTGTTACGAATGTTTCATGGTGTGTATCGACGCCCATACAGACAGGCTACAACTCAGAAAATTCCCACGGGTGCGCCGATTTTGTGACGCAGATCACTCGATTTTTTTCAGGCGCCGGTTTTATGGCAGGCACAAAAAAGCCCCGGACACCGAGGGTGCCGGGGCTTTGGCTAATACCGGTCGGTATTACAGGCCGGCAGCGGCGCGCAGGGCGGCGGCGCGGTCGGTTTTTTCCCAGGTGAAGGCGGTGAAGGTGTCTTCGCCGACCGTCATTTCGAACGGGTTGCGACCGAAGTGGCCGTAGGCTGCGGTCTGCTTGTACATCGGGTGCAGCAGGTCGAGCATGGTGGTGATCGCGTATGGACGCAGGTCGAAGTGCTCGCGCACCAGCTGGATGATCTTGTCGTCCGACAGCTTGCCGGTGCCGAAGGTGTTCAGCGAGATCGAGGTTGGCTGGGCCACGCCGATGGCGTAGGAAACCTGGATTTCGCAGCGGTCGGCCAGGCCCGCAGCCACGATGTTCTTGGCCACGTAGCGACCGGCGTAGGCCGCCGAGCGGTCAACCTTCGATGGGTCCTTGCCGGAGAATGCGCCGCCGCCGTGACGGGCCATGCCGCCGTAGCTGTCGACGATGATCTTGCGGCCGGTCAGGCCGCAGTCGCCCACCGGGCCGCCGATGATGAAGTTGCCGGTCGGGTTGATATGGAACTGGGTGTCTTTGTGCAGCAGGTGCGCCGGGATGGCGTGCTTGACGATCAGCTCCATCACGCCTTCACGCAGGTCTTTGTACGACACTTCCGGGTTGTGCTGGGTCGACAGCACGATAGCGTCGACGCCGACCACTTTGCCGTCTTCGTAGCGGCAGGTGACCTGCGACTTGGCGTCCGGACGCAGCCATGGCAGCAGGCCGGATTTACGCGCTTCGGCCTGGCGCTGGACCAGTTGGTGCGAGAAGGTGATCGGTGCTGGCATCAGCACGTCGGTTTCGTTGCTGGCGTAGCCAAACATCAGGCCCTGATCGCCCGCACCCTGGTCTTCAGGCTTGCTGCGGTCAACGCCCTGGGCGATGTCTACCGACTGCTTGCCGATGATGTTCATCACGCCGCAGGTAGCGCCGTCGAAGCCGACGTCGGAGCTGTTGTAGCCGATGTCGAGAATCACGTTACGGACGATGTCTTCCAGGTCGACCCAGGCCGAGGTGGTGACTTCGCCGGCGATGATTGCCACGCCGGTCTTGACCAGGGTTTCGACCGCGACACGGGCGAATTTGTCTTCCGCGATGATGGCATCCAGAACCGCATCGGAAATCTGGTCGGCGATCTTGTCCGGATGTCCTTCGGAGACGGACTCGGAGGTGAAAATTGAGTATTCGCTCATGTCTACGGGTTTCCTGAAGTAAATCGAGGGTAAGTGTCACCAGCCGGCCGCTGAAATTGGCGTACCTGGATCTGGAAACCATTGCGTAAGCCCACGTAGAGGCTCTGTTCGGGGACTAGCCCGGCAGCGACGGCCCAGCGGGCCAGGTCATCCTGTTCAAAGCCCAGCCAGAGATCGCCACAGGCCTCCCTGGCCCAGCTCTGGTCGTGGCTGCATAAATCCGTCACCAGCAGGCTACCGCCGGGTTGCAAGTGCTCTGCCAGTTGCCCAAGAGCATCGGCAGGCGCTGCGAAATGATGAAGCACCATGTTCAGAACGACGCAATCGACCTGTACTTTAGCGTCGTTCAGTGCATCGGCCAGGCGCAATTCCACGTTGTCCAGGCCCTGGCGCTCACACAGTTTGCGGGCCAGTTCGAGCATGGCCGGGCTGTTGTCCATGGCCGTGACATGGGCAAAACGCTGGGCCAGGTCGGGCAGAAAACTGCCATCACCGGGGCCGACCTCAAGCACCTTGGCCTGCGGCGCGAACACCAGTTTGTCGAGCAACGCCAGCAGGCTGTCGCGGTACTGCGCAAGACCTGCGATCAGGTCTTGCTGGGCATTGAACTTGTCGGCAACCCGGGCAAAAAAGTCCTGGCTGGCTGCGGCGCGTTGCTGGTGCACCGCGTCGATTCGCGCCTTGACCTCGACCGGCAACGCCAGGGCATCGACTTCATCGAGCAGCGCCGCATGCAGGCGTCCGCCGGTCAGCCCGCTATGGGGCAGGGCGCGGCGGTAGAAAATGGCGTTGCCTTCGCGGCGCGTGGCAACCAGACCGGCCTGGGCCAGCACCTTGAGGTGGTGGCTCATGCCGGACTGACCGGTGGCGAAGATCTGCGCCAGTTCCAGCACCCCGAACGAGTCGTTGGCCAGGGCACGCAGCACATTAAGCCGCAACGGGTCGCCGCCAGCCTTGCACAAGGCAGACAGTTCGTCGCAATCATCATGGCGTACTGCTGGCGCGGGTAGATTCATAGGTTCGCAGTCTAGTCACGCTCTGAATAAGCTGCAAGATCAATATCAAAAAGTTTTGATATTGCCCGCGATGTCAGTAAACAGGCGTCGTCAACCCGCCGCTGCGGTCTATCCTTGAGCCGGTTAAAGGCCAACAAAGCCTGCATGGCAGGAAAAAAGCGCTCAGGTGACTATCTTTCATTGCCCCCAGCCAGAGGCTGAGGGAAAATGGACGCCTTTTTCTGCTCCCAATTCTTTACTTCCCAGGAGATCAGCGATGCCTAGCCGTCGTGAGCGTGCCAATGCCATTCGTGCCCTGAGCATGGATGCCGTGCAAAAAGCCAACAGCGGCCACCCAGGTGCCCCCATGGGTATGGCGGATATCGCCGAAGTCCTTTGGCGCGATTATCTGAAGCACAACCCGGCCAACCCGTCGTTCGCCGACCGCGACCGCTTCGTGCTGTCCAACGGCCATGGTTCGATGCTGATCTACTCGCTGCTGCACCTGACCGGCTACGACCTGTCCATCGACGACCTGAAGAACTTCCGCCAACTGCACAGCCGCACCCCGGGTCACCCCGAGTATGGCTACACCCCTGGCGTCGAAACCACCACTGGCCCGCTGGGTCAGGGTTTCGCCAACGCAGTGGGCTTCGCAATCGCGGAAAAAACCCTGGCGGCGCAGTTCAACCGCCCAGGTCATGAAATCGTCAACCACAACACCTATGTGTTCATGGGCGACGGCTGCATGATGGAAGGCATTTCCCACGAAGTCGCTTCCCTGGCCGGCACCCTGGGCCTGGGCAAGCTGATCGCCTTCTATGACGACAACGGCATCTCCATCGACGGTGAAGTCGAAGGCTGGTTCACCGATGACACGCCAAAGCGCTTCGAGTCCTACAACTGGCAGGTGATCCGCAATGTCGACGGCCATGACGCCGACGAGATCAAAACCGCCATCGACACCGCGCGCAAGAGCCCGCTGCCGACCCTGATCTGCTGCAAGACCACTATCGGCTTCGGTTCGCCGAACAAGGCCGGCAAGGAAGAATCCCACGGCGCGCCACTGGGCGCCGACGAGATCGCCCTGACCCGCGCTGCGCTGAAGTGGAACCACGGTCCGTTCGAAGTGCCGGCCGATATCTACAGTGAGTGGAACGCCAAGGAAAAAGGCCTGGCCGCCGAGGCCGAGTGGGACCAGCGCTTTGCTGCTTACTCCGCTGCCTTCCCTGAGCTGGCTAACGAGTTCGTACGCCGGGTCAGCGGTCAACTGCCAGCCGACTTCGCCGAAAAATCCGCAGCGTACGTGGCTGAAGTCAACGCCAAGGGCGAAACCATCGCCAGCCGTAAAGCCAGCCAGAACGCGCTGGGCGCTTTCGGTCCGCTGCTGCCTGAGTTCCTTGGCGGTTCGGCTGACCTGGCCGGTTCCAACCTGACCATCTGGAAAGGCTGCAAGAGCATCAGCGGTGAAGACGCCAACGGCAACTACCTGCACTACGGTGTGCGTGAGTTCGGCCAGGCGGCCATCATGAACGGTATCGCCCTGCATGGCGGCTTCGTGCCTTACGGCGCGACCTTCCTGATCTTCATGGAATACGCTCGTAACGCCGTGCGCATGGCGGCGCTGATGAAGAAGCGGGTCATTCATGTCTTCACCCACGACTCCATCGGCCTGGGCGAAGACGGCCCGACTCACCAGCCGGTCGAGCAACTGACCAGCCTGCGTACCACGCCAAACCTCGACACCTGGCGCCCGGCCGATGCCGTGGAATCGGCAGTGGCCTGGAAGTACGCCATCGAGCGCAACGACGGCCCATCGGCGCTGGTGTTCTCGCGCCAGAACCTGCCACACCAGAGCCGTGATGCCGAGCAACTGGCCAATATCGCCCGTGGCGGTTATGTGCTGCGCGACAGCGTTGGCGAACCCGAGCTGATCCTGATCGCCACCGGTTCCGAAGTCGGTCTGGCCGTGCAGGCGTTTGATGCGCTGAGCGCCAAAGGTCGCAAGGTGCGTGTGGTCTCGCTGCCAAGCACCAACGTGTTCGATGCCCAGGACGCGGCTTACAAGCAGTCGGTACTGCCGGTTCAGGTCGGCGCGCGAATCGCTATCGAAGCTGCCCATGCAGACTTCTGGTACAAGTACGTCGGCCTGGAAGGCCGTGTGATCGGTATGACCACCTTCGGTGAGTCGGCCCCGGCCGCAGCGTTGTTCGAAGAGTTCGGCTTCACCCTGGAGAACATCCTGGGCACCGCCGAAGAACTGCTCGAAGACTGATAGCCCTGCAATGTGGGAGCGAGCGGGCGGCGATCCGTCTTGCTCACGAATCCGGCTTGCCAGGCGATAAACATGTATCGCCTGGCCCGGCCCTTTCGCGACCAGGGTCGCTCCTACCGAAATGTGAGCCACCATGCCTCAACCCCGTGTGTACAAGGTTGCCCTGAACGGCTATGGCCGTATCGGTCGCTGCGTTTTGCGTGCGCTCTGCGAGCGTGGCGCCAGCGCCGGGTTCGAGGTGGTGGCGATCAACGATCTGGCCGACATGGCCAGTCTCGAATACCTGACCCGCTTCGACTCTACCCATGGCCGCTTTCCCGGCCATGTGCGGGTCGAGGGGGACTATCTGCATATCGATGATCACCGCATCCGCGTGTTGCGCAGCCCGACGCCCGAAGGCATCGACTGGGCCAGCCTGGGCGCGGACCTGGTGCTCGAATGCTCGGGTGTCTACAATACTCGCGAAGATGGCCAGCGCTTTCTGGCGGCCGGTGCGCCGTCGGTGCTGTTCTCGCAGCCGATGGCCAGTGAGGCCGACGTCGATGCCACGATTGTCTATGGCATCAATCAGCAGACGCTGACGGGCCGCGAGTTGCTGGTCTCGGCGGCATCGTGTACCACCAACTGCAGCGTGCCTTTGCTGCGCCTGCTCGATCAAGCGCTGGGGCTGGAATACATCACCATCACCACCATCCATTCGGCGATGAACGACCAGCCGGTGATCGACGCCTATCACCACGAGGATTTGCGTCGTACGCGCTCGGCATTTCAGTCGATCATTCCGGTGTCGACGGGCCTTGCGCGAGGCATTGAACGCCTGCTTCCGGAACTTGCGGGCCGAATTCAGGCCAAAGCAGTTCGCGTACCGACGGTCAATGTCTCGTGCCTGGACATCACCTTGCAGGTGGCACGCGACACCGATGCCGCCGAAATCAATCGCATCCTGCGCGAGGCTGCCAGCAGCGGCCCGCTCAAAGGCTTGCTGGCGTATACCGAATTGCCGCATGCCAGCTGCGATTTCAATCATGACCCCCATTCGGCGATTGTCGATGCGAGTCAGACCCGCGTGTCCGGCCCCCGGCTGGTCAACCTGCTGGCCTGGTTCGATAACGAATGGGGCTTTGCCAACCGTATGCTCGACGTCGCAGGTCATTTGCTGCGCGTTGCAGACCCACAACAGTAAAGACAGGAACGCCTCATGACCGTGCTGAAGATGACCGACCTTGACCTGCAAGGTAAGCGTGTACTGATTCGCGAAGACCTCAACGTGCCGATCAAGGACGGTGCCGTCAGCAGCGACGCACGCATTCTGGCGTCCTTGCCGACCATTCGTCTGGCGCTGGAAAAAGGCGCAGCGGTCATGGTTTGCTCGCACCTGGGCCGTCCGGTCGAAGGTGAGTTCTCGGCTGAAAACAGCCTCAAGCCGGTGGCCGACTACCTGAGCAAGGCGCTGGGCCGCGAAGTTGCGCTGGTGGCCGACTACCTCGACGGTGTTGAAGTCAAAGCCGGTGACGTGGTGCTGTTCGAAAACGTGCGCTTCAACAAGGGCGAGAAAAAGAACGCTGACGAGCTGGCGCAGAAATACGCCGCGCTGTGCGATGTGTTCGTAATGGACGCGTTCGGTACTGCGCACCGCGCCGAGGGCTCGACCCACGGCGTGGCCAAGTTCGCCAAGGTTGCGGCGGCGGGCCCGTTGCTGGCGGCCGAGCTGGAAGCACTGGGCAAGGCGCTGGGTGCGCCGGCCAAGCCGATGGCTGCCATTGTCGCTGGCTCCAAGGTGTCGACCAAGCTCGACGTGCTCAACAGCCTGAGCGGTATCTGCGACCAGTTGATCGTCGGTGGCGGCATCGCTAACACCTTCCTCGCGGCGGCCGGTCATAAGGTCGGCAAGTCGCTGTACGAGCCGGACCTGCTCGATACCGCCCGTGCCATCGCCGCCAAGGTCAGCGTCCCGCTGCCGGTCGACGTGGTCGTCGCCAAGGCCTTTGCCGAAGACGCAGAAGCCACTGTCAAGCTGATCGCTGACGTTGCCGATGACGACATGATTCTGGACATCGGCCCGCAAACAGCCGAGCAGTTCGCCCAATTGTTGAAATCTTCCCGGACTATCCTGTGGAACGGCCCGGTGGGCGTGTTCGAGTTCGACCAGTTCGGCAATGGCACCAAAGTGCTGGCCAAGGCGATTGCCGAGAGCCCGGCGTTTTCCATCGCAGGCGGCGGTGACACGCTGGCGGCGATCGACAAATACGCAGTGGGCGAGCAGATTTCCTATATTTCCACCGGCGGTGGCGCGTTCCTGGAGTTCGTCGAAGGCAAAGTCTTGCCTGCGGTCGAAGTGCTGGAGCAGCGCGCCAAGGCGCAATAAGCCGAGCGGCTTGAGGATGTGGCAAATGGTCAGGGCGATGCCGGTGTTGCTGATCGTGGGGGTGCTGGCCGGGTGTGCCGGCAGCCCTGCGGCTGAGGATGCCAGGGAAGAGCAGCAAGCGGCGTTGCAGTTGAGCTGCTATCAGACTGCCTGGCAGGCCGAGACCATCCAGGTCGTCTACAAACGTGGCGGCCAGGAGGTGTGGGACCGGTATGACCTCACGCCGCAGGTCGGCAACGTCGCCTGTCGCTGATTGAGCAAGGCGCTTTCTGGCAACATCCCTGCGATATGGCGGTCATTTACAGGGTGGATCTTTCCAGAAAGGAGTTTCGCCATGAAGATCGTCGCTGTGATGCTGCTCAGTTGCATGATGCTTGCCGGTTGTAGCGGTTCCGGTAGCCGTTCCAAGGCTTGTGAAGTCTTCAGCCCGGCCTCGGTGGTAGTGCCTACCACCGAAAACAGCCAGCGGGTCGAAGCCCAGGCTACGGGCGAACCGGCTGACGATGGTAAACACGAACAACACTGCCCTTGACCTTATACGCGCCAGGGCAGTCCAGGAGAATTGATGAAAGGCCTGATTGCCCTTGCGGCGCTGGCGGTATTGAGCGGTTGCTCCAGCTTCAAGTCTGCCGCACCGGCAGACCCGTGGACCCGTTGGGTCTGTGACAGCAAGGCCGAGGTCACCTGGCGCTACGCTGACGCTGCCCGCAAGGCGGTGGATGTGCGCCTGAACCAGAGCGAGCAGGTGTTTCATCTGCAGGCCGAGCCCGGTGCCGCCGGTGAACTGTTTGGCAACGGCGTACTGTCGTTTGCCAGAAACGGTGATGAAGGCCTGGTGTACTGGTCTGCCACCAACGATTTGATCGGTCGCGGCTGCAAGGCCCGATGAGCGGTAGATAGCCCGCAGCCGATGTACCACGCGCAGTTGGGCACCTCTAAAAACGTAGGCGAGGCAGCCAGCGCAAGGCGAAAACCGGCGAGAAAGCGCAGTTTACGAGTTGTAAATGAGCATTTTGAGCCGGTTTTCAACGCAGCGATGGCAACGCAGGTAGTTTTTAGAGCTGTCCAGATTGCGCATTACTTGAACAGCAGCCGCCACTGGGGCAGGCTTGCACGATTAACGACCCGACCGGGAGAGAAACAGACAATGGCACTTATCAGCATGCGCCAGATGTTGGACCACGCCGCCGAATTCGGCTATGGCGTCCCAGCTTTCAACGTAAACAACCTGGAACAGATGCGCGCCATTATGGAAGCGGCCGACAAGACCGACTCCCCAGTGATCGTTCAGGCCTCGGCCGGTGCCCGCAAATACGCCGGTGCCCCGTTCCTGCGTCACCTGATCCTCGCGGCGATCGAAGAATTCCCGCACATCCCGGTGGTCATGCACCAGGACCACGGCACCAGCCCTGACATCTGCCAGCGCTCGATCCAGCTGGGCTTCAGCTCAGTGATGATGGACGGCTCGCTGATGGAAGACGGCAAGACGCCGGCCAGCTATGACTACAACGTTGAAGTGACCCGTCGCGTCGTCGCCTTCGCCCACGCCTGCGGCGTGTCGGTAGAGGGTGAGCTGGGCGTGCTGGGCTCGCTGGAAACCGGCATGGCCGGCGAAGAAGACGGCGTTGGCGCTGAAGGCGTGCTGGACCACAGCCAGATGCTGACCGACCCGGAAGAAGCGGCTGACTTCGTCAAGCGCACCAACGTCGACGCCCTGGCCATTGCCATCGGCACCAGCCACGGCGCCTACAAGTTCACCAAGCCGCCTACCGGCGACATCCTGGCCATCGAGCAGATCAAGGCTATCCACAAGCGCATCCCCAACACCCACCTGGTGATGCACGGTTCGTCGTCTGTTCCGCAAGAATGGCTGAAAATCATCAACGAGTACGGCGGCGACATCAAAGAGACCTACGGCGTACCGGTTGAAGAAATCGTCGAAGGCATCAAGCACGGCGTACGCAAGGTCAACATCGACACCGACCTGCGTCTGGCCTCCACCGGTGCCATCCGCGAATTCATGGCCAAGAACCCGGCCGAGTTCGACCCACGCAAATACCTGGCCAAGACCGTTGTGGCCATGCGTGATGTCTGTATCGCCCGTTACGAAGCGTTCGGCACTGCCGGCAACGCCTCGAAGATCAAGCCGGTCTCCCTGGACCGCATGTTCGAGCGCTACGCCAAAGGCGAGCTGGACGCCCGGATCAACTGAGTGTTGATTCGCTGAACAAAAAACCCGCAGCGATGCGGGTTTTTTTGTGGTCGGTCAGTAGGAATAATACCTATCACTCAAGACCGGCTTAGTCCTATGGGAGGCAGCTCTGCTGGCGAATACAGAGGTACATCTACAACAGATGTGCCGGTTTTACTGGCCCTTTCGAGGTGGTCCGGCATCCCGGCTAGCCTCCTCCCACCGGGACCGAGTTGAGCCGGATAATCGCGACTGATCGGCATTACCCCTACAGGTGGTGGGTGATCCGTCAGGCCTTCTTCAACAGCGCCGCACAGGCTGTTTTGTAAGCCTCGTGCTGGTATTTGTTGAGGCTGCCCGGCAGTTCAATGGCGTGTTTCTTGTGCTGAGCGGTGATGGTCTGCGGTGACAGCAGGGTCACCTCGCAGTCGGTCAGCAACTGCAATACCGTCTCGATCTTGAAGGTGGTCGGGCCACCGGCAAATTCGCCCTTTTTGCTGCGTTTCTTGATGGCGATATGGCTGATGCCGTTTTCCCGTACGAAAGCGGCAATCCGGGTAGCGAAGTCTTTGACGTTGAGCGACTCGTCGTCATCTTCCAGCGCCAGCTTGCGTGTCGCCAATGGCAGGTGGCTGAGGGTCGCGTTCTGACCGGTGGCCAGGGCGAAGATGGCTTCGCTGCCCTTGATTTCTACACCGCAAATGATCATGAAATTCCCTGTGCCCTGCATGACAAATACACAGGGTAGCGCATTGGTCACCTCTAACAACCACCCGGGTTGCCAGCACTCACGTTTTCAGACGCAGCCGTTGGCCGGATTATTCCTGCACCAGTGACTCGATGTATTCCGAACGTTCGTCGCTCATCCGCGCAATACAGTCATTTTCGCTGATTTTGTACGCCTTGCTGCCCGCCGCCGACGGGAACACTTCCACGGCGCAATCGGCATCACGCAGTTTCTCCCAGGCCTGCTGGGCGCTTCTGAGCTTGTTGGTGAAGTCGTTGTACTGGGTTTTGTTGGCGACAAATTGCGACTGCACCCGGTTGAGCAGGTTCTGGAAGTTTTCCTTGAGCAGCTCCTCGGCAGTGGTGCGGCTGTAAATGGAGCATTCCAGGGTCTGGTTGTCGCTGTCGACCCCGTCGCACGGGGTCGAATCGGAATCTTGTGCAGCATAGGCGTTACCGGCTATGGCGGCTGTCAGGGCCAGCCCCAGGAAAAATGTTTTCATCGATTCACTCCGAGCCATTAATGCTCAGGATTCTGGCTCAAGCGCATGACAAAGAACAGGTTTGGCTGGCGCCTCTGCGCAGATGAGGGACGCTTTGTCGCAGCTTGACGCTTTCGGCAATTCCCCTGTCGTTTTTACATCCGGCTCCCCTGAGCCTCAGGCATATGCTGGCCCCATAACGCGCCGACAACCGATTCGGTGCGCAAGAGTCTTATAAAGGGGACCGCCTGATGAGCCCAGCAGAACTTCACGCCGACAGCATCGTTATCGACGGTCTGATCATCGCCAAGTGGAATCGCGAGCTGTTTGAAGACATGCGCAAAGGCGGTTTGACCATGGCCAACTGTACCGTGTCGGTGTGGGAAGGCTTCCAGGCGACTGTCAACAGCATCACCTCCAGCATGAAACTGATGCGCGAAAACAGCGATCTGGTCATGCCGGTCAACACCACCGCCGACATCTACAAGGCCAAAGAGCTGGGCAAAACCGGCATCCTGTTCGGCTTTCAGAACGCCCATGCCTATGAAGACCAGATCGGCTATGTCGAGATCTTCAAAAAGCTCGGGGTTGGCATCGTGCAGATGTGCTACAACACCCAGAACCTGGTGGGCACCGGTTGTTATGAGCGCGACGGCGGCCTGTCGGGCTTCGGTCGCGAGATCGTTGCCGAGATGAACCGTGTCGGCGTCATGTGCGACCTGTCCCACGTAGGCTCCAAGACCAGCGAGGAAGTCATCCTCGAATCCAAGAAGCCGGTCTGCTATTCCCACTGCCTGCCTTCAGGCCTGAAAGAGCACCCGCGCAACAAGTCCGATGAAGAACTCAAATTCATCGCCGATCACGGCGGTTTCGTGGGCGTCACCATGTTTGCGCCGTTCCTGGCCAAAGGCATCGACTCGACCATCGACGATTACGCCGAAGCCATCGAATACACCATGAACATCGTTGGCGAAGACGCCATCGGCATCGGCACCGACTTCACCCAGGGCCATGGCAAGGAATTCTTCGAATACCTGACCCATGACAAGGGCTACGCCCGTCGCCTGACCAACTTCGGCAAGATCATCAACCCGCTGGGCATCCGCACCGTGGGCGAGTTCCCGAACCTGACCGAGACGCTGCTCAAGCGCGGCCATTCCGAGCAGGTGGTACGCAAGATCATGGGCGAGAACTGGGTGCGCGTCCTCAAGGATGTCTGGGGCGAGTAACGCCGCTAGCCACACCCCGCTCAATTCCGGCAAGCCTGAAGGCTTGCCCAATCACAAGAATTTTTCTGGAGTTAAGTTTCCATGGCCAAAATCGCCCCGCAATTGCCAATCGAAGTCGACAGCGAAACCGGCGTCTGGACGTCCGACGCCCTGCCGATGCTGTACGTACCTCGTCATTTCTTCGTCAACAACCACATCGGCATCGAAGAAGTGCTGGGCGCCGAAGCTTATGCCGAAGTGCTCTACAAGGCCGGCTACAAGTCTGCCTGGCACTGGTGCGAGAAAGAAGCCGAGTGCCATGGTCTGGAAGGCGTTGCGGTCTACGAGCACTACATGAAGCGTCTGTCGCAGCGTGGCTGGGGCCTGTTCAAAATTCAGGACATCGACCTGGACAAAGGCACCGCCAGTATCACGCTTGAGCACTCGGCGTTCGTGTACGTGTACGGCAAGGTCGGTCGCAAGGTCGACTACATGTTCACCGGCTGGTTCGCTGGCGCCATGGATCAGATCCTGGCTGCCCGTGGCAGCTCGATCCGCACCGTGGCCGAGCAGGTCTACGGAGGCTCCGAAGAGGGCCACGATGACGGTCTGTTTGTCGTCAAACCACTTTAAATAGCGCCGTCAGAAAACAGCGCGAGTGAAGCTCTGGCAAGGCGTGGCCGGCAAGTCTGGCTACGCAACAAGCGACCGAGCGCAGCAGCCTGTTTTCGCCTTGAGGAGTTTTGGAAATGGCTTTTGAAGCGATGTTCCAGCCGATTCAGATCGGCAAACTGACCATCCGTAACCGTGTTCTGAGTACTGCACACGCAGAGGTGTATGCCACCGACGGCGGTATGACCACTGAGCGTTACGTGAAGTATTACGAAGAGAAAGCCAAGGGCGGTATCGGCCTGGCGATCTGTGGCGGTTCGTCTGTGGTGGCTATTGATAGCCCGCAGAGCTGGTGGAAGTCGGTCAACCTGGCGACTGACCGGATCATTCCGCATTTCCAGAACCTCGCTGACGCCATGCACAAGCATGGCGCCAAGATCATGATCCAGATTACCCACATGGGTCGTCGTTCCCGTTGGGACGGTGATCACTGGCCGACCCTGATGTCGCCGTCGGGTATCCGCGAGCCGGTGCACCGTGCGACCTGCAAGACCATCGAGCCGGAAGAAATCTGGCGGATCATCGGTAACTACGCCCAGGCTGCGCGCCGGGCCAAAGAAGGCGGCCTCGATGGCGTCGAACTGTCGGCGGTGCACCAGCACATGATCGACCAGTTCTGGAGCCCGCGGGTCAACAAGCGTACTGACGAGTGGGGCGGCAGCTTCGAAAACCGCATGCGCTTCGGCATGGAAGTGCTTAAAGCCGTACGTGCCGAAGTCGGCCGTGACTTCTGCGTGGGCATGCGTATCTGTGGTGATGAATTCCACCCCGATGGCCTGTCGCATGACGACATGAAGCAGATCGCCAAGTATTACGACGATACCGGCCTGCTGGACTTCTTCGGCGTGATCGGCTCGGGTTGTGACACTCACAACACCCTGGCCAACGTCATTCCGAACATGAGTTATCCACCGGAGCCGTTCCTGCACCTGGCCGCCGGCATCAAGGAAGTGGTCAAGGCGCCGGTGCTGCACGCGCAAAACATCAAGGACCCGAACCAGGCCACGCGCATTCTGGAAGGCGGTTACGTCGACATGGTCGGCATGACCCGTGCACACATCGCCGACCCGCACCTGATCGCCAAGATCAAGATGGGCCAGGTCGACCAGATCAAGCAGTGCGTTGGTGCCAACTACTGCATCGACCGTCAGTATCAGGGCCTGGATGTACTGTGCATCCAGAACGCCGCGACGTCCCGTGAGTACATGGGCGTGCCGCACATCATCGAGAAGTCCACCGGGCCGAAACGCAAGGTGGTCATCGTCGGCGCCGGCCCGGCCGGTATGGAAGCGGCGCGGGTGTCTGCCGAGCGCGGCCACGACGTGACCCTGTTCGAGAAAAAAGACGCGATTGGCGGCCAGATCACCACGGCCTCCAAGGCGCCGCAACGTGACCAGATCGCCGGTATCACCCGTTGGTATCAGCTGGAGCTGGCGCGTCTGAAAGTTGACCTGCGGCTGGGCACTGCGGCCGATGCCGCGACCATCATGGACCTGCGCCCGGACATCGTGGTGCTGGCCGTCGGCGGCCATCCATTCATGGAGCAGAACGAACACTGGGGCGCGGCTGAGGGCCTGGTGGTCAGCAGCTGGGATGTGCTGGACGGCAAGGTTGCACCGGGCAAGAACGTGCTGGTCTACGACACCATCTGTGAATTCACCGGTATGTCGGTGGCCGACTTCCTGGCCGACAAGGGCTCGCAGGTCGAGATTGTCACCGACGATATCAAGCCGGGCGTCGCGATGGGCGGTACGACCTTCCCGACCTACTACCGCAGCATGTATCCGAAAGAAGTCATCATGACTGGCGACATGATGCTGGAGAAAGTCTACCGCGAAGGCGACAAGCTGATTGCGGTACTGGAGAACGAGTACACCGGTGCCAAGGAAGAGCGGGTCGTCGACCAGGTGGTGGTGGAAAACGGCGTGCGTCCTGACGAAGAGATCTACTACGCGCTGAAGGAAGGATCGCGCAACAAGGGCCAGATCGACATCGAAGCCCTGTTCGCCATCGCTCCCCAGCCAGAGTTGAGCCAGCCGGGCGACGGTTACCTGCTGTACCGGATCGGCGACTGCGTGGCGCAGCGTAACACCCATGCGGCGATCTACGACGGTCTTCGACTCTGCAAAGACTTCTGACAGCCATGGTGTAGGAGCGGCTTCAGCCGCGAATGCGGGCGCTGCATTGGTGACGCCTGGCAAATTTTCGCGGCTCAAGCCGCTCCTACGCACTTCGCTGCGTTTCGATGAGTTCGCCAGGAGCCATCATGCTGAATACTATTCTCCCCATCCTGCTGTTTGCCGCCCTGGGCCTTGCGGTCCTGGGCGCCTTGCGGCGGGTCAAAATGTGGCGTAACGGCCGGGCCTCGAAAGTCGATCTGATCGGCGGCCTGTTCGCCATGCCCAAACGCTACATGGTCGACTTGCACCATGTGGTCGCCCGCGACAAATACATCGCCAACACTCACGTTGCGACTGCCGGTGGTGCGGTGGCTTCGATTGTGCTGGCCATTCTGGTGCATGGTTTCGGCCTGCATAACAAGATTCTCGGTTACGCGCTGCTGTTGATGACGGCGGTGATGTTCGTCGGCGCAATCTTCGTGTTCCGTCGTCGCCTGAACCCGCCTTCGCGCCTGTCCAAAGGCCCGTGGATGCGCCTGCCCAAAAGCCTGCTGGCGTTCTCGGCGAGCTTCTTCCTGCTCACCCTGCCGGTGGCAGGCATCCTGCCGGCCGACTTCGGTGGCTGGCTGCTGGCCGGGGTTCTGGCCCTGGGCGTGCTGTGGGGTGTGAGTGAGCTGTTCTTCGGCATGACTTGGGGCGGGCCGATGAAGCACGCCTTCGCCGGTGCTCTGCACCTGGCCTGGCACCGCCGCGCCGAGCGTTTCGGTGGCGGTCGCTCCACAGGTTTGAAACCGCTGGATCTGGAAGACCCGCAAGCGCCACTGGGCGTCGAAAAGCCCAAAGACTTCACCTGGAATCAGTTGCTGGGTTTCGATGCCTGCGTGCAGTGCGGCAAGTGCGAGGCGATGTGCCCTGCATTTGCTGCCGGCCAGCCGCTGAACCCCAAGAAACTGATCCAGGACATGGTCGTCGGCCTGGCCGGCGGCAGCGATGCCAAATTTGCCGGTAGCCCTTACCCTGGCAAACCGGTCGGTGAGCACAGCGGTAATCCGCACCAGCCGATCGTCAATGGCCTGGTGGACGCCGAAACGCTGTGGTCGTGCACCACCTGCCGTGCGTGCGTCGAGGAGTGCCCGATGATGATCGAGCACGTCGACGCCATCGTCGACATGCGTCGTCACCTGACGCTGGAAAAAGGCGCGACCCCGAACAAGGGCGCCGAGGTGCTCGACAACCTGATCGCGACCGATAACCCGGGTGGTTTCAACCCTGGTGGTCGTCTGAACTGGGCGGCGGACCTCAACCTCAACCTGCTCAGCGACAAGAAGTCGGCCGATGTGCTGTTCTGGGTCGGTGACGGTGCCTTCGACATGCGTAACCAGCGCACCCTGCGGGCCTTCGTCAAGGTCCTCAAGGCTGCTGGCGTGGACTTCGCGGTGCTGGGGCTGGAAGAGCGTGACAGCGGTGACGTGGCCCGTCGTCTGGGGGATGAAGCAACGTTCCAGAGCCTGGCCAAACGCAATATCCAGACCCTGTCGCGCTACAAGTTTGCCCGTATCGTGACCTGCGACCCGCACAGCTTCCATGTGTTGAAAAACGAATACGGCGCCTTTGGTGGCGAGTATCAGGTCCAGCATCACAGCACCTTCATTGCCGAACTGGTCCAGGCCGGCGCGCTGAACCTCGACCAGCACAAAGGTGGCAGCGTGACTTATCACGACCCTTGCTACCTGGGCCGCTACAACGGCGAGTACCAGGCACCGC
Organism: Pseudomonas sp. LJDD11; assembly: GCF_024584215.1. Classification (NCBI taxonomy): domain Bacteria; kingdom Pseudomonadati; phylum Pseudomonadota; class Gammaproteobacteria; order Pseudomonadales; family Pseudomonadaceae; genus Pseudomonas; species Pseudomonas sp. LJDD11. The sequence continues at coordinate 37,517 of NZ_JANJFL010000009.1, forward strand.
GTGATGTACTGCGGGCGCTGGGCATCGAGGTCAAGGAAATGGAACGCTCGGGCTTCCGTTCACGTTGCTGCGGCGGTGGCGGCGGTGCGCCGATCACTGACATCCCGGGCAAGCAGCGGATTCCTGACATGCGCATGCAAGACATCCGCGAGACGGGCGCTGAAGTGGTGGCGGTGGGCTGCCCACAATGTACCGCGATGCTCGAAGGCGTGGTCGAGCCACGGCCGTTGATCAAGGACATTGCCGAGCTGGTGGCTGACGCGCTGCTCGAAAACGACGCTGCTGCCCCGGCCCGTCAGGCAGCCCCGGCCAAACGTGAACCTGCGGAGGTGCACTGATGAGCGACATTATCCGCCGCGACCCGCGCGCCGAGTGGATCGCCCGTAACCGCCTGCACCCGCTGCACGCGGCCATGCAGCCGGTCCAGGATCGCTGGATGGGCCCCAACGGGCTGATCCGCAAGAACGTGCACGGCATCGGTTTCATCGGCCCCAACGGCATTAAACGGATTGACCGCACCGGTGCCCAGCAAGGCGGTTCGGCCAAGCGCAGCGCTGCCGTGGAAGTCCAACTGCCGTTGCATGTTGTTGCCGCGCCAGCGTTCTACATCACCGTGGTGCCGGACATGGTCGGTGGCCGCCTGAGCAGCCACGACCGTGACCTGCTGGGGCTGGCTCGCCAGTTGGCCGGTCAGGACGGTGCGGTACTGGCCGTGGTGTTTGGTGAGCACAAGGAAAGCGCATTCGACACCGCTGGCGTGGACCGCCTGCTGGTGATCGAAGGCGACGCTTTTGCAGGGTACTCGCCAGAGCAACGTGTCCAGGGCCTGCGGGCTGTGGATAACCAGTTCGACCCACGTCACTGGCTGCTGCCTGACAGCCGCACCGGTGGCGGTGAACTGGGCCGACGCTTTGCCGCAAGCCTTGGCGAGCGCCCGGCCACGCGGGTCTGGCAGATCAAGGACGGGCAATGCAGCGGGCGCGCCGGTGCTGGCCGCGAAGATCTGGTGCGGCCACTGGCGCGGCTGATTCTGGCTGCCGCCGAATGCGCCGACCCGATCAGCGAAACCCGCCACGAAGCGACCCCGGTGCAGTTGTCCACAGAGGTGGTACGCAGCCTGGCGCGTATCGAAGACCTGGGTTCGGTGGCGGTCGACCCCGGCGCCATTCCGATGGCCGAGTCGGAGTTCATCTTCTCCGGCGGCAACGGGGTACAGGACTGGGAGCTGTTCCACAAAACTGCCGCTGTGCTGGGCGCCACCGAAGGCGCGTCGCGGGTGGCTGTGGATAACGGCTTCATGGCCCGCGACCGTCAGGTCGGTGCAACCGGTACCTGGGTCACTGCACGGGTCTACGTGGCGGTGGGTATCTCCGGAGCGATCCAGCATTTGCAGGGTATTGGCGCTTGCGACAAGGTCGTGGCAATCAACATGGACCCTGGCTGCGACATGATCAAGCGTGCCGACCTGTCGGTAATTGGCGACAGCACCGAAGTGTTCAAAGCCCTCATCGAGGCCGTCGAAGCCTGGCGCAACGGAGGTAAACGCGATGCAGCCTAAGCCTGTGAATAACCCGGCGCTACAGGTGCTGAGCCTGGTCTCGGTGGGCTCTCACCCGACTTCCGGGCGCGCCCGGCGTGCCGAGCAGGACGCCCGGGCAGTCGAGCTGGGCCTCAAGCTGGTTGGGGATAACTTGCAGTTGCTGCACGCCGGTAATCCTGAAGAACCTGCGCTGCGTGCCTATCTGGGTATGGGCCTGGATGAAATACAGATTCTTGAACAACCGGCCGGCGCCGATGCGCTGCCGGCCCTGACGGAATATATCCGCGACTGCAATGTACAGATCGTGCTGACCGGCACGCAGGCTGAAACCGGCGAAGGGTCGGGCATGCTGCCGTTCCTGTTGGCCGAACGGCTGGGCTGGCCGCTGGTGGTGGGCCTGGCTGAGGTCGAGTCGCTGGATAACGGCGTGGCCATCGTCCTGCAAGCCCTGCCACGTGGTCAGCGGCGGCGCCTGAAAGTGCGCCTGCCGTTTCTCGCCACTGTGGATAACGCAGGCCCCACGCCACGCCAGACGGCTTTCGGACCGGCCCGACGCGGTGTGCTGGGTGTCGATCAGGTCGAGGTGGTCAGTGATGAGGTGCTCGGCAGCGACAGCCTGCAACCGGCCAAGCCGCGACCCAAGCGCTTGAAAGTGATTAAGGCCAAGAGCGGCGCCGACCGCATGAAGGCGGCGACCGCCAAGGCCAGCGGTGGCGGCGGTAAAGTACTCAAAGGCGTCAGCGCCCAGGAAGGCGCCGAGGCGATTCTCAAGCTTCTGGTGGAGGAGGGGGTGCTGCGTTAAGCCCCGTTTTATCCACCGCACAGGTTGTCCTCTTTCGCGGCTAAAGCTGTTCTTGCACAGGACCGGAGATCCAGGTGCAAGGAGGGCTTTAGCCGCGAATCTTTTTATCCCCAGGCAGTATAAATATCCTGACCTGAGCGGCCCTGTAGGAGCAGCTTTAGCTGCGAAGACCACACTCCAGCTGCGAAGACCACATTCCGGGCGCTGCCCCCGCTTACGCACAATCTCTGTGCGCGTGCCTGTGAATAAGTTGTTCGCTACTGCCTGAGATGACCGGCTTTAAAGGCGTGTAGAGCTTTGTTCAATTTTTGAACAGTTAAGGGTTTGATTTTTCAGATTTCTCCAGTGTGGATAAAACCCCACAAGAGGTCAGCTTGCCTACAGTTGCCCACAATCTCTGTTAGCGCCTCTGTGGACAAGTTGTTCGCTTTCAATTAATTGTCTTTAAAATCAGAAAGTTAGAAGTACTGGTTAAAAAACAAACGATTTCCATGACATGGCCCTTCAACCTTGTTATGGATGCGCTAGCCGCGCAGCTCAGCGCTTCCCGATGTTACGCACATTCCTTGTGTGCCTGGCTGTGGATAATATGTTTGCTTATCTCTGTAGCCCTTGTATTTAAAGGGATGCAAGCCGAAGGTCAAATAATGATCAGGTCAGCTGGCTGACATTGGGAGCCTCCTGCAGGGTACGGTTCCTGGATCGTAGCAGCACAATTCAAATTGTTGTGCACAATCTCTGTTGGCGGGCCTGTGGACAAGTTGTTTGCTCTTGGCTCCAGGCCACGTCACGTATGCTTTACCGGTGGGTGCTCAATAATTGATCAGTTCGGCATCGCTGAGCACCCCGCACCCCTCACCCATCACCATTCGGGGTAAACCCAAAGAAAATCCGATCTGGGTGATAACCTGTCCTGGCTGTCCACTGCATGCACATGATAACGACCGGCAACACTGTCTGGATGGTCATAGGCCAGTGAAGTACCAGTGACTTCTCCGATTTGCTTGAAGTAATGGAATACCCTGTATTTAACCGCGTTTGAGCTCGGATTCCAGCGCAGCCGCAGATGCTGCTGTTGTTGTTGCTGCTCCAGCCGAAGGTCTGTAGGTGCCGCAGGCGCGCCGGGGTCGGGCGGTGGGTCGGGCTGCGGCTCAGGTTCGGGCTGCTGCTCAGGCTCGGCCTTGGGTTGGAAGTCACCGTAAGAAATCTTGCCATCCAGATTGCCTCCACCACCAATGACTTTTACATCTGCATTTTCATAGCTGCTGGCGAAGCTGCCGATCGTAACAGGGGTCAGGATGTTGCGTTTGACGGTCACGCTTGCCTGCCCTTGGTCAGGACTGCCGTTCGGGTTGCCCATCACCCTGAAGGTCGAGCCCTTGCCAGCTTTGATGATTTTGGCCGAACGAATCTCGTCGTTATCGCAGCCGTAGGGGTTATTGCCGCTGCCCATTTTGAATGCACGGTAAGTATCGAAGGGAACCGAACAGACAATATTCTGGCTGCCATTATTGCCTTCGTGAAAGACGATCAGTGCATCGCTTATATCATTATCGGCTGGCGTCGTGCGGACCCTGATACGTGAGACCTTGCCATCAAGCCCGTTATTATGGGCCGCGAGTTTGCGGTAGTAGAACGTTTCTGCAGAGCCTTCCAGTGAATTAATGCGCACTCGCTGGCCCATGGGTATCGACTGTTTTACATCAATCAGCGTGAAATCATCCTGCCGGTCAGCATCGGGACTGTCATACAGTTCCAGTCGGGTTCCGGCACGAATTCCATCCAGTTCCAAGGAGCGGATTTCGTCGTTCTCACAACCATTGGCGGCCAGCCGCAAATTGTATTGGACGCCATCACTGCCACTTGGCTGATTACCTGGTAATGCACAGGTGCTGTCGCCATCCCGGTTGCCGGCATTGTGTTCATAAAAATAGTAGCCGCCTTGTGACAGCGCGGCGGCGTAAGGAAAGGCATCGCCCACCTGATTGAAATCTATGGTCAAAAAATTCGGGTTGCGCCCGTTGGTCGGTCCTGAGCAATAGCGCTCCACCCGCCGTTGCAGCCAGGTGAGATTGTTGTCCATGTCACCGGCGTGCGCTGTGCTACTGCCAAATGAATGGAATTGATTGAGCACGAACAGTTTGTTCATGCCACTGCTGGTAGTGAAGGGGTCAAACCCTGCGCCGTAGCGAGACTTACACTCCCAGTTATGAATGAGTACCGTGTCGCCAAGGTTATAAGTGTTTTCGATCTGATGATCGGAGGCGCGATAAATGGTGATGTTTTTGTTGCCAACCTGATAGGTACCTGGCAGGGATCTGTCGGAGTAGATTAGCAAGCGTTTATTGGTGCTGATTAGTTGGCGCAATGTGGGCCATTGCAGTTCGTTGTCGCCGTGAGCATAGCTGTAATTGGCAAGGTCCGGGACTTGCTCAAACACCCGCTGGATATCGTCCTGTGACACATAGGCCTCCAGCAGCAGGGCGATGACGGCGTTGGGGTTCTGTTGCAGGTAAGGCAGGAATGTGTTCGAGAACGCATCGCGCAATGAAGGATCGCTGGTTGAACACTTGTCCTGCGGGCCTGGCTTATGGCACATGCGCACGGTGTTTTGTGAGTCGAGGCGCAAGTCCAGCATGAAGCCTCTTACACCCCGATCAAGTTGTGGCGTCAGCGCGTCCAGATAAGCATTATGCGCGGTTACCCAAGTGTATTTATCGTAGCCTCTGTCGAGGTCGTTGATCGTCGGCGCGGTGCGGGTTTGCGGGTTCAGGTAGGACCAGTAAGTGTTACTCACGGCCGAAGTCGGGTAATGCCAGTAGTTGGCTGAAGGTGTACCGGTGACCCGGGAGGTGAAAAACAGATTGTATTCTTTATACCAGTGTACAGCGCCTGGCCAGGTCGGCTCGTTCCACGTTTTTGGATCTTGCCATGTACCGGCATGCAATCCTTTGTAAGTCCAGTTAGCGTCACTGACTTCACGGGTCGGGTAATACCAGTTATGAGCGGACGGCCGACCGGACTGCCGGGCCTGAAAGAACAGGGTTTTATAACCATATTCGTAACGATGAATATCACCCGGCACGCTGTAGTCATTCCAGTCCTTGGGGTCGCTAAACGTTCCGATGTGCCGGGAGTAGAACGTCCAGTGCTCATTGTCGGATGCTGACGTGGGGTAGTGCCAATTATAGTCGGAGGGTCGTCCCTCACGCTTGGCCTGAAATAACAAGCGCTGACCGCCGTATTCGTAGACGTTTATATCACCGACCCGAGAGTAATCAGACCAGGTATTGGGGCGTTCGACTGTTCCTTGGGTAACCGATATGTCAGAAGTCGTGGCTTGCTCATCACCGGCATATTCATCGCCAGCCTGGCTTTGCGATGCCGACTCTTCGCGCGGTTCAAGTGACTCGGTCGGCGGAGCAGTATTGCTTTCAGCGTTTGGTTGAGGGGCGGCTGACATGTCAGGTCCGTTTTCGGCGTACGCAGTGCCGACCGACAGGGCTGCGTACGGGCTTGCGAGCAGAATGGCGGGCAAGATGAGGTGCGCAATGGCTTTCATGAGGCGTCTCTGGTTCCTTGAGGGGATGACCATTTCTGTTGAGCAGATGACATGGCCAACATCAGTCTAGGAATCATCAACGTGCGCAGTTACTGGCAGAACTGATAGAGGCCGTTGAGGCAATCCTCATCGGCCACAAAAAAGCCCGCCTCCGGTTACAGAGGCGGGCTTGTCAGGCCAGGCGCTGGTCAGTTGCTCTGGATCTTCACTTCTTTCAGGTAAGGCGCAGGCTCGGCACCCAGGTTGGCCAGCATGCGGGCGCTGTACCAGTCGATGAAGTTGACCACGCCGAACTCGTAGGTTTTGGAGTACGGGCCTGGCTGGTAGGCGATAGAGTTGATGCCGCGCTGGTTCTCTTCGGCCAGGCGACGGTCCTGGTCGTTGGTGGCGTCCCAGACTTCGCGCAGGCGTGCCACGTCGTAGTCGACACCTTCCACAGCGTCCTTGTGCACCAGCCACTTGGTGGTGACCATGGTTTCCTGAGCGCTGATCGGCCACACGGTGAAGACGATGATGTGATCGCCCATGCAGTGGTTCCAGGAGTGCGGCAGGTGCAGGATGCGCATCGAGCCCAGGTCAGGGTTCTGGATGCGGCCCATCAGCTTCTTGCTGCCTTGCTTGCCGTCCATGGTCATGGACACGGTGCCCTTGAGCAGCGGCATGCGCACGATACGGTTACGCAGGCCGAAACCGGCGTGCAGGTAAGGGATCTTCTCGGCTTCCCACTTGGCAGCGGACTCTGCCACGTGGTCCTTGAATTCCTGGCTGGCGCGCGGGTCGTTGGTGTCATCCCATTCCAGCAGGGTGTTGAGCAGTTCAGGGTGCGAGCCGCTGCAGTGGTAGCACTCGCGGTTATTTTCCAGAACCAGCTTCCAGTTGGCTTTTTCCATCAAGGTGGTCTGCACCGCCACCTTGGTGTTTTCCATGTCGTACGGTTCCATGTAGTGGTGCAGTGTGGCCAGGAACTCGTCGATGGCTGGCGGGTTTTCTGCCAGGCTGATGAAGATGTAGCCGCCGGCGGTTTTGACCTTGATCGGCTTGAGGCTGAATTTCTTCATGTCGAAGTCATCGCCCATCTCGCTGCCAGCGTACAGCAGGCGACCGTCCAGCTCGTAGGTCCACTGGTGGTAAGGGCAGACCAGCTTGGCGACCTTGCCTTTTTCACCGGTGCACAGGCGCGAGCCACGGTGACGGCAGACGTTGAAGAACGCATTGATGGTGTCGTCAGGACCGCGCACGACCAGCACCGGGTTTTTACCGACCTGCAGGGTCAGGTAGTTGCCCTTTTTCGGAATCTCGCAGGTCATGCCGGCGATCAGCCATTCCTTCTGGAAGATCTCCTGCATGTCGATTTCGAACAGGCGCTCATCGTTGTAGAACGGTTGCGGCAGAGAATAGGTGCGTTCGCGGGTCTGCAGCATCTCGGCAGTTGCCTTGCGTGCGGCTTCAAGCGGGTCGCCCAGGCTCAGGTTTGCAGTGACGTCCATCGTGTGGTTCCTCATGACCGCCTCGGGCGGCCGCGAAAATAATGTGGCTAATACGGTTCTTGTTGGCACGCAGGGCGGGTTTTTCAGGCGCCCGTTTTGGTTCGTTTTGGCTTACGAGCATCGCGTAACGATTTAGCGGCGAGTGTGGAGATACACGAGGCTTGATCCTTATCCATGCACGACATGGCCGAATCCGTTCCCGACTGGCAACCCCATGCCCTATGGGGCTGGTCGCGGTAAGTACGTCAATGTCGCTGATAGGTAAATGGCCGGACGGGGGCTTGCGCAGAATCCGTTCCATAAGAAGGCCGACAGTCGGCCGTGGAGATCGAGCATGTCCCAAAACTTCCTTAACCCGGTCAACACCCAGACATGGGCCAACGGTCGTCACCTTGTGCGCGTCGTCAAGGTCATTCAGGAAACCTGGGATGTCCGTACGTTCTGCTTCATGGCCGACCAGCCGATCATGTTCTTTTTCAAGCCGGGACAGTTCGTCACGCTTGAGCTGGAGATCGAAGGCCAGCCGGTGATGCGCTCGTACACCATCTCCAGTGCCCCCTCAGTGCCTTACAGCTTTTCGATTACCGTCAAGCGGGTGCCTGGCGGCAAGGTCTCCAACTTTCTGCATGACACACTGCACGAAGGTCAGGAACTGGCGGTGCATGGCCCGGTCGGGCTGTTCAACGCCATCGATTTCCCTAACCCCAAGATTCTCTACCTCAGCGGCGGTGTAGGGATCACCCCGGTCATGTCCATGGCGCGCTGGTACTACGACACCAACGCCAACGTCGACATGGTGTTCGTGCACAGCGCCCGCTCGCCGAAAGACATTATCTATCATCGTGAGCTGGAACACATGGCGGCGCGGATCGAGAACTTCGACCTGCACCTGATCTGTGAAAAATATGGCCTGGGCGAGCCATGGGCCGGCTATCGCGGCTACCTGAACATCAAAATGCTGGAAATGATGGCGCCGGACTTCCGCGACCGCGAGGTGTTCTGCTGCGGCCCGACGCCTTACATGAGTGCGGTCAAGCGCATGCTGCAGGACAATGGCTTCAACATGGCCCAGTACCATGAAGAGTCGTTTGGTGCGACGCCGCCCGAAGCCAAGGCTGACGCGGTCGAAAACGCCGAGCATGCGGCTGAAGCGGCTGATGTGGACACCGCTGACCTGCATCAGGTGGAGTTCACCGACACCGGCAAGAGCATCCGCATTGCCCCGGGCGAAACCGTACACGCGGCGGCTTCCAAGCTGGGTCTGATGATCCCCAAAGCCTGCGGTATGGGCATCTGCGGAACCTGCAAGGTCATGAAGCTGAGCGGCGAAGTGGAGATGGAGCACAACGGCGGCATCACCGAAGACGACGAGGCCGAAGGTTACATCCTGTCGTGCTGCAGCATTCCGAAAACCGACGTGCGCATCGAATACTGATTGCGCCTTGCGCGCAGGCCGACGTAGGAGCGGCTTCAGCCGCGAAAGCCGCGATGCTCTTCGCGGCTAAAGCCGCTCCTACGGGGTAATGCCGATCAGTTAAGGGCAACGCGGTCTGGTGGGAGTGGCCGGTCGGCGCTCCGGGCAGCCGACGAATGCTGCGGTACATTCACAGCAGATGTGCCGGTTTTACTGGCCCTTTCGGGGTGGTCTGGCATCCCGGCTAGCCCCCTCCCACCCGGCAGCACAACTCAGGCCAAGCCACCATTGGCGCGCAATACCTGCCCATTGACCCATCCCGAGTCCGGCCCGGCCAGAAAGGCCACCACACTGGCGATATCCTCTGGCTGGCCGAGCCGTTGCAGCGGCGGCAGGCTGGCGAAATGCTGAATCTGTTCCTCTGTCTTGCCGGCCAGAAACAGCTCGGTAGCCACCGGGCCGGGAGCGACGCTGTTGACCGTAATGTTGCGTCCGCGCAGCTCCTTGGCAAACACTGGCGTCATGGCTTCCACGGCAGCCTTGCTGGCGTTGTAGATGGCGTAACCCGGCAGGTTCAGGGCCAGGGCGGTGGTCGAAAAATTGATGATCCGTCCACCGTCGTTCAGGCGCTTGCTGGCTTCACGCAGGGTGTTGAACACGCCACGGGTATTGATGGCGAAGGTCTGTTCAAACAGTTCGTCACTGGTTTCGGCCAGCGCCATCGTCTTGAGGATACCGGCATTGTTGATCAGCACATCGACCTTGCCCAAATGGTGTTCAGTGGCGTCGAACAACCGCCGCACATCGCTGACGCTGGACACATCGGCCTTGATCGCGATGGCGTCACGGCCTTCGCCGATCAGTTGTTCCACCAGGGTATCGGCTTCATCGGCGCTGCTGGCGTAGTTGATCACCACGGCAAAGCCATCGGCCGCCAGGCGCCGGGCAATTTCGGCGCCGATGCCGCGTGATGCACCGGTGATGATCGCGACTTTTCGAGAGCGGGTCATGGGGCAGGTCTCCTTTGGCAAACTAAGAAACATCAACCCATCTTAGGCGGTTTAAGTGCTCTCTCGTTCTATCAGTTGGCAATCGAGCAGGTTCAACCGCTGGATATCCCCGCTCACCGGCAACACCCCCAGGCTTTGTAAAACCCGTTGCGCGGCCAGTACGCCGATCTCCAGCGCCGGGGGCTTGATGGTGCTCAGGCTGGGCAGCAGCATCTCGGCGAACGCATAGTCGCCAAAGCCCATCACCGCGCAGTCTTGTGGAATTCTCAGGCCGGCCCGTTGCCCGGCCAGCAGCCCGCCGGCGGCCAGGTTGTCGTTGGCAAACACGATCGCATCAGGGCGGGTGGGGCTGTTCATCAGAGCGTGCATGGCCTGTTTGCCGGCTTCGAACGGGGTCAGCCCCGCTTGCGGGGTGAACACCCAGGGCTCCAGGCCCAGGGCCTGTAACGTTGCGGCGTAACCGTCGCGGCGCTCCAGTGCGCTGAAGTCGCCGGCCATGCTGTTGAGCACGAAGGCGATGCGCCGGTAGCCCTTGGCGTGCAGATGGCGGGTAGCGCTGACGCCCACTTGGTAATGGGAAAATCCGATCTGCATCGGGCCGCGCTCCGGGCGGTAGTCCCAGGTCTCGATCACCGGCATGTCGGCCTGCTCGATCATCTTCTCGGTGGCCGGGGTATGGAAATGACTGGTCAATACCAATGCTGCCGGTGACCAGCCGAGAAACGCGCGCACGGCGCTTTCTTCCTGCTCGGCAGAGAAGTAACTGGACGCCAACAGCAGTTGAAAACCGTGCTGGCTCAGGGTGTCGCTGAAACCCTGAATGGTATTGGCAAAGATCGGCCCGGAGATATTGGGGATAACCATCGCGACCACTTTACTGCGCGCCGAGGCCAGGCCGCCGGCGACCAGATTGGGTACATAGCCCAGCTCGTTGACCACGGCGGCGATGCGCTCGCGCAGGTCTGGCGAGACTTGCTCGGGCTGGTTGAAGTAGCGCGAGATGGTAATCGCTGAAACCCCGACCTGTTTGGCCACCGTACTCAGGGTCACCCGACCGGCGTTACGGCGCTTGCGTGTTGCGCTGGATTTTTCCGTCATGCTCGAAGGCTTATAAAACTTAACGATATATAAAAGTAATTTTTCAGTATTGGACGCTCTATGTGCCAATTTCTGATACTTGCGATGTTAGCGCTAACGTCATGGTTTGTCTGCTACTCGCTGCCGCGAATGCCGAATCAAGTTAGCAGACAATCAGCGGTCGATGCGTGGGGCATTGGCGAGGTTCGGCACATTTAAAGCAGGCACACAGATGCAGACAACACTTGGGGGCGGTACGCAACACACTCTTCTGGCGCAGGCCATTCATCATGCTGGCGCTCAGCCGAATAGCCGACGTGCAGGCCGTTGCGCCTGGTTGCTGCTGGGCCTGGCGAGCCTGCCACTGGCGCCCGGTGCGGCCCTGGCCGAGACTGGCCAGAATGCCAGCGATGCACCGGTGCTCAACGCCGTGACGGTCACCGCCACGCGCCGTGAAGAGTCGCTGCAGAAAGTCCCGGTGGCGGTCTCGGTGGTCGAGGGCGAGCAACTGGAGCGCGATAACCGCAATGGTGTGGCCAGCCTGGTGCAACAGGTGCCGACCCTGAATTTCCGGACCGGTGCTTCGAACAAGGACACCTCGTTGTTCATTCGTGGCGTGGGCACCATCTCCACCTCGCCGGGTGTCGAGCCGACCGTGGCCACCGTGATCGACGGTGTGGTGCTTGGCCGTCCGGGTCAGGCGACCCTGGACCTGCTCGACCTGGAGCGCATCGAAGTGCTGCGCGGCCCGCAGGGTACGCTGTTTGGCAAGAACGCTTCGGCCGGTGTACTGAACGTGGTGAGCAAGGCGCCGAGCGCCGAGACCCATGGCTACATCGACCAGTCGTGGTACACCGGCAATGAAAGCCGGACCCGCTTCGGGATTGGCGGCAGCCTGATTCCCGACACCCTCAAAGGCTCGCTGACCACCCTGTTCGGCAGCTATGACGGCAATGTGGATAACAAACTCAACGGCCAGGAAGTCAACGGCTACAACCGTAAAGGCATTCGCGGCAAGCTGGAGTTCACCCCTAACGACGACATCACGTTCACCCTGATCGGTGATTACCAGCAGGCCCATGACGACGCGCCCAACGGGGTGGTCAGCAAAGCGCTGACCCCGGCGTTTGGCGCGGCGCTGGCGCCGGTACGTGCCGACAGCGACAACCGTGATGTGCTCAGCGATTACCGCAGCCATGTCGATGATGTGAACAAGGGTTTGTCTGGCCAGCTGGACTGGCAACTGGGCGACTTCACCCTGACATCGATCACCGCCTGGCGCGGCTGGGATAACACCCAGTACCAGGACGGCGACCGCCTCGGGGCGATCACCAGCGCCTTTGCCGGCACTGAAGACAAAGGTCAGCTCGACTACAACCAGTACTCTCAGGAGCTGCGTCTTGCTTCGCCCAAAGGCGAGTTCGTCGAATACGTCGGCGGTCTGTTCTACATGTACGGCAAGAGTGACGAAACCTACCAGCGCACACTGATCACCCCGAACAGCCGCGACCGTGGTATCGCCGACTACAGCACTACCAACCAGAGTTATTCGGTGTTCGGTGAAAGCACCTTCAATCTGACCCCGGATCTGCGCGCCATTGCCGGTCTGCGCTGGACCCACGACAAGCTCGAATACGATCACCGGCGGGTTTCGACCTCGGCGGTCACGGTCAGCGGTATCCAGCCGGCCACCAGCAGTTCGGGTAGCGTGGACGAAGACGGCAAATCTGGCCGCCTGGGCCTGCAGTACGACCTGAGCGATACGGTGACCAGCTACGTGACCTACTCGCGTGGCTACAAAGGCCCGGCGTACAACGTGTTCTTCAACATGCAGCCACGTGACACTGACGCGCTCAAGCCGGAGACCTCCAACACTTGGGAAGTGGGCATCAAGGCCAGCGCCTGGAATAACCGCCTGACCACCAACCTGGCGGTGTTCCACAGCGACTACGACAACTATCAGGCGAACTTCTTCGACAGCGTCGCCGGCCAGGTGGTGACCCGGCTGATCAACGCCGGTAGCGTGAAGACTGAGGGCGTCGAACTCGACTATGCGCTGCAGGTGACCTCGCAGTTCAAACTCTCCGGTGCCCTGGCCTACACCAAGGCGCGCATCGACACCTTTGCCTGCCCGGCCGGCGCCGCCGCCTCGTGCAATGTCGATGGCAAGACCCTGCCGTACAGCCCGGACTGGAAAAGCTATGTCCGTGCCGACTACAGCATCCCGCTGGACAACGGCCTGGATATCGAGCTGAGCACCGATTACGCCTGGCAGAGCGAAGTGCAGTACGACATCAGCCAGAACATCGACACCAAGCAGGGCGCCTACGGCATCTGGAACGCCAGCGTGGCCCTGGCCGACTACAACGCTGGCTGGCGCGTAGCGCTGCTGGGCAAAAACCTGGCCGACAAGTCGTATTCGCCGATGCTGGCCACCGGCGGCAACTACATCTACCGCGCCGTTCCGCGTGACGATGAGCGCTACTTTGGCGTGCAACTGCGTAAAGACTTCTGACAGTGCTGCACGGTTTTCTGTAGGAGCCGCTTTAGCGGTGAAGACTCGAGGCTAAAGCTTCGCGGCTGAAGCCGCTCCTACGGGCCTTGTGTTCGCAGCCTGTGTTTACCTCTACAACCCTACTGCGTGCGACAACCCTCAACACCAAGGAGTCGTATAGATGAACAAGCCTGCCCGCCAACTGAAACTGGGCGCATTCCTGATGGCTACCGGGCACCACGTCGCGGCCTGGCGTCACCCGGATGTCCCCGCCAACGCGGGGCTGGACTTCAAGCACTACCGGCATCTGGCCCAGGTGGCCGAGGCGGCGCGTTTCGATGCGCTGTTCGTGGCCGACAGCGTGGCAGCAGCGACCGGCGATATCGCCAGCCGCATGGCACGCTCGGATCACTTCGAGCCGCTGACCCTGTTGTCGGCGCTCAGCGCGGTGACCGAGCATATCGGCCTGATCGCCACGGCGACCACCACCTATAACGAGCCGTACCACGTGGCGCGCAAGTTTGCCTCGCTCGATCACCTGTCCGGCGGGCGTGCCGGCTGGAATCTGGTGACCTCCGACGCGGCGGCCGAAGCGCAGAACTTCGGTCTGGATGAGCATGTCGGTCACGCCGACCGCTACAGCCGGGCACAGGAGTTTCACCAGGTGGTGACCGGCTTGTGGGACAGTTGGGGCGATGATGCTTTTACTCGTGACAAGGCCAGCGGCGAGTATTACGACCCGGCCAGGCTGCATGTGCTGAATCACCAGGGCGAGCACTTTCGGGTCAAGGGGCCGCTGAACGTGGCGCGTTCACCACAGGGCCAGCCGGTGGTGGTACAGGCCGGCTCTTCGGAAGTGGGCCGTGACCTGGCGGCGCGCACCGCTGAAGTGGTGTTCACCGCGCAAACTTCGCTGGCCAGTGCTCAAGCCTTCTATGCCGACCTCAAGGGGCGGCTGGCAGCGTATGGGCGCAGTCAGGATTCGCTGAAGATCATGCCCGGTGTGCTGATTGTAGTGGCCGAGACTGAGCAAGCCGCCAAGGCAAAGTTCGAGTCGTTTCAGGAACTGGTCGAGCCGCAGGTGGGCGTGGCGTTATTGGGCCGCATGCTGGGTAATTTCGATCTGTCCGGTTATCCACTGGACGGGCCACTGCCGGAACTGCCGCTGACCGACAGCGGTCAGCGCAGCCGCCAGCAATTGCTGACTGAGCTGGCTGCCCGGGAAAACCTGAACCTGGCGCAACTGGGGCGACGGATTGCCGGTGGTCGTGGGCATTACAGCCTGATCGGCACACCTGAACAGATTGCCGATGAGCTGCAGAACTGGTTTGAAAACGGTGCGGCCGATGGCTTCAACGTGCTGGTGCCGCATCTGCCCGGCGGGCTGGAAGATGTTGCCCGGCTGCTGGTGCCGGAGCTGCAACGCCGTGGCCTGTTCCGCATCGAATATGAAGGCACCACCCTGCGCGAAAATCTGGGGCTGCAACGGCCCGCCAACCGATTTGAATGAGGTCTATTACCGATGAAACCACTGGCATTGCTCAGCGCCGCTCTGGCCTTTTGCGGCTTGATCAATATGGCCGTTGCCGCTGACCCGGAGACGTTGCGGATCGGCTTTCAGAAAGGCTCGATTCCGCTGGTCCTGGCCAAAGAGCATCAACTGCTGGAGAAGCGCTTTGCCAAGACGCAGGTCAAGTGGGTCGAGTTTCCGGCCGGGCCGCAGATGCTTGAAGCGTTGAACGTCGGCAGTCTGGACATCGCCTCCACGGGTGATATTCCGCCGATCTTCGCCCAGGTTGCCGGGGCTGATCTGGTGTATGTCGGCGCCGAGCCGGCCAAGCCCCAAGCCGAGGTGATTCTGGTTCGCAAGGACAGCCCCTTGCAGAAGATCGAGGACCTCAAGGGCCGCAAGGTCGCCTTGCAGAAAGGCTCCAGCGCCAACAATCTGGTGCTGCGCGCCTTGCTCAAGGTCGGGTTGACGTTCAAGGATATCCAGCCGATCTATCTGAGCCCGGCTGATGCCCGGGCGGCCTTTGAAAATGGCAGCGTCGATGCCTGGGCGATCTGGGACCCGTACTATTCCATCGCGCTGGTTGAAGGGCATAGCCGGCTATTGGCCGATGGTACGGGGCTGGGCTTGTCCGGTCCGGTCTACACTGCCCGACGTGGGTTTGCTCAGGAACATCCGGCGTTTGTCCAGCAGGTGCTGGATGAGCTGACGGCTGCCGATGACCTGACCCGCAGCCAGCGCGAGCAGAGCATCGAGATCCTGACCCGCAGCATGGGCCTGCCGGCCGAGGTGATCGCTCTGTACATCGACCACCGTCCGGTCTCGCCGAGCCTGCCGATTACCCCTGAGATCATCAAGGCGCAGCAGGTGACTGCGGACCTGTTCTACGATAACCGTCTGCTGCCCAGGAAAATCGATGTCAGCAAGGCGGTCTGGCACAGCCATTGATCCCGTAGGAGCTGCTTTAGCAGCGAAGGCTTCCCGGCTAAAGCGGGCCACCGCCCGGCCGGGCTTACGGCGACGAAAACACCGAATTATTCAAGGAAATCCGCATGACCTATATCGCTGCCGAAAACCGCTACAACGACATGCTCTATCGTCGCACCGGGCGCAGTGGCTTGTTGCTGCCGGCGCTGTCGCTGGGGCTGTGGCACAACTTCGGTGACGCCACGCCGATCGATACCCAGCGCGCCATGCTACGCACTGCCTTCGACCTGGGCATTACCCACTTCGACCTGGCCAATAATTACGGCCCGCCCTATGGCAGCGCCGAGGTCAATTTCGGCCGTTTGCTGCGTGAAGACTTCAAGGCTTATCGCGACGAGCTGATCATCTCCACCAAGGCCGGTTGGGACATGTGGCCAGGTCCTTATGGTCAGGGCGGCGGGTCGCGCAAGTACGTGCTGGCCAGCCTCGATCAAAGCCTGCAACGGCTGGGTGTCGATTATGTCGACATCTTCTATTCGCACCGCTTCGACCCCGACACGCCGCTGGAAGAAACCGCTGGCGCACTGGCCACCGCCGTGCAGCAAGGCAAGGCGCTGTACATCGGCATCTCGTCTTACTCGGGCAGTAAAACCCGGGAAATCGCCGCGCTGCTCAAACAGTGGAATGTGCCGCTGCTGATTCATCAGCCGGCTTATAACCTGCTCAATCGCTGGGTGGAGAAAGACCTGCTTGATGCCACCGATGAGCTGGGCGCGGGCGTGATTGTCTTTACTGCGCTGGCCCAGGGCCTGCTGTCGGACAAGTACCTCAATGGCGTGCCGCAAGATGCCCGGGTCAATCGTCCCGGCGGTGGTTCATTGAAGGCTGAGCATCTGTCGGAGCAGAACCTTGAGCATGTACGCAAACTCAACGCGATCGCCCGGCAGCGTGGCCAGAGCCTGGCACAGATGGCGCTGGCCTGGACCCTGCGTGACCCACGGGTAACCTCGGCGTTGATCGGCGCCAGCCGACCCGAGCAGATCGTCGAAAACGTTGCCGCCTTGAACAACCTGGCGTTCAGTGCCGAGGAGCTGGCCGAGATTGATCGCTTTGCCGTGGAGGGCGGTATCAATTTGTGGGCCAGGCCTTCTTTGGCGCAGTAACGTTGGCGAGCCTCAGTGAGCCGATCCGCAGCGGCGGGGCGCTGTCATGGTAGTGCGGATAGCACGCCTGAAAGTCCAGGGCCGCCTGGATAAGCCTGGCGTCCGACAGGTGCGGGCCGCAGAACGCTGCATTGATGCTGGCACCGCTGCTGCTCTGGCCGATGGGGAAAGTGACCATCGGCCAGCCCGGCACATGGGGTAGCCTGTCAGGCCCGGACGATGCTGAGGACATCACCAGCATGAAGTCCAGGCGTTGATCGCGCAGGTTGCTTTCCCAGCCTCGCGGCGGGCATGGCGGTGCATCGGGAAGTTCGATCAATCGCGCTCCCAGGCGCGCCAGTTGCTCGCGAAACCGCTCCAGGACCTGCCAGCTTTGCGGCGCGTCCGCTGCCCTCGGCGGCGTTACGCCAATGCGGGTACTGAGCAGCGGTCTGTAGCCTGACCGGGCTGTCACCGGCCATCGCACGGGCGCGGTTTGCGCTGCACCGGCTTCACTGAGCGCTGCCAGCACCAGCGCTGCATCGCGCACGCTGCGTGCGACAGTGCCGGGCACGTCCCAGCCCATGGCCAGGCCCAGCGACGGTTTGATGCCGCTGGCCGCATGAGCGGCACTGGGCATCATGAAGGCGTCATCGGCGGTTTGCGCCAGCGCCGCAGCGCACAGCCTGGCGACCGGGGCGATGGCGCTCAACCCGCTCTGCGTGCCACCGGGGCATATCGAGCCGCGCAGCGGGCCGAGTAAAATCGCGCCCTGGTCATACAGCCGGGCAACCAGCGGCGAGTCTTCAAGTTTCCAGGGCCGGCCATTACGCGCCACGGCCACCAGTGACTCGCTGATGCCCAGCACGATGCCGCACAGCAGCGGCGCAGGGCCGCGAGGGTCATCGGCGTTGCTCAGCCATTGATCGGCCAGGCGCGCGCGGGTCAGCGCCTGCTGCGCATCGATATGCACCGAAAGGCTGTTGTCGCCATAGCCTTTGAGCGATTCTTCGAACCGGTAAAGGCGTGCCAGGCTGGCAATGGTCAACTGTTCGGCAGTCAGTTCGCCGCTGCGCAGCAGCACCGCCATTTCAGCGAGCTGATAGTCGACGATGCGGTTAGGGCAGCCAATGGATGACCGTGACGGCAGGCCGCACAGCGGCGGGCGGTTGCCAGTAAGAGGGCGTGGGTCCATCGCGATAAGCTCCTTCTGGCCTTGCCATGCAAGGCCGTTTTCCGGAGCTAATCAGCGAACGGCAGGGTCGTAAACTGATAGAAATGACAGCAGGCCGTGCAGCCCTTGGCGGGCGGGCCTGCCCTTTCGTCAGTTGTCTTCGGCCTCGTCTTCGTCGCCGCCATCAACCTTCATGCCCAGTTCCTTGATCTTGCGCGTCAGGGTATTGCGACCCCAACCGAGCAGCACGGCGGCATCACGACGACGACCGGCGGTGTGCTTGAGGGCGGTTTCGATCATGATCCGTTCAAAGGATGGCACCGCGCTGTCGAGCAGGCTCGACTGGCCACGTGACAACGCCTGATCGGCCCACTGGCGCAGCGCCTGTTCCCAGTTGGTGATCGGGCCTGCATCCTGCGGCACGCTAAGCAGTTCAGGCGGCAGGTCGCTGATGTGCACCTCACGGCCAGACGCCATGACGGTGATCCAGCGGCAGGTATTCTCCAGTTGCCGCACGTTACCCTGCCACGGCAGATGCTTGAGGTATTCCTCGGTCTCGGCCTTGAGCAGCTTGGGCTCGACGGCCAGTTCCTGGGCGGCGCGGCTGAGGAAATGGCGGGCCAGGGTCGGGATGTCTTCGCGACGGTCCGACAGGCGTGGAATATGAATGCGGATCACGTTCAGGCGGTGGAACAAGTCTTCGCGGAACTTGCCGGCATGCACCAGGCCTTCAAGGTTCTGGTGGGTCGCGGCGATGATGCGCACATCGACCTTGACCGGCGTATGGCCGCCGACCCGGTAGAACTCGCCGTCGGCCAGCACGCGCAACAGGCGGGTCTGGGTGTCGGCCGGCATGTCACCGATCTCGTCGAGAAACAGGGTGCCGCCGTCGGCCTGTTCGAAGCGTCCGCGGCGCAGGTTGGCGGCGCCGGTAAACGCGCCTTTTTCATGGCCGAACAGCTCCGATTCCATCAAGTCCTTGGGGATCGCCGCCATGTTCAGCGCAATGAACGGCGCGACGGCACGTGGGCTGTGACGATGCAGGGCATGCGCGACCAGCTCTTTACCGGTACCGGACTCACCGTTGATCAACACGGTGATATTGGAGTGGCTCAGACGACCGATGGCGCGAAACACCTCTTGCATCGCCGGCGCTTCGCCGATGATTTCCGGGGTGCGGGCCATGACCGGCGGAGCTTCCAGGCCTTGCTGTTCCTGGGCGTGCTGGTTGGCACGCTTGACCAGTGATACGGCTTCATCGACATCGAACGGCTTGGGCAGGTATTCGAACGCGCCGCCCTGATAGGACGCCACGGCGCTGTCGAGGTCCGAATGCGCGGTCATGATGATGACCGGCAGGCGCGGGTTCTGTTCACGAATCCGCGCCAACAGGTCCAGGCCACTGGTACCGGGCATGCGGATATCGGAAATGATCACATCCGGCTGCTGGCGGGCCAGGCGGCTGATCACGCCATCGGCGCTGTCGAAGCTCTGCGTGGTCATGCCTTCCTGTTGCAGGGCCTTTTCCAGTACCCAGCGGATGGAACGATCGTCATCTACGATCCAGACAGTTTCGCTACGGCTCACGAGGCGGCTCCTTGTTCCAGCGGCAGAAAGATCGAGAAGGTGGTATGGCCGGGATGGCTTTCACACTCGATCAGGCCCTGGTGCTGGCTAATGATGGTCTGGGTAATGGCCAGGCCCAGCCCGGTACCGTCGGGGCGGCCGCTGACCATTGGATAGAAAATGGTTTCCTGGAGTTCGGCCGGAATGCCCGGACCGTTGTCGGTGATCTCGACCTTGCTCACCAGGCGGTGACGTACATGGCCGATGGTGAACTGGCGGATGGTCCGGCTGCGCAAGGTGATACGCCCAAGGCGCAGCTCGTTTTGGCTGCCAATTGCCTGCATGGCGTTACGCACGATATTGAGCACTGCCTGGATCATCTGCTCGCGGTCGATCAGTACATCGGGAATGCTCGGGTCATAGTCACGCACCAAAGTGATGCGCCCCTGACTTTCGGCTTCGACCAGGCTGCAGACACGCTCCAGCACTTCATGGATATTGGTCGAGGCCAGCGCCGGCAACTTGTTGGAACCGAGCATGCGGTCGACCAGATTACGCAGCCGGTCGGCCTCTTCGATGATGACGTTGGTGTAGTCCTTGAGGCTTTCTTCAGGCAGTTCGCGGGCCAGCAACTGCGCCGCACCGCGGATGCCGCCCAACGGATTCTTGATCTCGTGAGCCAGGCCGCGCACCAGCATTTTGGTGGTTTCCTGCTTGGACAACTGGGCTTCTTCCTTGGTGATGCGCAGTAGCCGGTCGCGAGGGTGAACCTCCAGCAGCAGCAGGGTCTGGCCGTTGTTGAGGATCGGCGTCACGGCATAGTCGACGGTCAGGGTCTGGCCGGTCAGTGCGGTGAGCATGGCTTCGCGTTTGGTGAACGGGTGCGCCTGTTCCACCGCCTGGCGCAGCGAGCTCAGGGCCTCGGCCGATTCGGTGAACAGCTCGCTGATGAACTGCCCATGGTTGCGCTGGCCGCTGATCGCCAACAGCATTTCTGCGGCGGGGTTCATGTACTCAAGGCGCAGTTCGGCGTTGAGCAGGATGGTCGCAGTGGTCAGATTGTCCAGTAACAATCGGTGCAGCGCGTCGCTGATAGTCATGAATCCTGATGACCTCTTTTGCCACTTTGCATTCGCGGGCCATGGCGCCGGGATAATTGGCCAGTGCGTGCCCGACGATGGGACACGGCTGACCGTGTGCTATGCCGGCTAAGGTTGCAAGAACCAAACCAAGGCTCCGAAAAGAAGCGTCAGCCCCCTTAAAACCGGGCATTTATTGTGCTTTGGTTGTCGGGCAGCGACATGTCAGACGCAAAGTTGACCCGAATCGGGGCTTTTGGGTGCTGATGCAAGTCTTTCTTGCACCAGTTTAGTGCGTGACGGGAGGTTTTAAAGGAAAGGAATCCAACTGGATTTTTGCTGAGGCTTGTCTTTGAGGGGGCATTCCGGGCGTACACCGTAATCGGCGCTCTGGCAGGGCTTGGCCAGGCGTTTCTGGTTCAGCGAAATGCGCTGTACATGAAAAGGCTGGTTGGCGGTCTTTTCCACGAGCCGGCCCAATTCGTCATAGATTTCCACGGACAGCTGATGAGTGCCGCGATCGATATTGCTCAAGGCAAACACCGGGCTGCGCCCTGGCGCTGCGACGGGCTGGTTGTCGAGCAGCAGCACGTAGCGATGCCCCTCTTGCAGCGCCGGCTCGTTGGTCACCGTAACGATCAGGTTGCCTTCCATGCTGCGCAGCGCTGCGTCGGGTTCTGGGGCGAGGATGCGCAGCAACTGGTAGCGGAACATCGCCTTGGGCTTGGGCTGGACAGGGCTGGCTTTGACGTCGCGGGTACGGGGTGTGCTGCTCATATTGTTGGTGGGGGTGATATCGACCCGCTTGGCGTTCTTGTGCGGCTGATCGGTGAACACCCGATTGCCTTCGGCATCGACATAGGTATAGATCTGCGCCTGGGCAAGCGTTGCCAGCCCGCACAGAACAGCGCACCACAGGATGCGCAACGCGCCCATCTCAGGGCCTGCCCGCAGCGGCGCGCAATACGGTCAGGGTCACGGTGGGGCTCTGCTGGATGATGCGCCTGGCGTCGTGCACCAGCACGGCGAAGCTGTGCTCGCCGCGATCAATATTGACGACCTGCAGGCGCGGTACGTTGGTGGGTTGACCGTACGGTTTGCCATCGACCAGCAGTTGCAAGCGATGGTCCGGCTGCAGCCTGGGCTTGATTCGCACGCCGATGGAAAAAGTGCCGTCATTGGCACGCAGCGCGGCATCGTTGGGCAGGTCGGTCAGTTCCAGTTGCTCGTAGGCCACAGGGGCCGGCGCTGACTGAGTGGCTGGCGCAGGGCTGGCTGGCGCAGCAGCGGGGCGCGGCTCGATACTGTTGAGCGGCTTGAGCTCGACCGGCTCGGCGCGTGCACCGTCAGGCGGCTGATTGCTGTAGGCCGTATTGCCATTGGCGTCGGTGTACTTGTAGATCTGTGCCATGGCGGGCAGGCAGACCAACAACAGCAGGCAGACAAGACTGTGACGCATGGCATTCTCGACAGCAACGGGAGCGATGAGGGCTCAGCATAATGCAGATTCGTGCGATGTGCGTGGCTGGCCAGCATTAGTCTTGCAAGCATGGCCGAGGCCTGCATAAACAAAAAAGGCCACCCGAAGGTGGCCTCTCGATACGCCGGCGAGGCCGGCGTACAAGGAATCAGCAGCTGTAGTACAGCTCGTATTCCAGAGGGTGTACGAAGGTACGGACTTTGACTTCTTCAGCCGATTTCAGCTCGATGTAGGCATCAATGAAGTCGTCGGAGAACACGCCGCCTTTGGTCAGGAACGCACGGCCTTTGTCCAGTTCTTCCAGGGCCTCTTTCAGGCTGCCGCACACTTGCGGGATTTCCTTGGCTTCTTCTGGTGGCAGGTCGTACAGGTTCTTGTCGGCTGCATCGCCTGGGTGGATCTTGTTCTGGATACCGTCCAGACCGGCCATCAGCAGGGCAGCGAAGGCCAGGTACGGGTTGGCAGCCGGATCCGGGAAGCGGGCTTCGATACGACGTGCGCGTGGGCTGGAAACGTAAGGAATACGGATCGAAGCCGAACGGTTACGCGCCGAGTAGGCCAGCATTACCGGCGCTTCAAAGCCTGGGACCAGACGCTTGTAGGAGTTGGTCGACGGGTTGGTGAAGCCGTTCAGGGCCTTACCGTGCTTGATGATACCGCCGATGAAGTACAGAGCGGTGTCGGACAGACCGGCATAGCCTTCGCCGGCGAAGGTGTTCTTGCCGTCTTTGGCGATGGACATGTGGACGTGCATGCCCGAGCCGTTGTCGCCGTACAGCGGCTTCGGCATGAAGGTCGCGGTGCGGCCGTAGGCGTCGGCAACGTTGTGCACAACGTACTTCAGGGTCTGAACTTCGTCAGCCTTCTTGACCAGGGTGTTGAACTTCACGCCGATTTCGTTCTGGCCGGCAGTTGCCACTTCGTGGTGGTGAACTTCAACGACCTGACCCATTTCTTCCAGTGCGTTGCACATGGCAGTACGGATTTCGTGGTCGTGGTCGACCGGTGGAACCGGGAAGTAGCCGCCTTTGATGCCTGGACGGTGGCCTTTGTTGCCGCCTTCGACGTCCTGGTCGGTCATCCACGAGCCTTGCTCGGAGAAGATCTTGAACATCGAGCCGGAGATGTCGGACTTGTATTTGACCGAGTCAAAGATGAAGAACTCAGGCTCTGGACCGACGAACACGGTGTCACCGATACCGGTGGACTTCAGGTATTCCTCGGCGCGGTGCGCGATGGCGCGCGGGTCGCGGTCGTAGCCTTGCATGGTCGACGGCTCGATGATGTCGCAGACCAGGATCAGGGTAGGCTCTTCGGTGAACGGGTCCAGCACGGCGGAGTCGTCGTCCGGCAGCAGGATCATGTCGGAGGCTTCGATACCTTTCCAGCCTTCGATGGAGGAACCGTCGAACATCTTGCCGACTTCGAAGAACTCTTCGTCCAGCGCGTCGCGTGCCGGCATGGTGACGTGTTGCTGCTTGCCTTTGGTGTCAGTGAAGCGCAGATCAATCCATTTAACGTCATGATCTTTGATGAGTTGAACCGACTTCGACATGGTGTCCTCCGGGTGGGTTGGGACCGTTGCTATTGTTTGGCCCCTGAATTTGGGTAGTGCCGGCGCAGAATACTCTGCCAAGGCAACCTGCCTCACAAGGGAGCAAATTGCATGCCAGTGCCCCGAGTTGGGCGCGATGCCCGATTCTGCGCATGTTGCTGAGGTCAATGTCGTTTTTTTGTACATTTCATGCACTGTTATGTTGCCGAACTGATCGATTGTGATCCTTTTTGGTGCGTCGACATTCGGGTGTACGATAGTTGGTTAAACCTTGAGCAATTTCCGCTATAATCCGCGCCCCTCTTTTTTCAGCCGGATCCTTACGTAGCGTTTTCATGAAGCTCATCGTCAAAGTTTTCCCAGAAATCACCATCAAAAGCCCACCGGTGCGCAAGAAGTTCATTCGCCAGCTGGGCAAGAACATCCGTACCGTGCTGCGCGAGCTGGACGAAAATATCGTCGTGGGTGGTGTATGGGACAACCTTGAGGTCGAGACCCGGCTGACCGATCCGAAGATCCTTCAGGGCATCACTGAGCGGCTGTGCTGCATGCCAGGTATCGCCAATTTCCTGCAGGTGGCTGAATACCCGCTGGGCGATATGGACGACATTGTCGCCAAGTGCAGAGAGCACTACGCCGATCTGTTGCCGGGCAAGGTCTTTGCGGTGCGTTGCAAGCGCGCCGGCAAGCATGCATTCAGCTCGATGGACGTCGAACGTTATGTCGGCAGCCAGTTGCGCCAGCAATGTGGCGCCGCCGGCATCGACCTGAAAAACCCCGAACTGCTGGTGCGCATGGAGATTCGCGACGAACGGTTGTTCGTCATCCACAGCCAGCACCAGGGCCTTGGCGGTTATCCGCTGGGCGCACTGGAGCAGACCCTGGTGTTGATGTCCGGTGGTTTCGACTCTACCGTGGCCGCCTATCAGATGATGCGCCGCGGCCTGGTCACCCATTTCTGCTTCTTCAACCTGGGCGGGCGTGCCCACGAACTGGGCGTGATGGAAGTTGCGCACTACATCTGGAAGAAATTCGGCAGCTCGCAACGCGTGCTGTTCATCAGCGTACCGTTCGAGGAAGTGCTGGGCGAAATCCTGCAGAAAGTCGACGA
This sequence comes from Pseudomonas sp. LJDD11, assembly GCF_024584215.1. Classification (NCBI taxonomy): domain Bacteria; kingdom Pseudomonadati; phylum Pseudomonadota; class Gammaproteobacteria; order Pseudomonadales; family Pseudomonadaceae; genus Pseudomonas; species Pseudomonas sp. LJDD11. The sequence goes on from NZ_JANJFL010000009.1 coordinate 62,447, forward strand.
CGGTCATATGGGTGTAGTGTTGAAGCGTATGATGTTACGCGCAGCATCGGCCATGGCTGACCGCCTGGACATCGACGTGCTGGTGACCGGCGAGGCGATTTCCCAGGTGTCGAGCCAGACCTTGCCGAACCTGTCGATCATCGACTCGGCCACCGACAAGCTGGTGTTGCGCCCGCTGGTGGCGACCGACAAACAGGACATCGTCAACCTGGCGACCAAAATCGGCACCGCCGAGTTCGCCCGGCACATGCCTGAATATTGCGGGGTGATTTCGGTCAACCCGAAAACCAATGCCAAGCGTTATCGCGTCGAACACGAAGAAACCCGTTTCGACATGGCAGCCCTCGATCGCGCGCTTGAGCGCGCCCGGCTGGTGACCATCGATCAGGTGATCGATGACCTGGGCCAGGATGTCGAGGTAGAAGAAGTCAGCCAGGCCCTGGCCGGCCAGGTCATCATCGACATCCGTCATCCGGATGCCCAGGAAGACCAGCCGCTGGAAGTGCCTGGCGTGGAAGTACAAGCCGTGCCGTTCTATGCATTGAACAGCCGCTTCAAGGAACTGGATTACACCCGCCAGTACCTGCTGTATTGCGACAAAGGCGTCATGAGCCGCCTGCATGCTCATCACCTGCTCAGTGAGGGGCATGCCAATGTGCGCGTATATCGACCGAGCTAAACGCCCGGGGCTGTTTGCCTGTGGCTTGCGTCACCGGCCCCCCGACGCCTTTATGGCCTCGGCCGACGTCTAACGCTTCAAACGCTAATCGCTGCTCCAGTGGCAGCAAACCGAATCCTCTGATCGAGATACACAAGTGATCGAAAATCTACGTAACATCGCCATCATCGCGCACGTTGACCACGGTAAAACCACCCTGGTAGACAAACTGCTGCGTCAGTCCGGCACTCTGGAGCGCAATGAGCTCAACGACGAGCGCGTGATGGACTCCAACGACCAGGAAAAAGAGCGCGGCATTACCATCCTGGCGAAGAACACCGCCATTCGCTGGAACGACTACCGCATCAACATCGTCGACACCCCGGGCCACGCCGACTTCGGTGGCGAAGTAGAGCGCGTGATGTCGATGGTTGACTCGGTACTGCTGCTGGTCGACGCCCAGGACGGCCCTATGCCGCAAACCCGCTTCGTGACCAAGAAGGCATTCGAAGCCGGTCTGAAGCCAATCGTGGTGATCAACAAGGTTGACCGTCCGGGCGCGCGTCCTGACTGGGTTCTGGACCAGATCTTCGACCTGTTCGACAACCTGGGCGCCACCGAAGACCAGCTGGACTTCCAGGTCGTCTACGCCTCGGCCCTGAACGGCATCGCCGGTCTGGACCACACTGCCATGGGCGAAGACATGACCGCGCTGTATCAGGCCATCGTCGACCACGTCCCGGCGCCAAGCGTTGACGTTGACGGTCCGTTCCAGATGCAAATCTCGGCGCTGGACTACAACAGCTTCCTGGGCATCATCGGTGTGGGTCGTATCGCCCGTGGCCGCGTCAAGCCAAACACCCCGGTTGTCGCTATCGACACCGAAGGCAAGAAGCGTAACGGTCGTATCCTCAAGCTGATGGGGCACCACGGTCTGCACCGTGTAGACGTCGAAGAAGCCACCGCTGGCGACATCGTCTGCATCAGCGGCTTCGAAGAGCTGTTCATCTCCGACACCCTGTGCGACATGAACAACGTCGAGGCCATGAAGCCGCTGACCGTTGACGAGCCAACCGTTTCGATGACCTTCCAGGTCAACGACTCGCCGTTCTGCGGTAAAGAAGGCAAGTTCGTCACCAGCCGTAACATCAAAGAGCGTCTGGACAAAGAGCTGCTGTACAACGTTGCCCTGCGCGTTGAAGAAGGCGACTCGGCTGACAAGTTCAAGGTTTCCGGCCGTGGTGAGCTGCACCTGTCGGTGCTGATCGAAACCATGCGTCGCGAAGGCTTCGAAATGGCCGTAGGCCGTCCGGAAGTTATCATCCGTGAAGTCGACGGCGTGAAGCAGGAACCGTTCGAAAACGTCACCATCGACATCCCTGAAGAATCCCAGGGCAAGGTGATGGAAGAGATGGGTCTGCGTAAGGGCGACCTGACCAACATGGTGCCGGATGGTAAAGGCCGTGTGCGTCTGGAATACAACGTCCCGGCGCGTGGTCTGATCGGTTTCCGTAACCAGTTCCTGACCCTGACCAACGGTGCAGGCATCCTGACCTCGATCTTCGATCGTTACGACACCATGAAGCCAGGCCAGATGTCCGGCCGCCTGAACGGCGTACTGGTTTCGGTCGAAACCGGCAAGGCACTGACCTACTCGCTGGAAACCCTGCAGGCTCGCGGCAAGCTGTTCATCGAGCACGGCCAGGACATCTACAACGGTCAGATCATCGGTCTGAACAGCCGTGACAACGACCTGGGCGTTAACCCGACCAAAGGCAAGAAGCTCGACAACATGCGTGCTTCGGGCAAGGACGAAGTCATCGCCCTGGTTCCGCCGGTTCGCCACACGCTGGAACAGGCTCTGGAATTCATCCAGGACGACGAGCTGTGCGAAGTGACTCCGAAGTCGATCCGTCTGCGCAAGAAGATCCTCGACGAAGGCGAGCGTACCCGCGCTGCCAAGAAAGCCAAGGCCTGATTCATAGCCTCGGCTGAGTGAAAACGCCCCCCGTCGCAAGACCGGGGGGGTTTTTATGTCTTAAAAAACGTGGAGGGGACGTCGAGGGGGTGGGGGGAGTGTGACACAAAT
>NZ_JANJFL010000009.1:65203-190957 GCF_024584215.1 Pseudomonas sp. LJDD11
GGTCCGGCGCCCCCGGCGGAACCCCCCCCCCCTCCGCACAAGAAGGTGTGCTTGTTTTTTTATGGCTGAAAAAACGTGGTGAGCATGACGAGGCGCTGGAGGGTGTGAGACACAACTGGAAACATGCGGAGAGATTTACAAGGCGGGCAATATGAATATGTACCGCGTGAGGCGACTGGGTGAGGTGGAGAATCGAGCTGGCCCAATCAAGGGCGTCTCTATTAAATGAAGGATCATTAAAATGAAAATTATTGGCCGTGTTCCCCGTGAAGAAGCCCTCAAGCGCATCGATCATCTGATTGGTGCCGAATATGCCGGCACTCTCAAAGGTTACATCTCCGAACTGACCCAAATCGGCCGTATTGTCGGGCCAGATGAAAGTACCAGCAGAGAAATGGACCCTAATCGCCTCCACATCCAGGTTGACGAGGCAGGAAGCATTACAGGGTTCCATCTGGGCTAACTAGCACCCAGCGCTATTCGTTGCACGCTTAGACCCCTGGGCACCGCCCGGGGGTTTTGATTCATTAGAAACTCAGAATTTGATTGGTACCCGCGCCGAGTTCTGATTCAGCGCGTTGCTACTACTGCGCTCCTCGGCTTTGGGCTTGTAAGCGCAGTAACCCGGCCGAGGGCCGATCTTCGGATGGTTGCGGCAGGTGTCAGGGCGCTTGTCGTAGATGGTACACAGCCGGCTCTTGCGGTCCAGGTACAGGCAATCGTTGTTGCTCATGCGCTGGATGGTAAAAATCCCCGACTTTTGATTGAAACGCTCGATGATGCCTTCCTTGAGCAAGCGCTTGGCAATGTTCTTCGGCGGCTCACCCTGCTCGAACGCATCGACGACCCCGATGCGGATCAGGTCCTTGATCTTTACTTCCACAGGGAGTGTGCAGCAGCTGGACATACAGCCTCCGCACATGTGGCTGGAATATTTGGCCCAGGTTTCCAGGCGGTCGATTTCGGCGGCGGCAATCAACTGAGGTTTCATTTTTGAATTCTATATATAGGGCCAAGCACGGGCGCGCGATCATACCGGGCCGCCATCGTTTGGGGTAGACGCGGATGTATCCGTGAATGCAGGCAAGCGACGGGAGGTGGCTGGCTAAAGGTCCAGCAGTTTCTGCGCCAGCGCTTCCCGCGCCTCCTGGCGTTCAGCCTGGTTGAGCTTTGCACCTGTATTGAGCATCGACCACTGCGGATGTGCCCTGGCCTTGCGCAGCGGGGCGGGCAGTTTGCCTTCGCGCCATTGCGTGTCTTGCGGGGCGCTGAGTTCGATGCTTTGCATCGCTGCATGACCCCGGCTGCCGAGTGCTTGCAGCAGTTGCCGTTGTCGCAAGGCCAGCAGGCGCAGCACGGCATCGTCCACGGTCAGCTCGCGTTGGCCCTTGAGTTTGCCGAGCAGGCGATTGCCGTAACTGCGAGCCGTCAGCAGCGCGCCCCCGGCAATGGCGCCTGCCAGTGCGGCAGCGCCCAGAGTGATGCCGCCCACCAGCAAATCCACACCGGCTCCGGCGGCGGCTCCGGCCGCGACGCCGCCACCGACCCGCACGCCCAGCAGGCGCAGGGTTTCCGGGTTGAACAGGTCATCCCCCCAGCGGCCGTCGAGCAACGGCAGATCGGCGGCTGAAGCATCCTGCGGACGAAACGCATAGAGCTTGAGCAAGGCTTCGACGCAGTGCTGTTCGCGTTGCCGGATGGCCTGGTGCAAGGCTTCGATGGCCTCACGTTCCGGATCGGCACTGGCCTGGACACTGCGTCGGCAGGCAGCGCAGTCAATCAACAGCTCGGCAATCAGTAATGCGGCACTTTGACGGCGGGCAACGCGCTGCGTCTCGATATCGTCAATCAGCCGCTCAAGGCGCGGTCGCGCGGTTTCCAGCAATAACGCCAGGCTCTCGTACAGGCGCCGCTCACCGTCTTCTGGTGGGGCAACGCTGTCGAAGCGTACCAGCGCATGCAGGCCCAATCGCGATAACGCTTCGCGCCAGTCGCCTTCACGGGCTTGCGCGCTGCTGACGAAATTGAGCACCGGCAACAAGGGTTTGCCGCAACTGGCCAGTACCGCCAACTCGTCACGGTACTTGGCCAGTACCGGTTCGCGGGCATCAATCACGTACAAGCCGGCATCGCAGCTCAATAACTGGCGCAACACCTTGGCTTCCTGCTCGAAGCGCTGGCGGGCTTCGCTACCATCGAGAAAACGCGCCAGACGTGCCGGGCCATCCAGACGTTCGCCGCTGGCCAGTCGCTCCAGATAGTCGAGCAGGTCGATGGCATCTTCCAGGCCGGGCGTGTCGTACAGCTCCAGCAGCGGCTTGCCGTCTACCGAAAGCCGGGCACCTTCCACGTGCCGGGTGGTGCTGGGCCGATGCGAGACTTCACCGAAGCTGACATCGCGAGTCAGGGTGCGTAACAGCGAGGTCTTGCCAACATTGGTGTGGCCGACCACAGCCAGTTTCAATACATGAGTGGTTTCAGTCATGGCCGGACTCCAGCCAGGTCATGGCGGGTTGCTCAGTGTAAGGCAGTTGCAGCGCATTCAGCGCCTCGTGCCAGTCGCCAAGCCGCTCGGGATCAAGGCTTTGCCCTGCGGGTGCCGGCAGCAGCCACAGGCGGGTTTGGCCGGCATTGCGCGCCAGCTCGGCGAGCAGCGCCAGGCTGCCTCGATCCGGTGAGCGGCGTGGATCACAGGCAATCAGCAAGCGTGCCGGTGGCGTACCGGTCAGTTGCTCCAGCAGGCGATGGCGGGATTCGCGGCTGTCGAGAATGCCTGCGTCGAGTACGTGCGGTGCGTGCCGGGGCGGCCAGTCGTGCTGGTTGTCCAGTTCGAGGGCGACCAGCACCGCGCCGTCGCTACTGAGTGCAGCACCAGGTGTGCCCACCTCATGCAGCCGCTCGGGGGCTGCATCGTTGATGCCGAGCCGCTCGCTGCTCGGCATCAGTCGCTCGCGCAGCGGTTGCCAGGCCGGATCGTCGAGGTTCAGGGCCAGTGCGTCACGACCGCGCCGCCAGCGCCACAGGCACAGCAGGGTCAACAGCAGACGTGGCAGGATGCCGTAGATCAGCAACACCCCGATCAGCCAGGCCGCCCAGGTTTGCCTGGCCTGTTCCAGCCCGTTGATGCTGTTGCCACTGGCGCGGATGGTCTCGGCATCCGGTACGCTGAAGCCGAGCAGGGCTGGCAGGCGGCCCAGCGCCTGAGTGAGGCTGACGAAGGTGTCGCTGCCCAGAATGGTGGTTTCCCAGACAAACCCGTAACGCCGGGTGGCGAGCATTGCCAGCAGAGTGATCAACGCACTCAACAGCGCCACCAGCCACAGCGCATTGCTTAACAAACCCAGCACCCAGCGCTCCAGGCGCTGGCGTTGCAGCATCACCAGCAAGGCGGGCGCCAGTTGCACGGCTTGCGCATCGCGGGCCAGCCGGTTGCTCAGCCACAGCCACAATTGGCCCAGGCCGGCGCCGGTATGCCGGCTCAGTAGCATGCCCAGCGCCCAGCCCAGCAACAGCAGCAGGTTGAGCCCCAGCAAGCTGCCCAGTGCCCGGAACACGTTGATCGAGCCGGGTGTATCCCCGAGCGCGGCGAACGCCAGCCCGGCGCCGCTGATGACCGCGACCAGCAGCAACGCCAGTAATGCCAGGCGGGCGCCCTGCTTCCAGCGCCGCAATGCAGCCGTCATGCCGTCGCGTTCAGCCAGCCACAGGGCGCGCTGTTGAATACGGGCCTGCAGGTCGCCACCGGCGCTGCGCGCCTGGCGGTTGGCCTGCTGGTCATCAAGCAGGCCGGCCTGGGCTTCGCGCAGGCGTACGGCTTCAGTCAGCCAGAGGGTGTCTAGAGGAGTCGGGGCAGTCACACAACATCTCTTGAAAGATTACAGATAGCGAGCATAACCGCTGGGAGAGCTATTGAGGGCTAACAGTTCCCTGTATTCTTGGGCGCATGAAAAAGCATCTTCCTCTCAGCCTGATCGCCGCCATGGCCGAAAACCGGGTGATCGGCATCGACAACTCCATGCCCTGGCATCTGCCGGGGGACTTTAAATACTTCAAGGCCACGACCCTGGGCAAGCCAGTCATCATGGGGCGCAAGACCTGGGATTCGCTGGGGCGACCCTTGCCTGGCCGGTTGAACCTGGTGGTCAGCCGCCAGCGCGACCTGCACCTCGATGGTGCCGAGGTGTTCAGCTCGCTGGAGGCCGCAGTGGAGCGTGCCGAGCAATGGGCGCAAGAGCAGGGCGTAACCGAGGTGATGCTCATCGGCGGCCAGCAGTTATATGCGCAGGGCTTGCCCCACGCAGACCGTCTGTACCTGACTCGCATTGAACTCAGCATTGAGGGCGATGCCTGGTTCCCTGAGTTCGACACCGCACAATGGCAGGTGGTGTCGACCCAGCCCAATGCGGCAGAGGGCGACAAGCCGGCTTACCACTTCGATGTCTGGGAACGCCGGGGCGCCTAAGTCATCTTTGTGTCATAAAAGTGTCGCTTTCGTGGTCGGTTGTCGCGCATGGCAAAGAGTCTGGCGTGATCGGAATCGAAGCGGTCGCAGCGATGCGCTAGCTGCAATGCAATTTTGTTACGGTCGGCCTCATCTATCACGAAGGGGCACCACGATGAACTTTGCACCACGACTGTTAGCGGCCGCACTTTGCATGGGGTTGGGCCTGGGGCTAAGCCTGCAGGCATCGGCCACGGAACTCAAACACTGGCCAGAACCCGCCGCCAAGGCGCTGGACGCGATGATTGCGGCCAACGCCAACAAAGGCAATTACGCGGTGTTCGACATGGACAACACCAGCTATCGCTTCGACCTCGAAGAGTCACTGCTGCCGTACATGGAAAGCAAAGGCCTGATCACCCGTGACAAGCTCGACCCCTCGCTGAAACTCATCCCCTTCAAAGACACCGCCGAACATAAAGAAAGCCTGTTCAGTTACTACTACCGCCTGTGCGAACTGGACGATATGGTCTGCTACCCGTGGGTGGCCCAGGTGTTCTCAGGCTTTACCCTCAAGGAACTCAAAGGCTACGTCGATGAGCTGATGGCCCTCGACAAGCCGATCCCGGCCACTTATTACGATGGCGACACGGTCAAGACCCTTGAAGTCCAGCGGCCGAAAATCTTTACCGGGCAGACCGAGCTGTACAACAAGCTGATGGAGAACGGCATCGAGGTCTATGTGATGACCGCCGCTTCCGAAGAACTGGTGCGCATGGTCGCCTCCGATCCGAAGTACGGCTACAACGTCAAACCGGAAAACGTCATCGGCGTGACCATGATGCTCAAGGATCGCAAAACCCAGCAACTGACCACCGCGCGCAAACAGATCACCGACAAGCAATATGACCCCAAAGCCAACCTGGATCTGGAACTGACCCCCTACCTGTGGACCCCGGCCACCTGGATGGCGGGCAAACAGGCGGCGATCCTGACCTATATCGACCAGTGGAAAAAACCGGTACTGGTGGCTGGCGATACACCGACCAGCGACGGCTACATGCTGTTTCACGGGGTAGACGTCAACAAGGGCGGCGTACACCTGTGGATCAACCGCAAGGACAAGTACATGACCCAGCTTAACGGCATGATCAAGGCCAATGCCGAAGCTCAGGCCAAAGAAGGGCTGCCGGTAACGGCGGACAAGAACTGGGTGATCGTCAAGCCGGAAGAGATTCAGTAAAAGATTACCCGCTGCCTCGGCGCCGCGCTGCCGCACAGCAAACACGGAGCCTCGTAGGAGCCGCTTTAGCGGCGAAGATTTCGCGGCTGAAGCCGCTCCTACCCTCGGCAGCATAAAAAAACCGGCGCAATGCACCGGTTTTTTATTTACCGCACCAACTCAGAGACCGTCGAGCAGCGCCTTGTTACGCACCGCACCCTTGTCGGCGCTGGTGGCCAGCAGGGCGTAGGCTTTCAGGGCGGTGGTCACCTTGCGTGGGCGGACTTCGACCGGCTTCCAGCCTTTCTTGTCTTGCTCGACGCGGCGGGCGGCCAGTTCTTCGTCGCTGACCAGCAGGTTGATCGAACGGTTCGGGATGTCGATCAGGACCTTGTCGCCGTCACGCACCAGGCCGATGGCACCGCCGGATGCTGCTTCAGGCGAAGCGTGGCCGATGGACAGGCCCGAAGTACCGCCCGAGAAGCGGCCGTCGGTGAGCAGGGCGCAGGCTTTGCCCAGGCCTTTGGATTTCAGGTAGGAGGTCGGGTAGAGCATTTCTTGCATGCCCGGGCCGCCTTTCGGACCTTCGTAGCGAATGATCACGATATCGCCGGCTTTCACTTCGTCAGCGAGGATACCGCGCACCGCGCTGTCCTGGCTTTCGAAGATCTTGGCGTTGCCTTCGAAGACATGGATCGACTCGTCCACGCCGGCGGTTTTCACCACGCAGCCGTCCAGGGCGATGTTGCCGTACAGCACGGCCAGGCCGCCTTCTTTGGAGTAGGCGTGCTCGAAGCTGCGGATGCAGCCGTTCTCACGGTCGTCGTCCAGGCTTTCCCAGCGGGTCGACTGGCTGAACGCGGTCTGGGTCGGGATGCCGGCCGGGCCTGCCTTGAAGAAGGTGTGCACGGCTTCATCGTCAGTCTGGGTGATGTCCCACTTGGCGATGGCTTCTTCCATGGAGCGGCTGTGCACCGTCGGCAGGTCGGTGTGCAGCAAGCCACCACGGGCCAGCGAACCGAGGATGCTGAAGATGCCGCCGGCGCGGTGCACGTCTTCCATGTGGTACTTCTGGATGTTCGGTGCCACCTTGCACAGCTGCGGCACCACGCGCGACAGGCGATCAATGTCGCGCAGGTCGAAGGCGATCTCGGCTTCCTGAGCCGCTGCCAGCAGGTGCAGGATGGTGTTGGTCGAACCGCCCATGGCGATGTCGAGCATCATCGCGTTCTCGAACGCCTTGAAGTTGGCGATGTTGCGCGGCAACACCGACTCGTCGTTCTCGCCGTAGTAGCGCTTGCACAGCTCGACGATGGTGCGCCCGGCCTGCAGGAACAGCTGCTCGCGGTCGCTGTGGGTCGCCAGGGTCGAACCGTTGCCCGGCAGGGCCAGGCCCAGGGCTTCGGTCAGGCAGTTCATCGAGTTGGCGGTGAACATGCCGGAGCACGAACCGCAGGTCGGACAGGCGCTGCGCTCGTACTCGGCGACTTTTTCGTCACTAGCGGTCGAGTCGGCGGCGATGACCATGGCATCGACCAGGTCCAGACCGTGGCTGGCCAGTTTGGTCTTGCCGGCTTCCATCGGGCCGCCGGAAACGAAGATCACTGGAATGTTCAGGCGCAGGGCGGCCATCAGCATGCCGGGGGTGATCTTGTCGCAGTTGGAAATGCACACGATGGCATCGGCGCAGTGCGCGTTGACCATGTACTCGACGGCGTCGGCGATGATCTCGCGGCTCGGCAGCGAGTACAGCATGCCGTCGTGGCCCATGGCGATTCCGTCGTCCACGGCGATGGTGTTGAACTCTTTGGCCACGCCACCGGCGCGTTCGATTTCACGGGCGACCAGTTGGCCCAGGTCCTTGAGGTGCACATGGCCCGGTACGAACTGGGTGAAGGAGTTGGCGATGGCGATGATCGGCTTTTTGAAGTCGTCATCTTTCATGCCGGTGGCACGCCACAGGGCACGGGCACCGGCCATGTTACGGCCATGGGTGGAAGTCTTGGAACGATAATCAGGCATTGGGGGACTCCGGCAAATCAGGCTAATCAGTCGGACACCTCTAAAAACGGCCTGCGTTGTCATTGCTGCGTTGAAACCGGACTCGGAATGCTCATGTGCTTCAGCACACTGCGCTTCCTTGCCTGTTTCGCCTTGCGCTGACTGCCTCGCCTAAGTTTTCAGAGGTGCCCATCAAGGGGAGTGAGCTTCTAGTGATCCACATGCAAGACGGCATTGATCGCATGCAGGGAAATAACCGAAAGCTACGGGATCACCGTGCACTCGGCCTGAGCTCATAAACCCGCCGGGGGATGACTGGCGATGAATAGCGCCGATTCTACACCGCTCGGGCGTGCTTGGCATGGCGTCTGATCGTCGTGCGGTAAATCATCCTGCGACAAAGCAGTTTTGTTTGTAGGGATTTTCTGAAGTTGCTGTCGAGGGTTTTTCCCTCGTTTATCGTCCCGATAGGATGCCCGCACTGAATGGATCTCGCTGGCGTCGGTCGGCTCAAGTGATGAGGTGAAGAGGTGGGCAGCAAGTTTGTCGCTGTGGTGGGGCTCAAGGTGACGTGTGGCGAATGTCAGAAGCAATTTGTACCTGGCTATAAACAGCAAATCAGGATTTTTGCTCTGGAGCCTATTGCGTGTCCTTCCTGCTGTGCTGAGCAGGTTGCCACTGAAGCGCAGTGCGATGCGATTCGTGCACTGGGAAATCCGATAAGTTCTTTCAGGCCTGTCTTGGCCATTATGGGTATTCTTGGTGGGGGCTTCTTCGCCATGGTGCTTTATCGCCTTTCTACGGACGATCCCATACCGGATGGCGTGGTGATGCTAGGGTTTGTCATTGCGTTGGGTGTTCAGCTGGCTGTCGGTGCGTCCTTCAGGAAAGCTACGGAGGGTTTGAGCATGGACCTGCAGGGCGTAGTGGCTATGGAGTCAAGCGGGGAGAATGCCCCGGATCCTGAAAAAGACCCGGGTAACTGAAGCTGCTTTGTGTATCAGCTGTTAGGCAGCAACCGGCAGGTGATGCTCTTGATGTAGCGCGTCTCGTGAATCGCCGGGTGCACCGGATGGTCCGGGCCCTGGCCGCCGCGCTCAAGGATTTGCATGTTGCGATCCAGATGGCGGGCGCTGGTCAGCAGGATGTTGTGCAGGTCATCTTCAGGCAGGTGCATCGAGCACGAGGCGCTGACCAGGATGCCGTCCTTGCTGAGCAGGCGCATGGCCTGTTCATTCAGGCGACGGTAGGCGCCTTCGCCGTTCTTCAGGTCTTTCTTGCGCTTGATGAAGGCTGGCGGGTCGGCGACGATCACGTCGAAACGCTCTTCGGCGGCCTTGAGTTCTTTCAAGGCTTCGAACACGTCACCTTCGATGCAGGTGACCTTTTCCGCGAAGCCGTTCAGCGCCGCGTTACGCTCTACGCCGTCCAGGGCAAAGGCCGAGGCGTCGACGCAGAATACTTCGCTGGCGCCGAACGCACCGGCCTGGATGCCCCAGCCACCGATGTAGCTGTACAGGTCCAGTACGCGCTTGCCTTTGACGTAGGGTGCCAGGCGCGCGCGGTTCATGCGGTGGTCGTAGAACCAGCCGGTCTTCTGGCCGTCAAGCACCGGTGCTTCGAACTTCACGCCGTTTTCTTCCAGCGCGACCCAGTCAGGTACGGCGCCGTAGACGGTTTCGACGTAGCGGTTCAGCCCTTCGGCGTCGCGGGCGCTGGAATCGTTCTTGAACAGAATGCCGCTGGGCTTGAGCACCTGGACCAGCGCGGCGATCACGTCGTCCTTGTGCTGTTCCATGGTGGCTGAGGCCAGTTGCACGACCAGAATGTGATCGAAGCGGTCTACCACCAGGCCTGGCAGCAAGTCTGAGTCGCCGTAGACCAGACGGTAGAAGGGTTTGTCGAACAGCCGTTCACGCAGCGACAGGGCAACGTTGAGGCGGTGCACCAGCAGCGACTTGTCCAGCGGCAGCTTGATGTCGCGCGACAACAGGCGGGCGCAGATCAGGTTGTTCGGGCTCATGGCCACGATGCCCAGCGGTTTGCCGCTGGCGGCTTCCAGGACGGCCTGGTCACCTGCCGAAAACCTGTTCAGGGGCGTGGCGGCAACGTCGATCTCGTTGCTGTAGACCCACAGGTGACCGGCCCGCAGGCGGCGGTCGGCGTTGGCTTTGAGGCGCAGGCTGGGCAGAGACATCACGTCGCTCCGGAAAAAAGAGCGGGATTATAGCGCGTCACCCCGGTTACCGGCCGGGATGACGTGAATTAATCGACGATCAGGACAAGGCTTTGAGCAACGCCTCGTTGAAGGCCGGGATGTCATTGGGGTCGCGGCTGCTGATCAGGTTGCCGTCGATGACCACCGGTTCATCGACCCAGTCGGCACCGGCATTGTCCAGGTCATCCTTGAGTGTCTTGTAGCTGGTCAGCTTCTTGCCGCGCACCAGGTCAGCGCTGATCAGCAGCCAGCTACCGTGGCAGATCACGGCCAATGGCCTGTTCTGGCCGTTGATCAGGCGTACGATGTGCTGAGCGTCGGGGTCAATGCGGATGGTATCGGAGTTCTGTACTCCGCCCGGCAACACGACGGCGTCGTAGTTTTGTTCGGCGGCCTGTTTGAAGGTGCGGTCGACCTTGAAATCATCGGCCGGCTGGTCATGGTTCCAGCCTTTGACCTGGCCTGACTGGCTGGACAGAATCTCGGTGGCCGCGCCAGCGGCTTCCAGAGCCTGTTGCGGGCCGGTCAGCTCGACCTGTTCGAAACCATCGGTTACCAAAAATGCGACGCGTTTACCCTGCAGGGATGTGGACATGAGGCTCTCCTGAATCGGTGTGCAGACTTGGGGCAGGCCTTGTCAGGCGGGCGGTCGAGGCCGCTCGCTGGCTGCCGGTGTCTTTAGTTCCGAAGCATGGCTGGCGGCAAAGTTCAGAATAAATCACCCGTTTTGGTGATGGACCGTTATTGATTAAGGGGGCAAAATCCGATCATGGCCTCGAGTACGTACCTATGCCCCAAGAGCTGACCCCCGAACTGACCCCCGAGCAGATTCAGCAAGCCCTGCAAGGTATCAGCGTGCCTGCGCAGCCGCAGATCCTTGTCGATTTGCAGATGGAGCAGTACATGCCCGATCCTGATCTGGGCACCATCGCCAAACTGATTTCCCAAGACCCGGGGCTTTCCGGGGCTTTGCTTAAAATCGTCAATTCGGCGCATTTCGGGTTGACCAACAAAATTGCGTCCATCGACCGTGCGGTCAACCTGCTCGGCAGTCGTACGGTGATCAACCTCATCAACGCCCAGTCGATCAAGGGCGAGATGAGCGACGAGACCATCGTGACCCTCAACCGCTTCTGGGACACAGCCCAGGACGTGGCGATGACCAGCTTGACCCTGTCCAAGCGCATCGGCTCGCAGACGGTCGACGAGTCCTATGCCCTGGGGCTGTTTCACGATTGCGGTGTGCCGCTGATGCTCAAGCGTTTCCCCGACTACATGCAAGTGCTGGAAAACGCCTACGCCAATGCCAACGAGAGCCACCGGGTGGTGGACACCGAAAATGCCGCGTTCGATACCAACCATGCGGTGGTCGGTTACTACACGGCCAGATCATGGCGGTTGCCCGAACACCTGTGTGCGGCCATCGCCAACCACCACAATGCCCTGGCGATCTTCCAGGACGAATCGAGCCGCAATGCCCCGCTGAAAAACCTGCTGGGGCCGCTGAAGATGGCCGAGCACATCTGCCAGTCCTTCCAGGTGCTGGGCAATCAGGAGACCGACCATGAGTGGGAAGTGGTCGGCCCGCTGGTCCTCGATTATGTCGGCTTGTCCGAATACGATTTTGAGTACCTCAAAGAAAGCATCCGCGAACTGAGCGGCCACTGATGCCTGAATTGCCAGAGGTCGAAACCACCCGCCGCGGTATCGCGCCACATCTGCAAGGTCAGCGGGTCAGCCGGGTGATCGTGCGCGATCACCGCCTGCGCTGGCCGGTGCCGGAAGACCTGGATGTGCGCCTCTCGGGGCAACGCATTGTCGAGGTCGGGCGACGCGCCAAATACCTGTTGATCCAGGCCGAAGTCGGTACGCTGATCAGCCATCTGGGCATGTCCGGTAACCTGCGCCTGGTCGAGGCGGGTCTGCCGGCGCTCAAGCACGAACATGTGGATATCGAGCTGGAGTCGGGGCTGGCGCTGCGCTACACCGACCCAAGGCGCTTTGGCGCCATGCTCTGGAGCCAGGACCCGCATAATCACGAGTTGCTGGTGCGCCTGGGGCCGGAGCCGCTGACCGATCTGTTCGATGGCCTGCGCCTGTACGAGAAGTCGCGGGGCAAGTCCATCGCGGTCAAGCCGTTCATCATGGACAACGCGGTGGTGGTCGGGGTCGGCAATATCTACGCCACCGAGGCTTTGTTCGCTGCCGGTATCGACCCGCGCCGTGAGGCGGGCAGCATTTCCAGAGCGCGTTATGTAAAGCTGGCCGTCGAAATCAAGCGTATCCTGGCCTATGCCATCGAGCGTGGCGGCACCACCTTGCGTGATTTCATCGGTGGTGACGGCAAGCCCGGCTATTTCCAGCAGGAGCTGTTCGCCTATGGCCGGGGTGGGCTGCCGTGCAAGGTGTGCGGCAGCCTGTTGCGGGAAATCAAACTGGGTCAGCGCGCCACGGTCTTTTGTCCGAAGTGTCAGCGCTGAGCCTGATCTGTTACCGGCCGGAGATTTGTTGCATGACCTTGGGCCTTGCGTAACCGCAGTCGCTGTTTATAGTTAGGCGCATTGCACTTACCCAGCCCAAGGATCCAGCATGAGCCCGTTTCGCATTCTCGCTGCCACTCTGGCCTTGTCCATCGGCCTGCAGGCCATGCCGGCCATGGCCGCGTTTGATCGCCCGGATGCCAGTGGCGACCCGGTCTATGAAATCCAGAACCCGCCGGCTTTTGCCATGATCGGTGACCTGCTGATCGCCCGACCGCTACTGATTGCCGCCACCGTGGCCGGTGCCGGCCTGTTTGTCATCTCCCTGCCATTCACCGCCACCGGCGGCGGCATCGGTCGTGCAGGCAAGGCACTGGTGGTCGATCCGGGCAAGGCTGCCTTCGTGCGCTGTCTGGGCTGCACCGGAGATGGTTACAACAGGCAGGAATGACGGCTGTCGAAACCGGTAGGAGCGGCTTCAGCCGCGAAGGCGTCCCGGCAGTTCCACAAGGCCCGTCTTTGCAAGACAGCGTGAAGATCAATCAAAGACCCTCGCAGCCCCCACGCCACGTGGGTCACTGGCCGCCTCAACGCTGCGTTTTTGCTTGTCCCACAACAGCACCTGCTGGTTGCCGAAGGTGTCGGCGGTCTGCTTGAGGCTGTAGCCGCGGCTCTTTAGCTGTGCCTGGATCTGCGCGCTCAGCGCTCCCGGTTCGAATTCCACCACGTCCGGCAGATATTGGTGGTGATAGCGGGGCAGTGCTGGCCAGGCCGGGACTGGCTGGCCGTCCAGGTACTGCAGCATGGCCAGCAGTACCATGCTCGGAATACGGCTGCCACCCGGTGTGCCGAACGCAGTGAAGGCCTGGGGGCTTTCGATGAAGCTGGGGCTCATACTCGACAATGGTCGCTTGCCCGCCGCAATCGAATTGGCCTGGCTGCCCGCCAGCCCGTAAGCATTACTGCCTTGCGGGTCGGCGGCAAAGTCATCCATCTCGTCGTTGAGCACCACACCGGTGCCGGGCACGCTAAAGGCTGCGCCGAATGGCAGATTGATCGACAGAGTCGCCGACACCGCATTGCCGGCGCGGTCGAGCACGGCGAAATGGGTGGTGTGATCGCCTTCGCGCCAGGCGGGCGAGGGCGGTAACTCGGCACTTGGGGTCGCACGCTGTGGATCGATGCTGGCGGCCAGGGTTTTCAGGTACTGACGGTCCAGCAACTGCGGGATCGGATTGCTGACGAAATCCGGGTCGCCCAACTGGCCACGGTCACGGTAGGCGCGGCGCAGCACCTCCAGCACGTAATGGATGCGCTGGCTGCCCTGGGCTTCACTCCATGGCAGGTGTTCAAGCATGGTCAGGCTCTGGGCCAGCGCCACGCCGCCGGCGGAGGGCGGCGGGGCGCTGATCAACTCGCGTTGTTGTGCCAGTGGCCAGCGCAGCGGCTGGCGAGTGGCGACCTGGTATTGCTGCAAGTCCTGATGGGTCCAGATACCGCCTGCAGCCTGGACACCGGCGATCAACTGGTGCGCGGTCTCACCGCCATAAAAACCTTCGCGGCCATCGCGGCCCAGGCGCTCCAGGGTCACGGCCAGTTCCGGTTGGCGGATCAGGGTGCCGATACTTGGGATATCACCGTTGTCGAGAAACAGCCGTGCGCTTTCCGGGTCGTCGCGCAAGGCTGACAGGCGCATGCGGGCGCGCTTCTGGTAGATGGGGTCTACTGCAAAACCGCTGTTGGCCAAGGCGATGGCCGGTGCCAATGAGGTCTTGAGCGGCAACTGGCCATAGTGCTCGGCCAGTTCCACCAGTGCAGCGGGCAAACCCGGAATCGCAGCGGCCAGTGCACCGTTGAGCGACAGCTGGGCCTGCACCTTGCCGTCGCGCTGATACAGATCGTAAGTGGCTTGGAGTGGCGCCTTTTCCCGTGCATCGATAAACCGATACTGCGGCTGATCACCCCCCTCGCGCAGCAGGAAGAAGCCGCCGCCGCCAAGACCGGAGCCATACGGCTCGACGACCGCCAGGGCGGCACTGACTGCCACGGCGGCATCGAAGGCATTGCCGCCTGCCGCCAGAATTCGCTGACCGGCCTCGGTCGCTTGGGCGTGAGGGCTGGCGATGGCCGCCTGGTCTGGCAGCGGCGCGGCCTGAGCCAGTGGCGCAAGCAGAACGCAGAACGCGAACAGAGCGCCGAGCAGGCCGGAATGTCTTCGATCAGGATTCAACAACAGGCATTCCTTGCCAAGCAATGATGGTCAGGCTTTACCGGTGATGAGCCGGTATTTGGTCATCAGCTCGTCTTTACTTTCGACCCGGTTTTCATCCAGCGGGATGCAATCGACCGGGCAGACTTGCTGGCATTGCGGCTCGTCGTAGTGGCCCACGCACTCGGTGCACAGGTTGGGGTCGATCACGTAGATTTCTTCGCCCTGGGAAATCGCTTCGTTCGGGCACTCTGGTTCGCAGACGTCGCAGTTGATGCAATCGTCAGTGATGATAAGGGACATGAAACACTCCTGCCGCGGGTCGCATCCGGGCATATGAAAGCCAATGCGGCGAATTGTGCCGCATTAGGCTCCAGGATGCACCTTGAGGTTTCTAGGGTTATTACCTGAAAGTGCTGCAGCAGGCTGTCGCTTTCAGTTGCTCTTGAACCGCTCGGTCAGCGCATTGGCCACGGCCGGGTGGACGAACTTGGTGATATCGCCACCCAAAGCGGCGATTTCCCGGACCAGGGTCGAAGAGATGAACGAGTAACGCTCCGACGGAGTCAGGAACAGGCTTTCCACGTCCGGGGCCAGTTGTCGGTTCATGTTGGCCAGCTGGAATTCGTACTCGAAGTCTGACACCGCACGCAGGCCGCGCAGCAGAATATTGGCATTCTGCTCCTTGGCCAGTTGCGCCAGCAGGGTCGAGAAGCCGATGACTTCGACATTGGGCAGATGGGCGGTTACTTCCCTGGCCAGCTCAACCCGTTGCTCGAGCGGGAACAAGGGGTTCTTCTTGGGGCTGGCCGCCACGGCAATGATCACATGATCGAACAGGCGCGAGGCGCGTTCGACCAGATCGCCGTGGCCCTTGGTAATCGGGTCGAAGGTGCCTGGATACAACACTCGGTTCATCGCGTCGTCCTGTCAGGAGTCCGTTGAGGGACTGGGATGGTATCGCAGCCGCGCCCATCGGGCCAAGTCGGCAGCCTTGCGACATCAGTCGTAAAGGGCCGATTATCGGACATTGGCGCCGATCGGCCAACGTTGCGCTGTCAGCGAATAAACAGCCACTGGATCAGCCGCTGCAGGGTTTTGCCGTACGGCGGGTAAATGAGCCGTGCGGTGTTCAGGCGCGGCTTGATCAGCACGCTCTTGGCTTTGCTGAAGGTCAGAAAACCTTCGCGGCCATGGTAATGGCCCATCCCCGAAGGGCCGATGCCGCCGAACGGCAGGTCGTCCACCGCGACATGTTGCAAGGTGTCGTTGATGCACACCCCGCCTGAGTGGGTGCGCTCCAGCACCTGTCGCTGCTCGTGTTTGTCGTAGCCAAAGAAATACAGGGCCAGTGGCCGTGGGCGCTGGTTGATCCAGCCCAGCGCCTGTTCCAGGGTGTCGTAAGGCAATACCGGCAACAGCGGCCCGAAGATCTCTTCCTGCATTACCTGCATGCTGTCGTCGACATCCAGCAGCAGTGTCAACGGCATTTGGCCGTCCTGACCCTGCGGTTGCAGGACGATTGCCTGGGCGCCTTTGCCGATGGCGTCATCCACATAATGCTGCAGGCGACGGCGCTGGCGTTGATTGATGATGTGCGTGCTGTCGCGGTTGCGGGTCGGCTCCGGGTAGAAGCCTTGGACTGTGTGGCGCAAGGCTTCGACCAGGCCGTCGAGGCGTTCCCGGGGCACCAGCACGTAATCCGGGGCCACACAGGTTTGCCCGGCGTTGAGGGTCTTGCCGAAGGCCAGCCGTTGCGCGGCATCCGCTAGCGGCACGTCACGAGACACAATGGCCGGCGACTTGCCGCCCAGTTCCAGGGTCACCGGGGTCAGGTGCTCGGCAGCGGCCCGCATCACCTGCTTGCCTATGCCGGTTGCGCCGGTGAACAGCAAGTGGTCGAACGGCAGTCGGGAAAACGCCATGCCGACCTCGACTTCACCCAGCACCACGCACACCAGGTCTTGCGGGAAAATCTGCGCCAGCATCTGCTTGAGCAACTGACCGGTGGCGGGGGTCGACTCGCTGAGTTTGAGCATCACCCGGTTGCCGGCTGCCAGGGCTCCGGTCAGCGGGCCGATAGCCAGAAACAACGGGTAGTTCCACGGCACGATGATGCCAACCACCCCCAGCGGCTGGTACATGACCTTCGCCGATGCCGGCTGGAAGGCCAGCCCGACGTGGCGTCGCGAGGGTTTCATCCAGCCCTTCAGGCGCCGCCTTGCATCGCGGATGCCCATCAGGCTGGGCAGCAGTTCGGCCAGCAGGGTTTCATCGGCACTGCGATGGCCGAAATCGGTACTGATTGCCGTCACCAGTGCCTGGCGCTGCGCCTTGAGCTGCTGCGCCAACTCACGCAACCACGCCTGGCGCTGCGCAACTGATGGCATCGGGTTGGCCGCAAAGGCCTGGCGCTGGAGAGAAAAGGCGGCGTCCAGCCGTTGCTGCGTGTCGCTCATGGCAGATCCTTGGGGTATGAACCGTGGCCACTCTACAATGCCTGCCGATCAACTGCATAAGCGGCATGTCTACCAAAGGCCAGTCGACGGCGTGCCTGCTCACGGCCTATGCTCGACAAATAGATGTCGCCTGATTATTCGATTGTCTGTCTGCAGGAGTTCGTTTTATGCCTCTCGCGCAACTGATCAGCCCCCGGGAACTGGCCGCCAGGCTGGAGGAGCCAGGGCTGGTGATTCTCGATTGCCGTTTTGCTCTGGAAGATGCCGACTACGGGCAGCGCAGCTATGCCCAGGGCCATATCGAGCGCTCTTGGTTCGCCGATCTGGAGCGCGACCTCAGTGGCCCGGTGAGCAAGGGCAAGACCGGCCGTCATCCACTGCCCGAGCCCCGCGCACTGGTCGAGCGGTTGCGCAGTTGGGGCATCAACAACGACAGCACGGTGGTGCTTTACGATGACGGCCCCGGCGCTTTTGCCGCCAGAGCCTGGTGGCTGCTGGCCTGGCTGGGCAAGCGCGACGGCGTGTATTTGCTCGATGGTGGCCTCAAGGCCTGGCATGCGGCAGGCCTGCCACTGAGCCTTGATCCGGCCGGTAACGAGCCAGGTCATTTCAATGGCGAACCGGACAATTCACTGGTGTTGAGCGCCGAACGCCTGCAAAAGCGTCTCGGGCGGCCAACCCTGAGCCTGATCGATGCACGTGCCGAACCGCGCTTTCGTGGTGAAGTCGAGCCGATTGATCCGGTGGCAGGGCACATCCCCGGCGCGCAATGCCTGGCGTTTACCGAGAACCTTGGCGCCGATGGCTGCTTTTTGCCGGCCGAAAAGCTGCGCGAGCGCTTTGCCGCCGCCCTGCAGGACCGCCCTCCCAGTGAGCTGGTGGCCTACTGCGGCTCAGGCGTGACGGCCTGTCATAACCTGTTTGCCATGGCGCTGGCCGGTTACCCGTTGGGCGCCCTGTATGCCGGCTCGTGGAGTGAGTGGATTACCGACCCCAAGCGCGAAATCGCCACCGGCGGCTGAGGCCGGGTCAGGCGTTGTCAGGTCGCGGGATAGGGATTGTCCCGCTCGTGGGCAATGCCCAGCCACAGTGGGATACGCCGCTCCAGGTAGTATTCGGGGCGGCGCAACGAACCCTCGACAAAGCCCACATGGCCGCCCTTGGCCTGTAGCTCGAATTCGATGCACGAGGCCAGTTCATCCGGCGCAGGCAGGCTGTGGGCGAACACGAACGGGTCATCGATGGACTGGATGATCAGCGTCGGGGTGCGCACCTGGCCAAGAAAGTAGCGGCTTGAAGCCCGTCGGTAATAGTCCTCGGCGTCGGTAAAACCGTGCAGCGGCGCGGTGACCCGGCCGTCGAAATCCCAGAAGGTGCGCATGTTTTCCAGCGAGCCGAGCGCGGCCAGTTCGGCCAGCCCTTCGCTGAGCCCCTCGTGTTGAAAACGGCGCTGTTTGTCACGGATGTAGCCGAGCATTTCGCGCATGAAGTGGCGTTGATAGATACGCGAAAACCCCTGGCCGATACGGTTGGCGCATTGATCCAGACGAAACGGCACCGAGACGGCCACCGCACCGAGCAACTGGCTGTGTTCGCCGGACTCGCCCAGGTACTTGAGCAGTACATTACCGCCCAGCGAGTAACCCACGGCATACAACGGCGCCAGTGGTCGCAAGGCGCGCAAGTGGGCGACCACTGCGGCCAGGTCCTCGCTGGCCCCGGAATGATAGCTGCGTGAGCGCAGGTTCGGCTCACCGGAGCAGCCGCGCCAGTTCAGCGCCACGCTGGCCCAGCCCTGCGCTTGCATGGCCCGTTGCAGGCCCACCACATAAGGCGAGTTCGACGAGCCGGTCAGGCCGTGCAGGACCAGCACCAGCGGTGCATCCGGGCAATGCGGGCCGTTCCAGTCCAGGTCGAGAAAATCACCGTCATCCAGCCACATGCGCTCGCGCCTTCGCTCAATCGGCAAGCCGCGCCGCAACAGCGGACCCCAGAGGGTTTGCAGATGCGGGTTACCCAGCCCGATGGCCGGGGCAAAGGGGCTGACATGGGCAGGATGAAACGAAGGTGCAGGCATGGCGGCAGTCATCGTTAAGCTGGCGGGTCAGCGCCTACGTTGCCACTAAGTGGTGCGCGATGTAAGGGGGGCAGGGCCAGCGGCCCGCCCCGCGATACCGGCGTAGCAGCCTGTTAACCGCGTTGCCAGAGCGCGTAATAGACCTGACCTGCCTTTTTCTCACGGTGCAGACGCCAGTTGCCTGGCAGCCCGGTGGTCGAAGGCGGTGTCTCGCTTTCGGTGTAGATCCACGCCCGTTCGCTCAGCCAGGCGTTGTTTTCCAGCAGGGTGCAGGCGTTGGCCAGCAGCTCCTGATGAAACGGCGGGTCGAGAAACACCACATCGAAGGTTTCTGCGGGGCAGGTCTCCAGGTGGCGCAGGGCATCACTTTGCTGAACCTGGCCGTTCTCGCATTTGAGCAGCGCCAGGTTCTGCCGCAGGCTGGCGATGGCCGCCGGGTTGGTGTCCAGCGCCAGCCCTGCCTTGGCACCGCGCGACAGCGCCTCGAAGTACAGCGCGCCGCTGCCACTGAACAGGTCCAGCACCCGCGCGCCGATGATGTATGGCGCCAGCCAGTTGAACAGCGTTTCACGCACCCGGTCAGGGGTCGGGCGCAGGCCGGGACCGTCGGGGAAGCTCAGTTTGCGGCTGCCCCATTCGCCACCGATGATGCGCAGTTGACCCTGGCCGTTATGCGCTTTTGCTCGTGGATTGGCCATCAATGCTCCGGAACGCCGACAGGTTGCCGGGCAGGTTTGTCAGTGGGGGGTGGCAGCGGTTTTTGCTCCACGGTCGGGCCAACGGTAACGATGACCATCTGGTCGGCGCTGAGGTGTTTGTTCATCGCGGCCTTGACCTGCTCGACCGTCACCGCCTGGGCTTCGGTCAGGTAGTCTTCCAGGAAGGTCAGCGGCAAATCATAGAAGCCAATCGCGCCCAGTTGCGCGGCAATCGATGAGTTGCTGGCCGCCGACAGCGGGAAGCTGCCCGACAGTTCGCGTTTCACGTCGTCGATTTCTTTCTGGGTCGGGCCTTTGTCGAGGAACTCGCGCACCTGATCCTGGACCAGCTTGAGCGTGTTTTCGCTCAGTTCGGCGCGGGTTTGCAGTCCGATGGTGAACGGACCGGGCACGCGCATGCCGGTGAAGCCGGACGACACACCGTAAGTCAGGCCGCGCTTTTCGCGCACTTCGGTCATCAGGCGGCTGCCGAAGCCACCGCCGCCCAGTACCGAGTTGCCGACCATCAGTGCGGCGTAGTCCGGGTCGTTGCGGCTGATGCCCAGTTGCGCCAGCAGCAGGTGGGTCTGGTTGGACGGGAACTCGATATGCGTCACGCCGGCCTTGGGTTCGGCAGGCTCCGGCATTTTCGTCAGGGCCGGGCCTTTGGGCAGCGAGGCAGAGACTTGCGCGGCGATGGTCTGAGCCTCGTCGCGCGACAGGTCGCCAACCAGCGCGATGACCGCATTGCCGGAGGCATAGGCCTTGGCGTGGAAAGCCTTGAGCTGGGCCTGGGTCAGGGCGCCGATGCTTTTCGGGTTGCCGTCGCTGGGGTGGGCGTACGGATGGTTGCCGTAGAGTTTCTCGAACAG
This sequence comes from Pseudomonas sp. LJDD11, assembly GCF_024584215.1. Taxonomy (NCBI): domain Bacteria; kingdom Pseudomonadati; phylum Pseudomonadota; class Gammaproteobacteria; order Pseudomonadales; family Pseudomonadaceae; genus Pseudomonas; species Pseudomonas sp. LJDD11. Next base: position 85,881 of record NZ_JANJFL010000009.1, read on the forward strand.
CGCCTTGCTGCCGATCACTCCGGGGTTCTGCTTCTGGTACTCGAAGCTGGCCAGCATCTGGTTCTTGATCCGCGCCAGCGAGTCGGCCGGGAAGGTAGGCTTGCCAATCACCTCGTTGAACAGCTTCAAGGCAGGTTCGCGTTTGTCCTGGCCACTGAGGCTACGCAGCGAGACCATGGCCATGTCGCGGTAGGAGCCGTTGCCAAAATCGGCGCCCAGGCCCTCGAAGCCTTGCGCGATGGCGGTGACGTCCTTGCCTTTGACGCCTTCGTTGAGCATGGCGTTGGTCATCAGCGCCAGGCCTGGAGCGTTCTGCGGGTCCTGGCTGCTGCCGGCGGCAAAGATCAGGCGCAGGTCGAACATCGGCAGTTCGCGCGATTCGACGAACAGCACCTTGGCGCCTTCGGCGGTGGTCCAGCTCTGGATGTTCATTTCCCGGCGTGCCGGGGCTTTGCCGTCCAGCTCTTTGAGCGATTGCAGGTTTTGCCCCAATGGCGCGTCGCCACGCGGCGCATCAGGGGCTACGGCATTATTGGCAGCAGCGGGCAGGGCGACCAGCGCACTGAGCGAGGCGGCCAGTAACAGGCCGGGCAGCGAATGTTTGCGCATGATCATTTGGCCTTCTTCTCCTCAGGCAGCACGTGCGCAACGCTGAGGCGCTCACGGGTGAAATAGGTCTTGGCGGCGTTCTGGATGTCGGTCGGGGTCACGCCTTGCAGCGCAGCCAGCTCTTCGTCGATCAACTTCCAGGACAGGCCGACGGTTTCCAGTTGGCCGATAGTTGTGGCCTGGCTGGTGATCGAGTCGCGCTCATAGACCAGGCCGGCGATGACCTGGGCCCGGACCCGCTCCAGTTCTTCGCTGGACGGCGCCTTGGTCTTGAGTTCGTCGAGCAGGCGCCAGATACCGGCTTCGGTGTCGGCCAGGGTTTTCTTCTTCTGCACGTTGGGCGTGGCGCTGATCAGGAACAGGCTGTCACCGCGGGCAAAGGCGTCGTATTGCGACGAAGCACCGGCTACCAGCTCTTCACCACGCTCCAGGCGGGTCGGAATACGCGCGCTGTAGCCGCCGTCGAGCAAGGCGGCGATCAGGCGCAGGGCATGCACCGAGCGCGGGTCTTCGGCGGTCGACAGGCTCGGCACATTGAAGCCGTAGATCAGGCTCGGCAACTGGGTCTTCACATGCAGGGTGATCTGCCGCTGGCCAGGCTCGGCCAGTTCCAGCGGTTTCTTGGCGGGCGGCACGTCGCGGCGCGGGATCGAGCCGAAGAAACGCTCGGCCAGGGCTTTCACTTCATCGGGCTTGACGTCGCCGACCACCACCAGCGTGGCGTTGTTAGGGGTGTACCACTGTTGATACCAGTGGCGCAGGTCCTCGACCGTCATGCGATTGAGGTCGGCCATCCAGCCGATGGTCGGGGTGTGATAGCCGCTGGCCGGATAGGCCATGGCCTTGAAACGCTCATAGGCCTTGCTGACCGGTTTGTCATCGGTACGCAGGCGGCGTTCTTCCTTGATGACCTCTATCTCGCGGCTGAACTCGTCGGCCGGAATTTTCAGCGTCGCCATGCGATCGGCTTCCAGCTCCAGCGCTACGCTCAGGCGGTCGCGGGCCAGCACCTGATAATAAGCGGTGTAGTCGTCGCTGGTGAAGGCGTTCTCTTCGGCGCCCAGATCGCGCAGGATCAGCGAAGCTTCGCCGGGACCGGTCTTGCTGCTGCCCTTGAACATCATGTGTTCAAGAGCGTGAGACAGCCCGGTGTGGCCGGGGGTCTCGTAGCTGGAGCCGACCTTGTACCAGACCTGGGAGACCACCACCGGTGCGCGGTGGTCTTCACGCACAATGACTTTCAGGCCGTTGTCGAGGGTGAATTCATGAGTCGGTTGCGGATCGGCTGCCAAGGCAGCCAGCGGCAGGCAGAGAGTGCTGAGCAACAGGCCTGCGGCGCGGCGGGCTAAAGCGTTCATTGGTCATTTGAACCTGTAAGACGGGCCGCCAGGACTTAGCGTCTGCGGGCACGGGGGTGTTAGGATACTGATCCGTTTGCGGCGCGAACAACCCTCAAGGGCCCGCGGCCCATGAAACTTGTTTCAGGCAAGGGTGAATCGGGTGCCGCTTAACGAGGGGGTGTTTATAAAATAGGCGAGCGAAGGCAAGACAAGGCGAGATTGGCCCAAAAAGCGCAGTGTACATTTTGTACATGAGCTTTTTGAGGTCAATTTCAACGCAGTATTGCCGAGTGCAGCCATTTTGTAGACGCACTCTGAACAAGCGGCCCTGATCGCAGTCTGTTGGCATGTCGCCTTTTTTCCGGAACGCCTGTGGGTGTTTCGCTACTTTGAGATAGCCGTCCTCCATGTTTGGTTCCAACGACGACAAGAAGACCCCAGCCGAGGCTGGAGAAAAGAAAGGCCTGTTCGGATGGTTTCGCAAGAAAGCCCCGGAGCCTGCTCCGGCGCCCCAGGAAACACCCGCGGTCCAGCCTGACGCGCAACCCGAGCCTGCTCCGGCTGCTGAAGTGCAGCATGTGGCTGCGGCTGCCTTTGCCCCTGTTGAGCCTGTGGTTGTACCGCCAGCCGTCGAGCCTGCGGCCCCGGTTGTGCCGGTGCAAGCCGAGCCGACGCCTGCGCCTGTAGAGCCTGTGGTTGTCGCTCCTGTCAGTACGCCTGCGCCAGTTGTTGTCGCGCCTGAACCGGCTGCCTCTGCTCCTGCACCGGTCGTAGAGCCGGTTGTTGTGCCAGCCCCTGTTGTTGTCGCCCCGGAGCCAGTGATTCCTGCGCCTGCACCGGTGATTGAACCAGCACCGGTTGCCGAGACCGCCCTGGTGCCTGCTGCCCCCGCGCCTGCCGCAGAACCTGCGAAAACCGGCTTCTTTGCCCGTCTCAAGCAAGGCCTGTCAAAGACCAGCGCCAGCATTGGCGAAGGGATGGCCAGTCTGTTTCTGGGCCGCAAGGCGATTGACGATGACTTGCTCGAAGAGATCGAAACCCGTCTGCTGACCGCCGACGTGGGTGTCGAGGCAACCTCGGTGATCATCCAGAACCTGACCCAGAAGGTTGCCCGCAAGCAACTGACCGACGCCGAAGCCCTGTACCAGTCGCTGCAGGCCGAGCTGGCTGCCATGCTCAAACCGGTCGAGCAGCCGCTGCTGATCGACACCACGCACAAGCCTTATGTGATTCTGGTGGTGGGCGTGAACGGTGCCGGCAAGACCACCACGATCGGCAAACTGGCCAAGAAGCTGCAGCTTGAAGGCAAGAAGGTCATGCTGGCCGCTGGCGACACTTTCCGTGCCGCTGCCGTGGAACAGCTGCAGGTCTGGGGCGAACGTAACCAGATCCCGGTGATCGCCCAGCACACTGGCGCCGACTCGGCGTCGGTGATCTTCGATGCCGTGCAGGCGGCCAAGGCCCGTGGTGTCGATGTGCTGATCGCCGATACGGCCGGGCGTCTGCACACCAAAGACAATCTGATGGAAGAACTCAAGAAGGTTCGCCGGGTGATCGGCAAGCTCGATGAGCACGCGCCTCATGAGGTCTTGCTGGTGCTCGACGCCGGTACTGGCCAGAACGCCATCAACCAGGCCAGGCAATTCAACCAGACCGTGTCGTTGACCGGCCTGGCCCTGACCAAACTCGACGGTACGGCCAAAGGCGGGGTGATTTTCGCCCTGGCCAAGCAGTTTGGCCTGCCGATTCGTTACATCGGCGTAGGCGAGGGCATCGACGACCTGCGCACTTTCGAGGCCGAACCTTTCGTTCAGGCCCTGTTCGCGGAGCGGGAGCGCACATGATTCGATTCGAGCAGGTCGGTAAGCGTTATCCGAACGGTCACGTCGGGTTGCATGAGCTGAGCTTTCGAGTGCGTCGCGGTGAGTTTCTGTTTGTCACCGGCCACTCCGGGGCCGGTAAAAGTACCCTGTTGCGCCTGTTGCTGGCCATGGAGCGCCCGACCTCGGGCAAGCTGCTGCTGGCCGGTCAGGACCTGGGGCAGATCAGTACGGCGCAGATTCCCTTCCTGCGCCGCCAGATCGGCGTAGTGTTCCAGAACCACCAGTTGCTGTTCGACCGTACGGTGTTCAACAACGTCGCCCTGCCATTGCAGATTCTCGGGCTGTCCAAGCCCGAGATCGCCAAGCGTGTCGACTCGGCGCTGGAGCGTGTTGCGCTGGCCGACAAGGCCACGCTGTATCCGGGCGACCTGTCCACCGGCCAGCAGCAGCGGGTCGGTATCGCACGCGCCATTGTCCATCGCCCGGCACTGTTGCTGGCCGATGAGCCGACCGGCAACCTCGATCCCCGGCTGGCGGCGGAAATCATGGGTGTATTTGAAGATATCAACCGGCTTGGCACCAGTGTGCTGATTGCCAGCCACGACCTGGCACTGATTGCGCGCATGCGCCATCGCATGTTGACCTTGCAGCGTGGGCGTCTGATCGGTGACGGGGAGGCCGGCGTATGAGCAACTCGTCACGCAGCAATGCAAAAATTTCCGACCGCGCCGCGGCCCGTGCGGCAGACCAGGAGCCGCCCAAGAAAAAACGTGGCGCGCACGATGATGACGGGCCGGATTTTTCCACCTTGCTGGCCGCCTGGGTCGAGAGCCATCGCAGCAGCCTGCTCGACAGCCTGCGGCGGCTGGGCAAGCAGCCGATCGGCAGTTTTTTTACCTGTCTGGTGATGGCAGTGGCCTTGAGCCTGCCGATGGGCTTGTCGCTGTTGTTGAGTAACGTCGAGCGTCTGGGCGGGTCCTGGCAGCGTGCGGCGCAGATCTCGGTGTATCTGAATATCGACGCCGGTCAGGCTGACGGCAATCGCCTGCGCGAACAGATCAAGGCCATGCCCGGTGTGGCTGAGGCCGAATATGTCAGCAGCGAACAGGCACTCAAGGAGTTCCAGAAGGACTCCGGTCTGGGCGAGGCGCTCAAGGAGCTGCCCAGCAACCCGTTGCCGGGCGTCGTGGTGGTAACTCCCGAAAAGGTCGACAAACCGGCGCTGGAAGCCTTGCGCACCCGTTTGTCTGAATTGCCCAAGGTGCAACAGGCGCAACTGGACCTGGTATGGGTTGAGCGGCTGGCGGCAATTCTCAAGCTCGGTGACCGCTTCGTCTTCGGCCTGACCGTGCTGCTGGTGGCGGCGCTGTTGCTGGTGATCGGCAACACCATTCGTCTGCATATCGAAAACCGGCGTACCGAGATTGAGGTCATCAAGCTGGTGGGCGGTACCGACAGCTATGTGCGCAGGCCGTTCCTGTACATGGGGGCGCTGTATGGCATTGGTGCCGGGCTGCTGTCATGGGGGGTGCTGGCATTTGGCCTGGACTGGCTGAACGAGTCGGTCATCGACCTTGCCGGGCTCTATGGCAGTGACTTTGCCTTGGCCGGTGTTCCTGTTGCAGATGGTTTCTCGCTCTTGCTTGGAGCAGTGTTCTTGGGTTATATCGGTGCATGGATCGCGGTGGCTCGTCATTTGAGTGAGCTCGCCCCCCGGTAAATCAGCATCGGGGTTGATCGTTTTTTAATCAATTGACTTCTTGTTCAGGGAACTTGTCTAGCGGTTCCCGGTCAATTTCGCAGTGCTGAACTGCACGAGTCATGTGAGTCGGAGGTTTCTTTCGTATGACCAATTCCTTGCAACCTGCCTATGCTCTGGTCCCGGGTGCCAACCTGGAGGCTTACGTGCATGCGGTCAACAGCATCCCGATGCTGACGCCCGAGCAGGAGCGCGAACTGGCAGACAGTCTCTACTACGAGCAAAATCTGGAATCCGCCCGCCAGATGGTTCTGGCGCACCTGCGCTTCGTGGTGCATATCGCGCGCAGCTATTCCGGTTATGGTCTGGCCCAGTCCGACCTGATCCAGGAAGGCAACGTCGGCTTGATGAAGGCAGTAAAACGCTTCAACCCGGAAATGGGCGTGCGTCTGGTGTCGTTCGCCGTGCACTGGATCAAGGCTGAAATTCACGAGTTCATCCTGCGCAACTGGCGGATCGTCAAAGTGGCGACCACCAAGGCGCAGCGCAAGCTGTTCTTCAACCTGCGCAGCCAGAAAAAGCGTCTGGCCTGGCTGAACAACGACGAAGTGCATCGTGTGGCCGAGAGCCTGGGTGTCGAGCCGCGTGAAGTGCGCGAGATGGAAAGCCGTCTTAGCGGCCAGGACATGGCCTTCGACCCGGCCTCCGAGGCTGATGACGACAGCGCGTTCCAGTCGCCGGCCAACTACCTCGAAGACCACCGCTACGACCCGGCTCGCCAGTTGGAAGACGCCGACTGGAGCGACAACTCAACCGCCAACCTGCATCAGGCGCTGGAAGTGCTCGACGAGCGCAGCCGGGACATCCTCTACCAGCGCTGGCTGGCCGAAGAAAAGGCCACGCTGCATGACCTGGCCGAGAAATACAACGTCTCTGCCGAGCGTATTCGCCAGCTTGAAAAGAACGCGATGAACAAGCTCAAGACGTCCATAGCGGCCTGATCTGAGCACTGTGCAAAACGCCCCGACTTGTCGGGGCGTTTTTGTTTATGGCCAATGCCCATACCATGTGTTTGAAGGCCCGAATCCCGTTGGGAGCTTGCTTGCTGGCGAAAGCGTCGGCACATTCGCAACAGATGCTGTGACTTTACTGGCCTCTGCGTCGGAATGCCGCCCAGACCAAGGTGGCTCCCACCGAGGGCATACAGTACCTAAGTGAATGTGGCTCTAGCCGCGAAAGGCTTCGCAGCTAAAGCCGCTCCTACGGCGCTCCGTGTTCGCCGCCCAGCCGTTATGGTTTTCCCTCCAGCGCTGTCAGGTAGCTGTCGCCGCCCAGCTGACGCATCTGCTGGCGGATCCAGCCGGCGCGGCGTGCAATGTAGCTGCCGGGACTGCTGGCGCTCCAGCGGCGCGGGTTGGGCAGCACCGCGGCCAGGTAGCTGGCCTGCTGGGTGCTCAGGTTCGCGGCGCTGGTGTTGAAGTGATGCCGGGCAGCCGCTTGGGCGCCGAACACGCCATCGTCCCATTCCACGCTGTTGAGATACACCTCAAGAATGCGCTGTTTGGACCACAGCAACTCGATCAATGCGGTGAACCAGGCCTCCAGCCCTTTGCGCAGGTAGCTGCGACCCGACCACAGAAACAGGTTCTTGGCCACTTGCTGGGAGAGGGTACTGGCGCCGCGAAGCGAGCCGCCGCGTTCGTTATGGGCAATTGCCGCCTGGATGGCTGCCACGTCAAAGCCCCAGTGTTCAGCGAACTTCTGGTCTTCACCGGCGACCACCGCGACTTTCAGGGGCGAGGCGATTTGCTCCCAGGCCACCCAATCGCGCTGCAGGTCAATGGGCTGACCATCAATCCATGATTCAATCTTGCGCTCGACCATCAATGCCGTAGCCGGTGGCGGGACCCAGCGCAATACGAGTACCAGCACAAAGCTGCCTGCAGCAAACCACAGCAGCGCTTTTGCTAGACGACGGAAAAGGATACGCAGCATAGAGATCGCTTGGCCGAACCGATTGAGCGGGCCATTATACAGACCACAGATGATTGAACGATTTTTGCCTGGAGCTGCAGATGTTTCGTGGTTTTTTAATGATGGCGGCGTTTTTCGGCTTCACCGGTGTAGCGCTTGGCGCTTTTGCCGCGCACGGCCTCAAGGGGCGTCTGAGTGCCGAGTATTTGGCGATTTTCCAGACTGGGGTGCTGTATCAGTTGGTCCATGCCCTGGCGCTGTTCGGGGTCGCTCTGCTGGCGATGCATATGCCTGGCCGTCTGGTGAACTGGGCCGGTTACGCCTTCGCCGCCGGCATCGTGCTGTTCTCCGGCAGCCTGTATCTGTTGACCCTGAGCAGTATCGGCAAGCTGGGTATCATCACCCCCTTCGGCGGGCTGTGCTTCTTGTTCGGCTGGTCGATCCTCGGGGTGCTGGCCTGGCGGGTGGGCAGCGCCTGAGACGAATGGTGCGGCTGCAGCTTGGTCAGACCGGCTGGCCGGGCTAGAATGCTGGCCCCCTAACAATGATGGCTGCTGTCGCGCATGCACATTCAGTTGAACGGTGAAACCTTTGAATTGCCTGACGGCGAGACCGTCGCCGCATTGCTGGCCCGTCTGGACCTTGCCGGGCGGCGCGTCGCTGTGGAATTGAACCTGGACATCGTGCCGCGTAGCCAGCATGACACCACTGCCCTGCGCGAAGGCGATCAGGTTGAAGTGGTTCATGCCATCGGCGGCGGCTGAGTCAGATGGCGTTACGTTCTCAACGCGTCTGAGTAAAGGTCAAAACGTATCTCTAGAGGAATCACGATGAGCAATGTTCGCAGCGACAAGCCGTTCGTCCTGGCGGGTCGCACTTTCGAGTCGCGCCTGCTGGTCGGCACCGGCAAGTACGTGGATATGAACCAGACCCGCGAGGCCATCGAGGCTTCGGGTGCCGAGATCGTCACGGTTGCCGTGCGCCGCACCAATCTGGGCCAGAACCCAGGTGAGCCAAACCTGCTCGACGTGCTGCCGCCGGATCGCTACACCATTTTGCCCAATACCGCTGGCTGCTTCGATGCCGCCGAAGCGGTGCGCACTTGCCGCCTGGCCCGTGAGCTGCTCGACGGGCGCAATCTGGTCAAGCTCGAAGTGCTGGCCGACCAGAAGACCCTGTTTCCCAATGTCATCGAGACCCTCAAGGCCGCCGAAGTGCTGGTCAAGGATGGTTTTGACGTCATGGTCTACACCAGCGATGACCCTATCGTCGCCCGTCAACTGGCGGAAATCGGCTGTATTGCGATCATGCCGCTGGCCGGGCTGATCGGCAGTGGCCTGGGGATCTGCAACCCGTACAACCTGCAGATCATCCTGGAAGAAACCAAAGTACCGGTGCTGGTCGATGCCGGTGTCGGTACGGCTTCGGATGCCACCATCGCCATGGAGCTGGGGTGCGAAGCGGTACTGATGAACTCGGCTATCGCCCATGCCCAGCATCCGGTACAGATGGCTGAAGCCATGAAACACGCGGTGATCGCTGGCCGCCTGGCCTATCTGGCCGGCCGCATGCCCCGCAAACTCTACGCCAGCGCGTCTTCGCCGCTGGATGGCCTGATCAAGTAAGAGCCCGTTGATGACTGATCCACACGTTCCACATCCAGAGTCACCTGCTGACGAAGCCGCTGATGCGCGTCCGCACCGCCGTATCAAAAGCTTCGTGATGCGCGCCGGGCGCATGACTGAAGGCCAGCAGCGCGGCCTGGACCAGGGCTTGCCTCAATTCGGTCTGCAACTGAGCGATGCGCCGGTGGACTTCGACCAGGTGTTCGGTCGCGCTGCGCCGCGCACGCTGGAGATCGGTTTTGGCATGGGTCATTCGCTGCTGGAGATGGCCGCTGCTGCGCCAGAGCATGACTTCATTGGTGTCGAGGTGCATTCACCGGGTGTGGGTGCGCTGCTCAACGGTGTGCTGACTCAGGGGTTGAGTAACGTGCGGGTCTACGATTGCGATGCGATCGAAGTGCTCAACCGCTGCGTGGCCGATAATAGCCTTGATCGGCTGATGCTGTTTTTCCCGGACCCCTGGCACAAGAGCCGCCATCACAAGCGGCGTATCGTGCAGCCCGAGTTTGCTGAACTGGTGCGCAGCAAGCTCAAGCCAGGTGGTGTGTTCCATATGGCCACCGACTGGGAACCGTATGCCGAGTACATGCTTGAGGTGATGAGTGTGGCGCCGGGTTATCGTAACCAGGCTGCCGATGGCCAGTATGTACCGCGCCCTGAAGAGCGCCCGATCACCAAGTTCGAGCGTCGCGGTGAGCGCCTTGGCCACGGTGTGTGGGATCTGAAGTTCGAAAAGATCGCCTGAAGCCTGAAGCTGCTCGATCCGCCTTACTGGTTGCGGGCGGCCTTCAGGTCCGCCTCGCGCCAGATCAGTCGGCTGGTGTCGTAGCCTTGTTGGCGAGCCTTGCTGAGCATTTCCTGTTTGACCCATTCCGGTACGCTGGGCGTGCGAGACAGCAACCACAGGTACTTGCGATTGGGGTTACCGACCACTGCGGTCTTGTAGTGGTCGTCGACGTACAGGACCCAGTAATCGCCCTTGCCAACCCATGGCAGCAGGCGCGAGAACCAATTATCGAATACCACCCACAGCTTGTCGGTCTTGCCCTCAACCTGCGGCGAAGCCGTGCCTTTGGCTTCTTGCCATTCGCCGTCATGGTTCTGGCAGCGATTGGTGACCGCTACGTTGCCATCATCCTTGAGCAGATAGCGTGCCTCTGAGCGGGCGCAGTCGCGCTGGAAGTGCATGGGCAGGCGCGCCAGTTCATACCAGGTGCCCTGGTAGCGTTTAAGGTCGATATTGCCGGCCGTTTTAGGGTCCAGGTTCTCTGCCGAGTGGGCAAAGCCAATGGCCAGAAAACCGGCCAGAACGACGAGGGCAAAGCGCAGCAGTCGGATCGCCATAACTCAATTCAGGCCCTGGCCAGAGAACATCAGCACCTTGTCACCGGCGTACTGCACGCTGATAAAGGTTTTCTCGTTACCCCAGGTGCAACTGGACATGCCCAGTGCGCCAGAGCATTCGGTCGGCTTGCCAAGCAGGTCTTCGACCTGGGCTTTTTGCATGCCTGACGACAGTTTCGAGTAGTTTTCCTGATTGATCTTGTTGCACGCGCCAAGAAAGACCAGCGATGCCAGCAAGGCAATGTAACGCAGAGGCATGAACGAGAGCTCCTGAAAGATGTGGGCCGGTATTCGAGCGATACCGTGCCACGAACTTTGATGAGCGAAATGCTCTCAGGTTCCCGACCATTGAAACGATTTGTGACGCAGGTTTACATTTAGAAACTTGAACCCGATGTCTTCAGGAAGGCGATTTCCTCAGCGGTGCTGGTCCGGCCAAGCACGGCATTGCGATGCGGGAAGCGACCAAAGCGCTCAACGATCCGCTGATGGCGCTCGGCGTAGTCCAGGCTCTGGCGCAAATAGGCGCGGTCGGCATCGGATGCCGTCTGCAACAGGCTGGTAAAGCAAGCTACCGCCTGATTCTGGTCGTCAAGGTTTTCGCTGTGCTCCAGCACCAGGTAGGCGAAGCTGCGGTGCACGGGGGACAGCTTAAGGTCATGGCCTTGCCTGAGACCTTCATGCAAAAGTGCCTGGGCGCGGGCATCGCCGCTCCAGGCACGAGGGGTGTCGCGGTAGATCATGCGCGGCAACTGGTCGAGCAGCAGGATCGTGCCCAGCCAACCCTGCGGGTCATTGAGCCAGTGTTCCTGGCCACCCTCGAGGGCCTGTTGCACCAGATCACCGAAGCGCTCGTGCGTCTCGGTGTCGTTAGCCTTGCGCTTACCGAACCACAGCGTGTTCCTGGCGCTGGCGGTCTCGCCGGCCGATTCGAAATCGCCGAACCACCAGTCCAGCAACGCCTGCCAAGGAGCTGGCATGGCTTATTGCTGGTGGTAACCGGTAACGCGCGCCACTTCCTCTTTGGAACCGAGGAATACCGCAACGCGCTCGTGCAGGCCTTCAGGCTGAATGTCGAGGATCCGTTGCTTGCCGTTGGTCGAAGCGCCGCCGGCCTGTTCGATGAGGAACGACATCGGGTTGGCTTCGTACATCAGGCGCAATTTGCCGGGCTTGGATGGCTCGCGCGAATCACGCGGGTACATGAACAGGCCGCCACGGGTCAGAATGCGGTGTACATCGGCGACCATCGCCGCGACCCAGCGCATGTTGTAGTTCTTTTGCAGCGGGCCTTCTTCGCCAGCCAGCAGCTCGTCCACGTAGCGTTTTACCGGGGCTTCCCAGTGGCGCTGGTTGGACATGTTGATGGCAAATTCCTGGGTGGACTCAGGAATGCTGATGTCTTCGTGGGTCAGCACGAAGCTGCCCATCTCGCGGTCCAGCGTGAAGCCCTTGACGCCGTCGCCCAAGGTCAGGACCAGCATGGTCTGTGGGCCGTAGATCGCGTAACCGGCGGCAACCTGCTGCGAACCTGGCTGCAGGAAGGCTTTTTCGTTCAGTGCTTCGTTCTGGCTCAGGTATTCGTTAGGGCAGCGCAGAACCGAGAAAATGGTGCCGACCGGGGCATTGATGTCGATGTTCGACGAGCCGTCCAGCGGGTCGAAAACCAGCAGGTAGGCGCCTTTGGGGTATTTGCCGGGGATCTGGTAGGCGTTGTCCATTTCTTCGGAGGCCATGCCGGCCAGGTGACCGCCCCATTCGTTGGCTTCAAGCAGGATCTCGTTGGAGATCACGTCGAGCTTCTTCTGGACCTCGCCTTGCACGTTTTCGGTGCCTTCACTGCCCAGCACGCCGCCCAGGGCGCCTTTGGACACCGCGTGGCTGATCTCTTTGCACGCACGCGCCACCACTTCGATCAGGAAACGCAGATCGGCAGGAGTGTTGTTGCTGCGGGTCTGCTCAATCAGATAGCGACTCAGGGTAACGCGGGACATGGATAGCTCCGAAACAGGGGGGAGTAAAAAACCCGCGCAGTTTAGCGCGAGTCGCAAGGTAATACTGCCCTGTCAGACCGGATCTGCAGGGGCTGGTTCATGTGTGGGCAAAGCGTAGCCGCAAAAACGGCTGCCAGAGGCGCCGCATATCAGGGTCTGGAGCGCATGGCGCGCAGCGTGCTCCAGGCCATCCAGGCGAGGATGAGTGCACCGAGCAGCAGAACGCCCCACAGGCCCAGACGTTTGTAGTCAGGGCCGGGCGCCGCTACAGGCAGTGGCGCGCTCAGGTCGGGCACCTTGGCGGCTACCGGCGCGGCCTTGCCCAGAGTGGCCAGGGTCTGCGGGTTGAGTTCAGGAATCAGTGTGGTCAGCGGCAGGTTGGCCGCGGTGGCGGTCGGGTTGCCGATGGCCAGGGTGAACGGGCCTTTGTCGCGGGCCAGAAACACCACTTGGGTCGCCTGCATTGCAAAGCGCAGTTTCGGCACCTGGTCGCCCAGGCCACCGCCGCGTTCGTCCACGTCCAGTTTCAATTGCCGCACCGTCTGGCCGTCGAGCTGGATTTCGTTTTGCACGACGTCCTGGCCGTTCTGGGTCAGGCGATACAGCAGGCTGCTGCCGAGCAGTTGCCAAGGCTGGCTGGCATCCAGGCGGCCATACAAGGTGCCCGGCGCCAGGCTGTTGGGCTGCTCGATGTCGATGCTGACCCGCTGCAACGGCAGGCTGACCGGTAATTGCCAGAGGTATTGGCCCGGCTGGGCCAGGCTGCCGCCAACCGGTGGCGACCAGCTCAGCGGCAGTGCCGGGCTTTCCGGGCGGGCGCTGACCACATGGGCGGCGGTCAGGGTCGGGGCGTTCTGGGCCGATGACCAGAGCAGGCGCAAATAGCGGGCGTTCAGGCCGGGCAAGCCGACCTCGCGTTGCTCGACCACCTCATCTGCGAACGACAGGCGCGCCACCCGGCCTTCGCCCCACGGCTGCCAGCTTTGCAGGTCGTCACTGGCCTCAATGCTGAATTGCTGAAAACCTTCGCGCTCGGTGCTCCAGTCAATGATCAACTGCTCCAGCGGTGCCTGGACGGTGCTGGTATCGAGCAACCAGCCACGCAGCACCTCTTCGCCCGCTTCAATGGCACCCAGCGGCTGGACTTCGATCAGGGCGCCGGTGCTGGAGCGTTCGATACGAATCCCCGGTGCGCTGTCGCTGGCTTCTGCGGTGCTGTACAGCGGAAACCATTTCACTGCAATCGGCTCTGCTTCAGTTTCGATCACCGCAGCGTCGCGAGTGAAGGCATAGGCCATGGCCTGACCCTGCGCATTGAATACCCGCAGATCGCCCAGATTGGCCTGGCGGGCATTGAGCTGTACGGCCAGTGGTAATTGCAGCTTGTACCACGGGCCTTCGCCGCTCACGGTCAGCGGCGTCTGGCTGGCGAAATCGGCCAGTTTGTCCTGGGCGTAAGCGTTGATCGCCGCGCACCAGACCATGCCCAGTGCGGCGATTTTCATCATCAGCGGACGGCTCAAGCAGTGTTCCTCACGGTTTTGCCGGGTCTTGCAGGGGGTGATGACCGGGCTCGTCGCCGATTTTTATGACAGAAGATTTCGGCGGTAGTGGTGCGAAATATCCCACTACCAATAGCAATATGCCAACACCTATGAACGAAACAATCCGCTCCAGCGAGCCGCGATCGCTCAGTTCGACAAAGAATAGCTTGATCACCACCAGGCCAATCAGCGCTGCGCCGGCCAGCCATACCTCGCGGCGTGCCTTGAGGTGTCCGCCGATCATCAAGGCCAGGGCCATCAGGGTCCAGACGATCGACAGGCCTGCCTGCACACGCATGGAATCCAGCAAGGCAGCGGTATCCCAGGCCACATCGCTCCAGTGGTGGCCGGTGCGCATCACCATCGCCGTGAGCAGGGCGAATAACGAGCTGCCAGCGACCAGTGCTGCCAATTGGCTCGACCTGGCCGGGGCGATGCCAAACGCCGGCAGGTGTCTGTGCAGCCACAGCACGATGCCGCCGCAGGCCAGTAACAGACCGATCTCCAGCGGGTTGAGTAGCGGAATGTATGGCAGGGGCGCGGCGCTGCCATCACTGAGCGCATTGGCCAGCCAGAACCACAGCAGCATCAGCGCTGCCAATGGCGCGCCAGCCCATTGACGGTAGGCGCGCGGCCGCTCGGCCACAGGCCACGGCCAGTTGCGCTGCGCCGCCATGGCCCAGAGATACAGGCTCGGCAACAGCGCCCAGCCCAGCCAGCGCCAGGCATTGCGTTGCTCGGCCAGTTGCAGCAGCAGGTAGCGCAGTTCCATGGCCAATACGCCCAATATCACCCAACAGCCCAAGGCATGGGCGCCATCCTGTACCCAGTCGGGCAACTGGTCGGCCAGACGACGCAGGCTCAGCAGGTGCACGGCAATGACCGCGAGCCAGGCGAACCAGCCACCATGGTCGGCCGGATGGTAGTCATTGGCCAACGCGCCGAGCAGCAACAGGGCGCTGACCGGCATCAAGGCGCAGCACAGCAAGGCCAGCCCCGGCCAGCGCAGGCGGGCAGACACTAGCGTCCAGAGCAGCACGCTGACGGCTGCGGCCAGCAGCAGCCAGGTCAGTTGCCAGGTTTGGGGGGCAAAACGCAGCACCGCCGTGCCCAGTGAACACGCCCACCAAGCGCCGCTCCAGGTCAGCAATACAATGCCCAGGGTCAGCGGGTCGATCCGCAACGCAGTGCGCAGATGCCAGGCGCACCAGGCACTGCTCAAGCCGGCCAGGGCGAGCAGCATCGGGGTCCAGAAATCCAGGCTGGCCGCCGCTTGCAGCAGGTAGCTGTCACTGAGTTGGGCGCTGAACACCAGGCCGGCGGCCAGTTGCAGCAACAAACCAAAGCCGCGGGCCAGCAACCGCTGCTGGCGCAGGCCCAGCCAGAATACTGCCGCGCCTTCGATTGCCCAGGCGGCGGTCGTCCATTGCGCATCCAGGCCCAGCGGGATCGTCAGCGTGGCAAACACCACGCCCAGGGCCAGGCAGGCTTCCAGCAACAACCGGGTTTGCCCGGTGGCGCGACTGGCCAGCAGGCGGGCGATGCCCATGTACACCAGACCCAGCACCAGCGCGCTGAAGGCTGCGCCGAACTGCAGGTGTTCAACGATTGCGTATTGCAGGCCAAAGCCGACCAGCGGTGTGCCGAACAGCAGGCTGCCATCGACGTAGTCACTTTGCCGGGCAGCCCAGCGCAGCTGTGCTGCGGGGCTGTCATGCGCAGTTGGCTGCGGCGCTTGTAACAGTTTGCGTCGGGCAAATAGCAAGCCGATGGCCAGGTACATCAAGAAGAACAGCACCAGGAACGGCTCGGTGCTCCAGAACAGGGCAGGGGTGTATGTGTTGAGCCCCCAGGCAAATCCGATGCCGAAGGTGCCGATGAAGCCGATCAGGTTCAGCAGTCGCCAGGCCTTGAACCAGGCAATGGCAAAAATACCGGTATTGAGCAGGGCAAAGTAACTGAACAGCGCCACATGGCTGCCTTGCCCGGTTGATGCCAGCAAGGGCGCGGCAAAACCGCCGAGGGTTGCGGCGCAGGCCAGCGCCAGCGAGTCCTGGGCCACCGCCAGAATCGCCGAGCAGGCCATGATGATTACCAGCAGGGCGAACCCCAGGGTCGGGTCCAGCAGCGGATGCAGTTTCATTGCTGCGAACACCGTCAGGTACAACACGGCGACCCCGGTGCCTTGCAGCATCAGGGCAAATCCCGGATTACGGCCGCGCAGCCACCAGCCCAGGCCCAGCAAGGCCAGGGCGCTGGCCGCGACCCCGGCATAGCGCGCCTCGATCGGCACCACCATGCCTTCGGTGGCATAGCGCAACAGAAAGGCCAGGCCAAGAAACAACAGCACCACCCCGACCCGCAACACGGTATTGCCGCCAAGCAGCCAGTCGCGCGCTGCGCCCAAAGCCCGTTCGAACAGGTTTGGAGCATGCTGGCCAGGCTGCCAGGCATCGGCTTGCGGGGTGTTTTGCACCGCCATGGGCGGCAGCTCCCAGACCAGTTCGGGTTCTGGATGGAGTTCGGCTTGTGGCGGCGGGCTCGGAACAGAGGCGGCAGCAGCCAGGCCGCTAAGGCCGGCAGGCGCGGTCTGCTCCAGCCGCTGCTGCAGCGTTTGCAGGTCCTTTTGCACCGTATTGAGCAGCTGGGCCTGGGCATCGGTCTGCCGGCCCAGTTCACGCAAGCGCAAACCTTGCCAGACCAGCCAACCAAGCAGTGCACCGAAGGCCGTGCCGGCTTCAGAGTCTGGATAACTGAGGAGGTAGCCCAGCGCCGCTGCGCCGAAGACCAGAACGAACCATGGCACGTGATGACATCCTTTTCGGCCGGTTTAACAGCAACAAGGGTAAGTATATTGGCCGGTTGGACACATCAAGAAAGGAAAAATTTCGGGGGGCGCTGCAAGTGGCCGTGGGGGCGGGCGCCCCCACGGCAAACGGTCAGTCCAGTGCCTTCCAGATCTCGGTGGCGTATTCACGAATGGTCCGGTCCGAAGAGAACCAGCCCATGCGTGCGGTGTTGAGCACCGCCGAGCGCCACCACTTCTTCGAGTCGTGCCAGGTTTCTTCGACCTTGAGTTGAGCATTCCAGTAAGAGTCGAAGTCGGCGCAGACCAGGAAGCGGTCATAGGCCAGCAGTTGATCGACCAGGCCGACGTAGCGGTTCGGGTCATCGGGTGAGAAGACTCCGCCGCGAATCGCTTGCAGCACATCACCCAGGCGTGGCGAGGCTGTCACGTCAGGATGGGCACTGAAGTCGCCGCTGCGCTTGCGTGATTCAACCTGCTGCGAACTCATGCCGAAAATGAACATGTGCTCCAGGCCGACCTGTTCGCTCATCTCCACGTTGGCGCCGTCCAGGGTGCCGATGGTCAGTGCGCCGTTGAGGCCGAATTTCATGTTGCTGGTGCCCGAAGCTTCCAGGCCGGCGGTGGAGATTTGCTCCGACAGGTCGGCCGCCGGGATGATGCTTTCGGCCAGGCTGACGTTGTAGTTGGGCAGGAACACCACCTTGAGCAGACCGCGCACGGTCGGGTCGTTGTTCACAGTACGGGCGATGTCGTTGGTCAGCTTGATGATCAGCTTGGCCGAGTGATAGCTGGCCGCTGCCTTGCCGGCGAAGATCTTTACCCGCGGTACCCAGTCAGTACCGGGTTCGGCGCGGATTGCCTGGTACAGCGCCACGGTGTGGAACAGGTTGAGCAATTGGCGCTTGTACTCGTGGATCCGTTTGACCTGAACGTCGAACATCGCCGCCGGGTTGACGGCAATGCCCAGCCGATCCTGGATGATCGCCGCCAGGGCGCGTTTGTTATGCAGGCGCTGGTCAGCGAACTGCTTGCGCAGCGAGCTTTTCTCGGCAAACGGCTCAAGGTCGATCAGCCGGGTTTCAGCGTTGTCCAGCACGTCCTCGCCCAGGGTCTCGACCAGAATCCGGGTCAGGCGTGGGTTGGACTGGAACAGCCAGCGGCGGAAGGTGATGCCGTTGGTTTTGTTGTTGATGCGCTCGGGGTACAGCTTGTGCAAGTCGGCGAACACGGTTTTGCGCATCAATTGGGTGTGCAACGCCGAAACGCCGTTGATGCTGTGCGAGCCGAGGAACGCCAGGTTGCCCATGCGTACCCGGCGGCCATTGTCTTCTTCGATCAACGAGACGGCGCGCAGCACGTCGAAATCATGGATGCCTTTGGCGCGCAGGTCGTCGATGTGCTGGGCGTTGATCAGGTAGATGATCTGCATGTGGCGCGGCAGCATGCGCTCCATCAGGCCTACTGACCAGGTTTCCAGTGCTTCAGGCAGCAAGGTGTGGTTGGTGTAGGACAGGGTGTTGACGGTGATCTTCCAGGCCTGGTCCCAGGCGATGCCGTGGGTGTCGATCAACTGGCGCATCAGCTCGGCCACCGCGATGGACGGGTGGGTGTCGTTCATCTGGATCGACGCATGATCGGCCAGGTCGGTCAGCGTGGCGTGCATGTTCAGGTGGCGGCGCAGCAGGTCTTGCAGCGACGCCGAAACGAAGAAGTACTCCTGACGCAGGCGCAATTCCTGGCCCGCTTCAGTGGCATCGTTCGGGTACAGCACGCGGGAAATACTCTCGGCACGCACCACCTCGGCTACCGCGCCAAAGTGATCGCCGGCATTGAAACGCTCCAGGTGCAGGTCTTCCATGGCCCGGGCGCGCCACAGGCGCAAGGTGTTGACGCTGGCGCCGCGCCAGCCGACCACCGGGGTGTCGTAGGCAATCGCGCGCACGGTTTCGCCGGGCCGCCAGACCTGATGGGTTTCACCATCCTCGCCCGGTACGGTTTCGACGTAGCCGCCGAAGCCGACAGGGTAGACCACTTCAGGGCGCTCGAACTCCCAGGGGTTACCGAAGTCCAGCCAGTTTTCGGTCTGCTCCTGTTGCCAGCCATCGACCACGGCCTGACGGAACAGGCCGTGTTCGTAGCGGATGCCGTAGCCATGCCCGGCAATGCCGAGGGTCGACATGCTCTCCATGAAGCAGGCGGCCAGACGGCCCAGGCCGCCATTGCCCAGCGCGGCATCCGGTTCGAGCAGACGAATACGCTCGATGTCCACACCCAGCTCGGTCAGCGCCTCGCGGGCCACTTCCAGCAGACCCAGATTGCTCAGGCTGTCGTAAAGCAGGCGGCCGATCAGGAACTCCAGCGACAGGTAATACACCCGTTTCTGAACCTTGCGGTAGATCTGCCGGGTATGGTCCATCCAGTGTTCGACCATATGGTCGCGGGCAGCCAGGGCTACCGCTTCGAACCAGTCATGCTCAAACGCATGGTCAGGGTCCTTGCCCACTGCATAGGTGAGTTTGGCGAGAACAGCGGCGCGGAATGCGGCCACTTCAGCGTCGCGAACAAGTGGTTCCTGAGACATCTTTACGACCTCAAGCTATCAGACGAGTGAAGGTTCAACGGCCCCGCTAAGAACGGCCTGCGTTGCCATCGCTGCGTTAAAAACAGGCTCACACTGCTCATTTACACCCCGTAAACTCCGCTTGCTCGCCTGTTTTTGCCTTGCGCTGGCTGTCTCGCTCACGTTTTTAGAGGCGCCCTCAAGTTATTTGACTGTAGGCGTGTCGCCGGTTATTTCCTGAAAAAATCGCAATCAATAAAAAACCGCATGGGGTCTCTGACCGGAGCTGCGCGCTCTGGTTCGCACGCTTGGCGTTCAGAAACGGACGATCATCAACGTGCAGCATGCTGATGACTCGTTTCGGGTTTATGATGACCTCGGCAGTATTGATGACGCCCTCGAACCGGAACATGGAGCCGCTATGCAGACTTTGTACCCACAGATCAAACCTTACGCCCGGCATGATCTGGCCGTGGAAGATCCGCATGTGCTCTATGTCGATGAAAGTGGTTCGCCCGAGGGGCTGCCGGTGGTGTTCATTCATGGCGGGCCGGGGGCTGGCTGCGATGCGGCAAGCCGCTGTTATTTCGACCCGACCCTGTACCGCATTATCACTTTTGACCAGCGCGGCTGTGGCCGCTCGACGCCGCACGCGAGCCTGGAAAACAACACCACCGCGCATCTGATCGAAGACCTGGAGCGCATTCGCCTGCATTTGGGTATCGAAAAATGGGTGCTGTTCGGCGGCTCATGGGGCTCGACCCTGGCCCTGGCCTATGCCCAGGCGCACCCCGAAAGCGTGCACGCGTTGATCCTGCGTGGCATATTTTTGTGCCGCCCGCAGGAGATTCAGTGGTTTTACCAGTCCGGTGCCAGCCGGCTGTTCCCCGACTACTGGCAGGATTACCTGGCCCCGATCCCGGTCGAAGAGCGGCATGACCTGTTGGGCGCCTATTACAAACGCCTGACCGGCAGCGACCAGATCGCCCAGATGCACGCGGCCAAGGCCTGGTCTGGCTGGGAAGGACGCACCGCCACCTTGCGGCCCAATCCGCAGGTGGTCGAGCGCTTCTGCGAGCCGCAGCGGGCGCTGTCGATTGCCCGCATCGAGTCGCACTATTTCGTTAACAATGCGTTTCTGGAAGACAACCAGTTGCTGCGCGACATGCACAAGATTGCCCATCTGCCGGGGATCATCATTCATGGCCGCTACGATGTGATTTGTCCGCTGGACAACGCCTGGGACCTGCATCAGGCCTGGCCGGGCAGTGAACTGCAAATCATCCGCGAGGCCGGCCACGCCGCCGCCGAGCCGGGTATCACTGATGCACTGGTACGGGCCGCGGCGCAGATCGCCCGCCAGTTGCTGGATCTGGCGCCTGAAGAGGCCTGATCTGTCTGGCCGGCCCGGTGTCTGCGGCTCGGCCATCCTCTCTCTGTGTTAAGGATGCTTGATGAAAGGCTTGCTACAGCGCGTGCGTGGCGCGCGTGTTGAAGTAGAGGGTGAAGTGGTCGGGGCTATCGACCAGGGCCTGCTGGTTCTGGTGGGGGTAGAGCCGCAAGACACGCCGGCCAGTGCCGACAAGATGCTCCACAAGCTGCTGAACTACCGGGTATTCAGCGATGCCGACGGCAAGATGAACCTGTCTCTGCGCGACGTGCAGGGCGGTCTGTTGCTGGTTTCCCAGTTCACTCTGGCGGCTGATACCCGCAGCGGTTTGCGTCCGGGTTTCTCCAAAGCAGCGCCGCCGGCTCTCGGGGCCGAACTTTTCGACTATCTTCTGCAACAGGCAAAAACGGTTCATCCAAGAGTCGAGTCCGGGCGTTTCGGAGCTGACATGCAAGTTCACCTGACCAACGACGGTCCTGTGACTTTCCTGTTCGAGACCTGAAAAAAGCGCTCAAACGCTGCGTCCTGTATCGATTGGGTAACCAGGCAATAAAAACTTTGTCACACCTGATGCGTTGTGGCGCGCGCTACAGGATAATCGCGCGCTAAATGGCCATCATTGGTGGCCTGTCGGACGGTCGGGCAAATAAACCTTCGGCAGCGATTTGGGGAATCATTGGCCCCTTTCGCAGTCGGAACAATGCTCGCCAACCGGCACTGGATAGCTGGCCGTTGGTTTTTTCATCTGTTTTCGGCGAGGGTTGCTCGTGATCGTTAGTCCCTGTAATGCTCCAAAAAAACCTGTAACGCGGCTGCGTGGCGCGTTGATGGCTGGCACTGCCATGCTTTGCCTGCTTGGCTCAGGCCAGCTATGGGCATTCAATCTTGATGATGTGGCGGTAAAGGCCAAGGAATTGGCCGGGCAGAAGTTTGAAGCTCCGAAGAGCAACCTGCCGGGCGAGTTCCGTGAGATGAAATTCGCGGACTACCAGAAAATCCGTTTCCGCGAAGACAAGGCCGAGTGGGCGGGCGAAAAGATTCCGTTCAAGCTGTCGTTCTATCATCAGGGCATGCATTTCGACACGCCGGTGAAGATCAACGAAGTCACCGCTACCACGGTCGAGGAGATCAAGTACGATCCTTCGCGGTTCGATTTCGGCGAACTGAAGTTCGACCCCAAGGCGACCGAGAAACTCGGCTACGCCGGTTTTCGCGTGCTGTATCCGATCAACAAGGATGACAAGCTCGACGAAATCATGACCATGCTGGGCGCCAGCTACTTCCGCGTGATCGGCAAGGACCAGGTCTATGGCCTGTCGGCCCGTGGTCTGGCCATCGATACTGCCGTATCGTCCGGCGAAGAATTCCCTCGCTTCAAGGAATACTGGATCGAAAAACCCGGTGCAGACGACAACCACCTGGTGATCTACGCGCTGCTCGACTCGCCGCGTGCCACCGGTGCCTATCAGTTCATCCTGCGTCCTGGCAGCGGCAGCCGCGTCGACGTCCGCTCGCGGGTGTTCCTGCGCGACAAGGTCACCAAGCTTGGTGTGGCGCCGTTGACCAGCATGTTCCTGTTCGGCACCCATCAGCCGCCGCGCATGTCCAACTACCGTCGTGAGCTGCACGACTCCAGCGGTCTGTCGATCCAGGCAGCCAATGGTGAGTGGGTATGGCGTCCGTTGAATAACCCCAAACACCTCGCTGTGAGCAGTTTCTCGGTGGAAAACCCGCGTGGTTTCGGCCTGCTGCAACGCGGTCGTGACTTCAGCCAGTACGAAGACCTCGACGATCGCTACGACAAGCGTCCAAGTGCCTGGATCGAGCCGCGTGGCGACTGGGGCAAGGGCGTGGTCGAGCTGATCGAGATCCCGACTGCCGACGAGACCAACGACAACATTGTGGCGTTCTGGAAGCCTGACACTTTGCCGGCTCCGGGTGAGCCGATGGAGTTCAACTACCGGATCCACTGGACCAAGGATGAAAACGCCATCCACTCGCCAGATCTGGGCTGGGTCAAGCAGACCCTGCGTTCTCTGGGTGATGTGCGTCAGGCCAACCTGATTCGCCAGCCTGACGGCAGCATTGCCTTCCAGGTCGACTTTGTCGGTCCTGTATTGGCTGCGCAGCCAGAAGACAAGACCATTCGCAGCCAGGTGACCACCGATGAAAACACCGAGCTGGTCGAAAACACCCTGCGTTACAACCCGGTCACCAAAGGCTACCGCCTGAGCCTGAGGATCAAGGTCAAGGACGCCAGCCGTCCGGTCGAGATGCGTGCCTACCTGCTGCGTGAAGTTCCAGCAGAGCCAGGCAAGGAGCCAGCGGTGCTGGTGGCCAATGAAGAGAAGAAGGCTGCTGCCAAGTCGCCTGCCAAAGACGCGGTCAAAGACGACAAAGCGGTGGTCAAGGCTGAAGCGGTCAAAGCGGCCGAAGTCGCCAAGGCCGATGCAGGCAAACCTGAAGCGGCCAAGCCTGAAGCAGGCAAGGCCGAGGCCGCCAAGCCTGAGGCTGGCAAGCCTGAAGTGGCCAAGGCTGAAGCAGGTAAAGATGCCGATGCCACCAACAAAGACGCCCAGCAGCCTGCTGCCGAGGCTGCGCCCACCCTTCCAGAACCGGCCAAGACTCTGCAAGTCCTGACCGAGACCTGGAGCTACCAGTTGCCTAGCGATGAGTAATTCCGTTCCAGTGCCAGAGTCGCTCAACGAGTACCTGGCACACCTGCCAATGAGTGACGAGCAGCGCGCCGAACTGGCCGGCTGCACGTCTTTCTCCGAACTGCACCGGCGCCTGTCGGCGCAGCCTGGCAGTGCATCCGACGAGGCCGCCCAGGCCTCGGTGGGCACCCGCCTGGCGTTGTCGACTGCTGACGAACTGCGCGAAGCCGAACTGCTCGATGTCGATGCCAACGGCCGGATCCGCCTCAAGGTGGCGCCGCCGATCAAGCGTACCCGGGTCGTGCCGGAGCCATGGCGCACCAATATTCTGGTGCGTGGCTGGCGGCGGCTGACTGGCAAGACCAATCCGCCCAAGCCGGACTACAGCGATCTGCCGCGGGACTTGCCCAAGTCGCGCTGGCGTACCGTAGGCTCGATTCGTCGCTATATCCTGCTGCTGCTGATGCTCGGCCAGACCGCCGTGGCGGGCTGGTACATGAAGGGCATCCTGCCGTACCAGGGCTGGTCACTGGTGTCGCTGGACGAGATCACCCGCCAGACCTTCGTGCAGACCGCCATGCAGGTGCTGCCGTATGCCTTGCAGACCACCATCCTGCTGATGTTCGGCATTCTGTTCTGCTGGGTGTCGGCCGGTTTCTGGACCGCTCTGATGGGCTTTCTGGAACTGCTGACCGGGCGCGACAAGTACCGGATCTCCGGAGCCAGTGCGGGTAACGAGCCGATTGAACCCGGTGCCCGCACCGCGCTGGTGATGCCGATCTGTAACGAAGACGTACCACGGGTGTTTGCCGGCCTGCGTGCGACCTTCGAGTCGGTGGCTGCCACCGGCGACCTGGATCGCTTCGATTTCTTCGTCCTCAGCGATACCAACGACACCGACATCGCCGTGGCCGAGCAACAGGCCTGGCTTGACGTGTGCCGCGAAACCAATGGCTTCGGCAAGATCTTCTATCGCCGTCGCCGTCGCCGCGTGAAACGCAAGAGCGGTAACCTGGACGACTTCTGCCGCCGTTGGGGCAGCGACTACCGCTACATGGTAGTGCTCGACGCCGACAGCGTGATGAGTGGCGAGTGTCTGACCAGCCTGGTGCGCCTGATGGAAGCCACGCCGGACGCCGGGATTATCCAGACCGCGCCGAAGGCGTCGGGCATGGACACGCTGTACGCGCGTCTGCAACAGTTCGCCACCCGCGTCTACGGCCCGCTGTTCACCGCCGGCCTGCACTTCTGGCAACTGGGTGAATCCCATTACTGGGGACACAATGCGATCATTCGCATGAAGCCGTTCATCGAGCACTGCGCCCTGGCGCCATTGCCCGGTAAAGGTGCGTTCGCCGGTGCGATTCTGTCCCATGACTTCGTTGAAGCAGCGCTGATGCGCCGTGCCGGCTGGGGCGTGTGGATTGCCTATGACCTGCCGGGCAGCTACGAAGAATTGCCGCCCAACCTGCTCGACGAGCTCAAGCGTGATCGACGCTGGTGTCACGGCAACCTGATGAACTTCCGCCTGTTTCTGGTCAAGGGGATGCACCCGGTCCACCGTGCGGTGTTCCTCACCGGGGTGATGTCGTACCTGTCAGCGCCGTTGTGGTTTCTGTTTCTGGTGCTGTCCACCGCGCTGCTGGCGGTCAACACCCTGATGGAGCCGACCTACTTCCTGGAGCCGCGCCAGCTGTACCCGTTGTGGCCACAGTGGCACCCGGAAAAAGCCATCGCCCTGTTCTCGACGACCATTGTGCTGTTGTTCCTGCCCAAGCTGCTCAGTGTGATCCTGATCTGGGCTCAGGGCGCCAAGTCGTTCGGTGGCAAGTTCAAGGTCACGGTGTCGATGTTCGTCGAGATGCTGTTCTCGATGCTGCTGGCACCGGTGCGCATGCTGTTTCATACCCGTTTCGTACTGGCCGCGTTCCTCGGCTGGGCAGCGACCTGGAACTCACCGCAGCGTGACGACGACTCCACACCATGGTCCGAGGCCATCAAGCGTCACGGTCCGCAGACCCTGTTGGGGGTGTTGTGGACCGCTCTGGTGGCCTGGCTGAACCCGAGCTTTCTGTGGTGGCTGGCGCCTATCGTGGTGTCGCTTATGCTGTCGATTCCCGTCTCGGTGATTTCCAGCCGTACCGGCCTGGGCCTGAAGGCGCGTGACGAGAAGCTGTTCCTGATTCCTGAGGAGTACGACACGCCACAGGAACTGATCTCCACTGATCAGTACACCCACGAGAACCGCTGGCATGCCCTTAATGACGGCTTCGTTCGGGCCGTGGTCGATCCGCAGCAGAACGCCCTGGCCTGTGCCATGGCCACCTCACGACACCGTGAGGCTGCGCCTATCGAGGCCTTGCGCGTCGAGCGGGTGGAGCAGGCGTTGCAGGCCGGGCCAGAGAAGCTTGGTAATCATGAGCGGTTGATGCTGCTCAGTGACCCGGTCGCTCTGTCGCGCCTGCACGAGCAAGTGTGGAGCCAGCGTCATCCTGAGTGGCTGGCGGCCTGGCACGCGTCCATCGACGCCGACCCGCATGCGCCGTTGTTGCCGTTGCAACCGGTCAGGCCTGAACCGGTACCGGTGCCGGCCTGATGCGCGAGGCCGCACATTTGCTGTGAATGTAATGCCGCCTTCACGAGCAAGCTCGTTCCCACTGTATTTCAGATCAGGATTGGGTGGGAGCGACCTTGGTCGCGAAGACGGCGGCAAAGTCGCAGCAGATGCTGTGACTTTACCGGCTTCTTCGCGGGCAGAGCCCCCTCCCACTGGGTCCGCAGTGCTTATCTGAACAGTATTGCGGCTAAAGCGGATCGTCGTTCGGCCGCTCCTACCGGGTATCCCTTCCCGATCAATGGTTTGTGATCTTGTTTGATAAGGACGTCAGTCGCCTGCCGGCCAGCCTCGCATAATCAAACCTTGAAACGGCTCACCAGTTCCTTGAGCCGGGTGCCCAGCCGCGCCAGTTCAATGCTCGAGGAGGCCGTCTGTTCGCTGGCCGTGGCGGTCTGCTCCGAGATCTCGCGCACATTAACCACGCTGCGGTTGATCTGTTCGGCCACTGCACTCTGCTGCTCACTGGCGGTGGCGATCTGGCGGTTCATGTCCTGGATGCCGGTGACGGTGCGGGTGATTTGCTCAAGCGCAGCGCCCGCCCGGCGGCTCAGTTCGACGCTTTGCTCGGTCAGGCTGCGGCTGTTGTCCAGGGTGCTGACCACCTGCTGCGTGCCGCTTTGCAGGGCGGCGATCAACTCTTCGATTTCTTCGGTGGACTGTTGGGTGCGTTGCGCCAGGCTTCGAACTTCGTCGGCCACCACAGCAAACCCGCGTCCTGCTTCGCCGGCACGAGCGGCCTCGATAGCGGCGTTGAGGGCGAGCAGGTTGGTCTGCTGTGACACCGACTTGATCACATCCAGAACGCCAGCAATCTTGTCACTCTCCTGGCGCAGGCGATTCATTGCCTGGGTGGAGTTGAGCATTTCCTGGGACAGCTGCTCTATCTGGCCGATGGCTTCGCCCACCACCCGATCGCCATCGCGGGCTTGCTGGTCAGCCTGAACCGCCGCGTTCGAGGCCTGTTGGGCGCTGCTGGCCACTTCCAGTACGGTGGCGGCCATCTGGTTGATGGCGGTAGCGACCTGGTCGGTTTCGGTCTTCTGGCTGTTGACCCCGGCGCTGGTCTGCTCAGTGACTGCCGACAGTTGCTCGGCGGCGCTGGACAGTTGGTTGACGCCATCGCCGATGCCGCTGAGCAGCCCGCGCAGGTTCTCGGTCATGTCTTGCATGCTGCGTTGCAACTGGCCCAGCTCATCATTGCGCTCAACGATCAGATTGCGGCTCAGGTCACCCTGGGCGATACGCCCGGCGGCCGCCAGGGTCTGGCGCAACGGCACGATGATCTGCCGGGTCATCACCCAGGCTGCCAGCAATCCCATACCCATTGCCAGCACGGCGACCCCGGTAAGAGCGGTGCGCGAGCGGCTGGCCTGATCATCGCGCTGTGCGCCTTGCTGGCTGATGAGCTCGGCCACCGATTCGAGCATCTGGTCGCCGAGGCTTTCCATGGCCTCCTGACTTTGCTCGACCCCCGCCTGCGCATCGCGAAAACGCCCCAATTGTTCCTTGTACTGTTGCAGCGCTTCTGCAGCTGGCTTGAGCGCTTGCAGATTGTCGTCGGCTTGCTCGCGGGCAATCTCCTGGACCTCCTTGAGCGCTTCGTCGATGGCCATTACGGCGGCGTGTTCATCTTCCTGTTTGGCGCTGAAGGTGTAGGCCTGGACCTGAAAGCGGGCCAGCTGGATCTGCTGCTTGAGCTGCGCCAGGTTGGTGAACTCCTCCAGACGCTCGGCGTTGTCCTGTTCCTGGCTCAGTGACTTGAGCACCTCGGTTTCCACCTGGCCAACAGCGGTGACGGCCTGCGCCGACTGCTGCACCAGCTTCTGGCTGGTCTGGTCGCGCATCTGACGTTGCAGGCTCAGTTCGGCGAAGGTCTTCTCCAGGCTGGCGATGATCCGGCTTTGTGCCGTCAGCAGGTCAAGACTCTGCGGGCTTTCGACCTCCTTGCGCAGCACGCCCAGATGGCTTTCCAGTTCGTTGAGGCGGTTCTCAACGCGAGCGGCGCTCTGTGGGGTGCTTTCTTCACGGAAGATGATCCGCTCGGCACGCAGGTCCTTGGTCAGGTTGCTGAGCTGGCCGATGGACGAGATCGCCTCGGACCGTTCGATCATGTTGTCCAGGCCATGCCAGCCGGTGAGGGTGATGGCCAGGGTCAAGGCCAGGACCAGGCCGAAACCCAGGGTGAGTTTGACTCTGACGCTCAGGTTGTCGAGCGTGCGGTTGATCAATGCAAACATCGGGAAGCTCCTGCGCTATTGAGTGCGTCATGAGCGCATCGGCAGGAGTCGGGGAGAGTCGACCTGAACCGGTCGTAGGACATTTCTGAACGGTTGCAGAGGGTGATGCAGTTATCACAAGCGCGGCCTGCCGCGCTTGTGATACGGGGCACGTCAGACGATAAAGCGGCTGACCAGAGTCTGCAGATGGTTGCCCAGACGGGCCAGTTCGACGCTGGAAGCGGCGGTTTCTTCGCTGGCGGCCGAGGTCTGCTGGGAAATATCGCTGACGTTGATCACGCTGCGATTGATCTCATCGGCGGTGGCGCTCTGCTGTTCTGCGGCGGCGGCGATCTGCTGGTTCATCGACTGGATGGCCGAGACCGTACGGGTGATGCTTTCCAGCGAAACCCCTGCGCGGCGGGTCAGCTCCACGCTGCTGCCGGTCAGGCTCAGACCGCTGTCGATGATGCTCGACACCTGCGCAGTACCGTTTTGCAGGCTGGCAATCAGCGCTTCAATTTCTTCGGTGGACTTCTGGGTGCGTTGCGCCAGGCTGCGCACCTCATCGGCCACCACGGCAAAGCCGCGCCCGGCCTCGCCCGCCCGCGCCGCTTCAATGGCGGCGTTGAGGGCCAGCAGGTTGGTTTGTTCGGCCACCGACTTGATCACGTCCAGCACGCTGCCGATCTTGTCGCTTTCCTGCTTGAGGTCACTCATCGCCTGAGTCGAGTTGCCCATGGCCGAGGCCAGGCGTTCGATTTGTTGAATCGCCTCGTTGACCACCTTGTCGCCTTCGCGTGCCTGCAGGTCGGCGGCCTTGGCCGCTTCGGAGGCTTCTTCGGCGTTGCGTGCCACTTCCTGTACCGTCGCGGTCATCTCGTGCATGGCCGTTGCCACCTGGTCGGTTTCGACCTTCTGGCTGTTGACCCCGGCGCTGGTCTGCTCGGTCACTGCGGACAGCTCTTCGGCGGCGCTGGCAATCTGGGTCACACCGTCACGGATACCGCCGACCAGATCACGCAGGTTGAGGGTCATGCGCTGGATACTGGCTTGCAGTTTGCCGAGTTCGTCGCCACGATCGATTTTCAGGTCATGGCTCAGATCGCCGGAGGCGACACGCTCGACCACCTTGAGAGTGTCCTCAAGTGGTTTGGTGATTTGCCGGGTGATGATCCAGGCGGCCAGAATGCTGAGCAGCACCGCCACCAGAGTTGCCAGGCTGATCGTCACCAGCGCCTTTTGACTTTCCGCATCGCGGTTGGCTTTCTGGTTCTGAATCAGTTCATCACTGGTTTTGACCAGCGTCTCGCCCAGTGGCGTCATCCGCTCAAGCGCTGCGTTGGCTGCGCCATGTGCATCGCGGTACTGACCGACAGCGGCGCGGTAGCCTTTGAGGCCTTCCTGTGCCGCTTGCAGGGTGGGCAGGAACGATGCAGGAATGTCGCCAGCCAGGCTATTGATACCGACCATGGCCTCATCAATGGCCGCGTTGGCGTTCTTTTCGAATTCGGCCCGTCCGCTATAGGTATAACCACGTACTTGGAAACGCGCCTGCTGCAGCAGTTTGCTGACCCCGACGATATTGTTGAAGGCCAGAATATCGTTGCCCTTGAGTAGCTCGGCTTCGAGTTTGCCAATTTCGGCCACGGCTTTATCGGCACTGTCGCCCATCAAACTACGCGTACCTTCACGGGTCGTAATGGCACGGCTCATGTCTGTGAACGCTTGGCGATAATCACTGGCGGCCTTGATCTGGGTCTCCAGGCGGCGGTGATTTTCTGGCGTTCTGATCATGCTCTTGGCGGCCAGCAATCCTGCATCGAGTCGGTCCAGAGCATCGATGACATTTTTCGCCGCTTCAGGGCTGACCCTGGCTTCATACTGCTGACGCAGAATGCGCAGTTCGAGGGTCTGCTGGTTGACGTCATTGATTGCGGCAACCCGATCGCTGCGGGCGATCAGGGACTGGATGCTGCTCCAGCCGACGCTGCTGATTGCCAGTGCCATCAATACAACCAGACTAAACCCTATAGTCAGCTTCAGGCGAACACTGGCGTTAGCGAGACTTTCAGTAAACCAGCGAGGCATGGCGGCTCCTTGTAGGATGTATCAACGCGAAACGTCCTACTGCATCGGCCTGTGTTGTTAAAACTGAAGCGTTCAGTCAGCAAAATGACAGTTGGCAGCGTCTTAAAACAGACGCGCCAGCAATGCCGTCACGGCGGTCTCGACGCGCAGGATGCGCTCGCCCAGTTGCACCGGTTGCAGGCCGGCCTTGCCCAGCAGTTCGACTTCGTAAGGAATCCAGCCGCCTTCGGGGCCTATAGCCAGTGTGACCGGCCCGCTCACAGCCCGCGGGCAGGCGGGGAAGTCACCGGGGTGACCGGTCAGGCCCAGGGTGTCTTGCGCAATCGCGGGCAGGCGGTCTTCGACAAACGGCTTGAAGCGCTTTTCGATCAACACCTCAGGCAGAACGCTGTCGCGGGCCTGTTCCAGGCCGAGAATCAGATTCTCGCGGATGCTCGCCGGTTGCAGGAACGGTGTCTGCCAGAAACTCTTCTCTACCCGGTAGCTGTTGACCAGAATCAGCCGTGGCACACCCATGGTGGCCATGGTCTGGAACACCCGACGGAGCATTTTCGGTCGTGGCACGGCCAGTATCAGGGTCAACGGCAGCTTGGCCGGTGGTGCGCTGTGCAGGCTCACCTGCAGCTCGGCTTCACGCGGCTCCAGGCGCAGCACCTCGGCCTGGCCCAGCAGGCCGTCAATGCGGCCGACCCGCAGGGTGTCGCCGACCTCGACGCGCTGCACCTCCTGCATATGCCGCAGGCGGCGATCACGCAGGATCACCCGGTCGGCCGCGATAAAGTCGGCCTCCTCAAGCAACAGCAGGTTCACGACAGCGGTGCTGGCGGCTGATCGGGCTTGGGATCCTCAGGGTGTTCGCCGCGCTTGCTGATCATGCCGCTGCACAGCACGCCGAGCTCGAACAGCAGCCACATCGGCACGGCCAGCAAGGTCTGGGAGAAGATGTCCGGTGGGGTCAGGATCATGCCGACCACGAAGCAGCCGATGATCACGTACGGGCGAATCTTCTTCAGGTACGCCACATCGACCACGCCAATCCACACCAGCAGCACTACGGCCACCGGAATCTCGAAGGCCACGCCGAAGGCGAAGAACAGGGTCATGACAAAATCCAGATAACTGGCGATGTCAGTCATCATCGACACGCCTTCAGGTGTCACGCTGGCGAAGAAGTGGAAAATCAGCGGGAACACCAGGAAGTAGGCGAACGCCATGCCGGCATAGAACAGGATAATGCTGGAAACCAGCAGCGGAACCGCAATGCGCTTTTCATGCTTGTACAGGCCCGGCGCAATGAAGCCCCACACCTGATGCAGGATGATCGGCATCGAGGCGAACAGGGCAACCATCATGGTCAGCTTGAACGGCGTCAGGAACGGCGAGGCCACATCAGTGGCAATCATCGTCGCGCCTTCGGGCAAGTAGGCGCGCAGCGGGGCCGAAACCAGGGTGTAGATCTTCTGGGCGAAATAGAACAGGCAGGCGAACACCAGAAACACGGCCGCCACGCAACGCAGCAGGCGGGTCCGCAGTTCGGTCAGGTGCGAGACCAGCGGCATCGGCTGGTCGTTTTCCGGGATTTCAGCGCTCATGGGGCTCGCGGCGGCAATGACGAATCAGAAGGGCTGGCCGGTTGGGCGACGGGCACGGCAGTGACCAGCGGTTTTGGCTGTTTTTCCAGGCTCAGACGCGGCTTTTCCGGGGTGTTGGCCACGGCCGGCTGCGGTTGTGGTTCAGGTTGCAGCTCGATGGGCTGCGGGTCCGGTTCGGCGGCCGAGGCATCACGGTTCAGAACCTCTTCCTGCAATGGCGAGAAGATCTTGCGGGCCTCTTCTTCCAGCGACAGGATGTGCTCGTTATGCAGTTGTCGACGGATTTCGTCGGCACCGATCTCGCGCTCCACTTCCTGCTTGATGGCGTTGAAGCTGCGCCGCAGGCGCCCGATCCATAGGCCGGCGGTGCGTGCGGCACCTGGCAGACGCTCGGGGCCGAGCACCAGCAGGGCAACCAGGCCGACCAGCAGCAGTTCGGAAAAGCTGATACCGAACATGAATCAGACCTGGTCCTTGCGCTGCGGCTCTGGAACCCTTTGGGCCTGGGCATCAATGGTGTGCGGCTGGGTCGGCTGAGCCGGTTGTGGCGCGGCCTGAGACTGCTGCGGCTGAGCCGTTGCATCGGGTGCAGCCTGTTTTTCGTCGTCGTTCATGGCTTTGCGAAAGCCCTTGATCGATTCGCCGACGTCAGTGCCGAGGTTTTTCAGCTTCTTGGTGCCGAACACCAGGACGACGACGATCAGAATGACGAGCCAGTGTTTCCAGTCAAAAATACCCATTACAGCAATCCTCTTGAAGTTTCAGGCGTGCGCCCAGGCCTTAACCTTGCGTGCGCGCAGCTTTTTCCGCGTGGCCGGACAGCCCGAAACGGCGATCCAGTTCGTCGAGCACGGCCTGCGGATGCTGACCCAGGGCCGCCAGCATGACCATGCTGTGGAACCACAGATCGGCGGTTTCATAAATGACATCGCTGCAGTCACCGCTGACAGCGGCGTCCTTGGCAGCGATGATGGTTTCGACCGACTCTTCGCCGACTTTCTCCAGGATCTTGTTCAGACCCTTGTGATACAGGCTGGCGACATAGGAGCTGTCAGCAGCCGCGCCTTTGCGCGACTCCAGTACTTCGGCCAGACGGGCCAGGGTGTCGGTCATGTTCAGTGTCCTGAGTGGTAGATGGCGTCCGGGTCCTTGAGGACCGGATCGACGGTCTTCCAGTTGCCGTTTTCGAACACGCGGTAGAAGCAGCTTTGCCGGCCAGTGTGGCAGGCAATGCCGCCCAGTTGCTCGACCATCAGGATAATGACGTCGGCATCGCAGTCCAGACGCAGCTCGTGCAACTTCTG
Source organism: Pseudomonas sp. LJDD11 (assembly GCF_024584215.1). Taxonomy (NCBI): domain Bacteria; kingdom Pseudomonadati; phylum Pseudomonadota; class Gammaproteobacteria; order Pseudomonadales; family Pseudomonadaceae; genus Pseudomonas; species Pseudomonas sp. LJDD11. The sequence goes on from NZ_JANJFL010000009.1 coordinate 119,069, forward strand.
CACATGGCCCGATTCCTCGCCCTTGCGCCACAGTTTGCCACGCGAACGTGACCAGTATATGGCACGGTTTTCGGCGGCCGTCAGCGCCAGCGATTCGCGGTTCATCCAGGCCATCATCAATACCCGACCGGTCTTGTGGTCCTGAGCGATTGCAGGCACCAGACCGTCGCTGTTCCAGTGAATCTCGTCCAGCCAGTCTTTCATAACTTCTCCGCTGCCGGGGGTCGCTGCCCGGCGGATTGAACAGTGTGCCAGCGCCACGCGCTGCTGGCTATCGACGAACGATCAGATACAGTCCTGCGGCCAGCATGATGCCTGCCGGTATGCCGGTCAGCCCCGGCAGCGCAGTCCCCGCGGCGGTCAGCGCCCAACTCTGGATCGCACCGCCGGTCAGCAGTGCCGCGCCGAGCAGGCGCAGGGCACGGCTGTCGCCGCGCTCACGGCCCGGTGGCGGTGGATCGTTGGCATGCGGCCTGGACAGGCGCTCCAGCAGGTCGCGGGTCATGCCGGCGATGTGTGGCAACTGCTCGACCTGCGATTGCAGGTTGCCCAACAGGGTTTTGGGGCTGACCCGCTCGCGCATCCAGCGCTCAAGGAACGGCTGGGCAGTGCTCCACAGGTCCAGGTCCGGGTACAGCTGGCGACCCAGGCCTTCGATGTTCAACAGGGTTTTCTGCAGCAGCACCAGTTGCGGCTGCACTTCCATGTTGAAGCGCCGTGCGGTCTGGAACAGACGCATCAGCACCTGACCGAACGAGATGTCCTTGAGCGGTTTTTCGAAGATCGGTTCGCAAACGGTACGGATCGCGGCCTCGAATTCATTGAGTTTGGTCTCTGCCGGTACCCAGCCTGAATCGATGTGCAGTTGTGCGACGCGGCGATAGTCGCGCTTGAAGAAGGCGAACAGGTTGCGCGCCAGATAGTCCTGGTCTTCCGGGGTCAGGCTGCCGACGATGCCGCAGTCGATGGCGATGTATTGCGGGCTCCAGGGGGTGACGGTGCTGACGAAGATATTGCCGGGATGCATGTCGGCATGGAAGAAACTGTCGCGGAATACCTGAGTGAAGAAGATCTCCACGCCGCGTTCGGCGAGCATCTTCATGTCGGTGCGCTGATCGGCCAGGGTCGCCAGGTCGGTGACCTGAATGCCGTAGATGCGCTCCATCACCAGTACTTTCGGGCGGCACCAGTCCCAGTACACCTGCGGCACATAAAGCAGTTGCGAGCCTTCGAAGTTGCGCCGCAACTGACTGGCGTTGGCCGCTTCGCGTAGCAGGTCGAGTTCGTCGTAAATGGTTTTTTCGTAATCGTTGACCACTTGCACCGGGTGCAGCAGGCGCGCGTCGGCCGATACCCGTTCGGCAACACGGGCGAGCAGGAACAGCCAGGCCATGTCTTGGGTGATGACCGGCTTCAGGCCCGGGCGCACGACCTTGACCACCACTTCTTCGCCACTTTTCAGGCGTGCAGCATGCACCTGGGCGACCGAGGCCGAGGCCAGCGGTTCGACATCGAAGCGGCTGAACACTTCGCTGATCCGCGCGCCGAGTTGCTCTTCGATGAGCTGGACCGACAGCTTCGGGTCGAACGGCGGGACCCGGTCCTGAAGCAGCATCAGTTCGTCGGCAATGTCTTCGGGCAGCAGGTCGCGGCGGGTCGAGAGCAGCTGGCCGAACTTGATGAAAATCGGCCCGAGATCCTGCAGGGCAAGGCGCAGACGTTCGCCCCGGCTCAAGGGCGAGGGTTTGCGCGGCAACCAGCGCCATGGCAGGACGAAGCGTACTGCCAGCAGCCACCAGGGCAGCGGCAGGCCAAACAACAGGTCATCGAGGCGGTAGCGGATTACGACACGCTGGATGCGCAACAGGCGGCGGACGGCAAGCAACTTCATGCGTTATCGCTATCGCTGGGGGTCAATGATTGAGAGAGACGGGCTACCCGTACTTCAAGACGTTCCAGATCAAGCTTGATCCGGTCCAGTTCATTGAAGTGCGCTTCGGCTTCATGCTTGCCGACCAGGGTACGTGATTCTTCACTCAGGTAATCGGCCAGATTCTGGCCCAGGCTTGCCAGGCTACTGCGGGTCCAGCGGGCGCGGCTGCGCAGCTGGCTGCCCAGTACCTGGCTGGCGACCGGTCCGAGCCAGCGTGACAGCTCGTACTCCCAGTCCAGTTCCAGGTCCTGAAGAATGCCGGCCAGCTCCAGCAGGATGCCGCTGTCGCCATCAAGCTCGACATTCGGGCCATGCAGCACGGCGCTCTTGTCCTGGCTCAAGGCCAGGTGCAACAGGCTCGCGGCCGGGGCGCGCAAGGTGCAGTCGGCGGGCGCCGCCCATTGCGAGGCCAGCAGCAAACCTTGGTCGCTTGGCAGAATGAACAGTTGCAGCGCCGGGTCGCGGCAGTCCACGGCAATCACCGTGCCGCTCAGCGCACCCAGGCGTGGCAACGCGGTGCTGTCCATGCGCAGCACCCGGTTGATGCCGTGTTCGGCACTGGCCAGCAAGCCTCGCAGCAGCATCAGGGCTTGATGCCCCGGTGCAGGGCAACGACCCCGGAAGTCATGTTGTGATAGGTCACGCGGTCGAAACCGGCGTCGACCATCATCGACTTGAGGGTTTCCTGATCGGGGTGCATGCGGATCGACTCGGCCAGATAGCGGTAGCTTTCCGAATCATTGGTCACCAGCTTGCCCATCACCGGCATGAACGCGAAGGAATAGGCGTCGTAGGCCTTGGACATCAGCTTGTTGGTCGGTTTGGAGAACTCCAGGACCAACAGACGACCGCCAGGTTTGAGCACGCGCAGCATTGAACGCAGTGCATCTTCCTTGCGGGTCACGTTGCGCAGGCCGAAGGCAATGGTCACGCAATCGAAGTGATTATCCGGAAACGGCAGCTTCTCGGCGTCAGCCTGGACGAACTCGATATTGCCCGACACGCCTTTGTCCAGCAGGCGATCACGGCCTACCTTGAGCATCGAGGCATTGATGTCGGCCAGCACCACCTGACCGGTGGGGCCGACCAGCTGCGAGAACTTGCGCGCCAGATCGCCGGTACCGCCGGCGATATCCAGCACCCGGTTGCCCGGACGCACACCGGACAGCTCGATGGTGAAGCGCTTCCACAGCCTGTGCATGCCGCCGGACAGCAGGTCGTTCATCAGGTCGTACTTGGCGGCCACCGAGTGGAAAACCTCAGCGACTTTTTCAGCCTTCTGGCTTTGCGGCACGTTCTGGTAGCCGAAATGGGTGGTGGGTTCGGCATCGCTGTCTTTGCGCTGATCGGTCATATCGCTGTCACCGGAATAGAATGCGCTCCATTCTAATCATCACGACTGACTTTGTCTTGACGGGGCGCATGGCCGACATGCTGCGCTGCTATAGTGGCGCGACAACTGGCCCCGCAAACAAGGAACATTGGTATGTCGAAGATTCTTGTCGAACGCTCCCACGCCCTGGGCCTGGAACAGGCCCGCACCAAGGCCGAGCACCTGGTGCAAAAAATCAGCAGCAAGTACGGCCTGGAGCACAAATGGGATGGCGACAGCGTGGCCCTGCATGGCAAGGGTGCCAAAGGCCGCCTCGACGTCGGTGAAGAACTGGTGCGCATTGTCATCGAGCTGAGCTTTTTCCTGTCGCCGATGAGCGGCGCGATCCAGAGCGAGATCGAGCGCATCCTCGACCGCGAACTCGCCGCTTGAGAACAGCCCGTAGGAGCAGCTTTAGCAGCGAAGGCTTCGCAGCTAAAGCTGCTCCTACCTGCTTGTGGCGGCTTCTAGGGTGTGCTTTCTAATTTTTCTGCCTACCTTGAACCTCATATTTGCGAAGGATGTTCTCTTCAACCATTCGAGCGTGAGGTGAACCATGGTCAAGGCCACTCTGAAAAAGAAAGTCGAAATCGAAACCGAGCAGGACAGCACGCTTGCCGAAGTGCGGCGCTACGCCCGCAAGATCTGGCTGGCGGGCCTGGGGGCCTATACCAAGGCCAACCAGGAAGGCTCCGAGTACGTCAAGGAGCTGATCCGCACCGGTGAGCGTGCCGAAAAGGACGCCAAGAAGGTGGTCGACGAGAAAATCGACGCCGCCAACAGCGAGATCGATTCGCTCAAAGGCGAGGTTTCTGGCGTCAAAGGCCGCGTCGAGGCGCAACTGGACAAGATCGAAAGTGCGTTCGATCGTCGCGTCGCCAGAGGCCTGAATCGTATCGGCATCCCCTCCCGGCATGACGTCGAGACACTGTCTGCTAAGCTCGATGAACTGACGGCATTGCTGGAACGTGTCGGGCCCAAAAAGCTTGAGCGCCATGAGCCTAAACAGCTGGAGCGTATCGAGTCGGATCACTGAAGGAGAGCGGGATGGCTGGCAAGAAAAAAACCGAGAAACAAAGCAGCTCCTGGATCGGCGAGATCGAGAAGTACTCACGCCAGATCTGGCTGGCTGGTTTGGGGGCTTACTCCAAGGTCAGCAATGACGGCAGTAAGCTTTTCGAAACATTGGTCAAAGATGGCGAGAAGGCCGAGCAAGAGAGCAAGGTCGACGCCGACAAGAAGCTTGAAGAGGTTAAAAGCGGGGTCAGGGCCGGAAAATCCCGTGTCGGGGATGTGAAGGACCTGGCGCTGGGCAAGTGGAGTGAACTGGAGGGTGCATTCGACAAGCGCCTCAACAGTGCCATTTCACGCCTGGGCGTACCGAGCCGGTTGGAGGTGCAGACCTTGCACGACAAGGTCGATCAGCTGACCCGCCAGATTGAGCAACTGACCGGTGACAAGGTCAAGGCGATCTCTGCCGCCAAGCCTGCCCCGCGTAGCACGGCCAAGCCATTGGTCAAGGCGGCGGCCAGCACTGTAGCCAAGGCGGCAGACAAGGTCGCCAGCAAGGCCACTGCCGCTAAACCCGCGGTGAAAAAGGCCGCGGCCAAGCCGGTCGAGGCGGCCAGCAAAGCCGCTTCGAGCACCGCCAGCAAAGCCAGGTCGGTTGCCGAGTCAGCGGATAAGCCGGCTGACAAGAAACCGTCAGCTGCCAAGCCTGCGGCAGCCAAGAAGCCTGCGGCAGCGAAAAAACCGGCCGCACGCAAGCCGGCAGCCAAGGCCGCTGACAAACCTGCCGCGCAACCAGAGAGCGGCTCCGGTGGCGCAGCAGCGCCTCAGGCTTCGGGGGCTGCGGCGTCCAGCGCCCCGGCACCGGCCAATCCGTCTTCCTGACGATCACGGCCTTGTGCTGATCAGTTAAGGCTGGCGAGATTTGTGGGAGCGAGCTTGCTCGCTCCCACAGGGTAGCGGCAAGGCAGTGAAACCTATCTGCCTTGCTTGTCCTGCCTTGACGGTGCGGCATTACGGCCATGGCCCGATTTGCCGTGACAGATCGGGCATGCCTGGCTCAGCGCTCCAGATAATGCAGTGCCAGTTGTTCGACGCTTTGTCGTGATACCGGTACCAGGTGCGGCGCGACCAGCATCATGATCTGGTAGACCACGACCCGGACTTCGCCGTCGCGTCCGAGAATGCGTTGGTAATCCAGTGAAAACAGCAGGGTCAGGGTGATCTGCTCCACCAGGTTACCCAGTGCCTGGGTTTCGCTGACCAACTGCCCCTCTGACTTTAGACGGGCCAGCAACGATGCCAGGGTGCGTTTGAGTGCGTTGAGCAGATGGCGGATACCACGCCCCAGCTTGGGCAGCCGGCCTGCCAGGTTGGACAGGTCCTGGAACAGAAAACGGTAATGCGCCAGACGCTCAACGATCAGGTGCAGAAACAGCCAGTAGTCTTCGGCGCCCAGCCTTGCCTCGGCGGGCGGATCGAGCAGCGGGGCAAGTTCGCCCTGGAATCGCTCGAACAGGCCAAGCACCAGCGGCTCCTTGCCATGAAAGTGGTAATACAGATTGCCAGGGCTGATCCCCAGCTCATTGGCGATTTCCAGCGTCGAGACATTGGGTTCGCCTTGTTGGTTGAACAGCTCCAGAGCACATTCGAGGATTCGGTCGCGGGTTTTCATCCGGTCTTCTTGAAGGTTTGGGCGAGGTAGTGTTCAGCGCACACGGACGTAGGTTCCCGGTGCAGCTTCCATCGGCGGGTAGTTCTCGTTGCCCAGCGTCATACGGGTTTCACGCTGGGTGCCTGCGCGTTCCTGGATCCAGGCCAGCCAGGTCGGCCACCAACTGCCATCCTGCTGTCTGGCGTCGTAATACCAGGCACGCGGGTCGCTGGTGAGTTCGCCACTTTCGACGAAGCTGGATTTCGGATTGCCCGGCGGGTTGAGAATGCTCTGCACATGACCGCTGCTGGACAGTACGAAGCGCCGCTCGCCGCCGAGCAGCAGGGTCGAGCGATAGACCGAGTCCCAAGGCGTGATGTGATCGTTGATGCCTGCCACGCTGAAGCTGTCTACCGTGACCTTCTGCAGGTCGATGGGCGTGCCGCAGACCTCCAGCCCGCCGGGATGATTGAGCGGATTGTGTTTGAAAAAATCCAGCAGGTCGCCGTGCAGGGCGGCGGGCAGTCGGGTGGTGTCGTTGTTCCAGTAGAGGATGTCGAACGGTGGCGGAGCCTTGCCCAACAGGTAGTTATTGATCCAGTAATGCCAGATCAGGTCATTGGGGCGCATCCAGGCGAACACCCGGTTGATCTCGCTGCCCTCAAGCACGCCGCGCTGATAAGAGCGCCGCTTGGCCGCTTCGAGGGTTTCTTCGTCGATAAACAGGGTGGCCGGGCTTTCGATCTGGCTGTCGAGCAGGCTGACCATATAAGTGGCGCTGGCGACCCGCCGCATCTGGCGCTTGGCCTGCAAATGACCCTGTAGCGCGGCGATGGTCAGACCACCGGCGCAGGCACCGACCAGATTGACCTCACGGGCACCGGTGATGGCGCGGCAGACATTCATCGCCTGTTCGGCGGCCTCGACATAGCTGGACAGCCCCCATTCACGATGGCGCACATCAGGATTGCGCCAACTGATGACGAAGGTTTGCAGGCCGTTCTTGAGGGCGTACTGCACAAAGCTGTTGGTCGGGCTCAGGTCGAAGACATAGAACTTGTTGATTTGCGGCGGCACGATGAGCAGCGGCCGGGTGTATTGCTTTTCGCTCATCGGCTTGTACTGGATCAGCTCCAGCAGCTCATTACGATAGACCACCGAGCCTGCCGTGGTGGCCAGGGTGCGGCCGATTTCGAAGGCGTCCTTGGTGGTCTGGCTGGGCAGGCCGTTGTTGTGCAGCAGGTCGTTGGCCATATGGCTCAGGCCCTTGACCAGGCTGTTGCCACCGGAGTTGAACAGCTCTTTGATCGCCAACGGGTTGAGCAGCGTATTGGACGGCGACAGCGCGTCGTTGATCAGGCTGAACATGAAATGCGCCCTGGCGCGGTCGTCGCCGGTCAGGTCGCTTTCGTCGATCCAGTGTCTGACCTGATGCTGCCAGCTCAGGTAAGCCTGCAAGCCGCGCCGGTACAGCGGGTTGAGGCTCCAGGTCGGATCAGCGAAGCGGCTGTCACGCGGGTTGAGCTGGTGCGGCGTTTCACCCAGCAAGACCCGGCCGAGCTGATTGCCCAGCGCCAGGGCATGCCGGGCGGTGCGAAATGGGTGGCGCCAGCCTTGGGCGGCGACACTGCGCAGGGTGGACATCAGGTCCCGACCGCGCATGCCCATGATCGCGCTTTGTGCGTTGATGAAGGTCGCCGGGGTGGTCTCGGCGCTCTTCGCTGGTTTTTCTCGCATGAGGGCAACACTCCTTCGTCAAGCCATCAATGAATGTCAGGGCGCAGGCAGGGCTGCGCCGTTCTGCGCGGTTCGACGGTCCTGTCAGGTCGCGCGGGTACAACGGATCAGCAATGAGGGCAGTTCTAAAACCAACTGCTGGCCGGCGCCTGCTGCGCTGACGGCCTTGCTTGCGTTTTCAGGGCCGCCCTTGATCGTGCAGGGCGTCTGCAGGCCAGGTTCAATGCGCATTGGGTGTGGGATGCGGGTGCATGACCGCACGCTGACGTTCCTGCTGCAGAAAACTCATGATGATGGGCGCTACGGCTTCGGCCCGGGTGATCAGGAACAAATGACCGTCATCAATTATGTGTAGCTGGGCATTGGGTATCCGCCAGGCCAACAGGCGCATATTTATCAGTGGGATCAGCGGGTCATCATCGCCAGCGAGCACCAGGGTCGGCTGACGGATCTTGTGCAGCCAATGGATGCTGGTCCAGCCCATGCCGGCGAACAGTTGCCAGTAGTAACCCAACTTGCCTGACGAACGGACCTTGGCTGCATGATTGGCCGCCAGATGCGGGTCACGGCGAAACGCGCCGCCGTAGATTTCCGGGGCAATGCGGATCACGTGGGATGGCTGGATGTAGCGGCGTGGGCTGGCCATCAGCATCAGCACCCGCGGCTTGCCTGGCACCATCGCCATGCCGGCTGCTGTGGCTGCCAGCACCAGCTTTTTGCAGCGTTCGGGGTAGTCGTGGGCAAACTGCTGGGCCAGCGCGCCGCCCCAGGACACGCCGATGACGTTGACCTGGCCGTAATCAAGGTAGTCGAGCATGCGCGCCGCCAGCTTCGCCAAGCCTGGAAAGCGGTACGGGCGGTTGGGCGTCGAAGAGCCGCCGACCCCCGGCACATCGAAGGCAATCACCTCCATGTCCGGGTCCAGCGCTTCGACAAACGGAAACACCAGTTCCAGGTTGGCCCCGATGCCATTGAAGATCAGCAGCGGAGCCATATGGCTCTTGCCGGATCTGACGGCCGTCCGGATGGTGTGGCCGTCCAGGTCGATGGAGCGAAATACAAACGGTTGCGGCATGCCGGAGCCCTGTTGGTTAATACATCTGGAAAGATGTCCTGCGCCTTTCCCAGACCGACCGAGGCGTGGCCTCTGGCGTGCGACTGATCATTTATTGCGCAATGGCAGCTACCGGCCAGGATCCCTGGTTCCGGTAGTCTTGCCTTTACCAAGTCTAGCGCTCGTGAACATAAGTGCCCGGTGAGGCTTCTGCGGCCGGATAAGCCTTGTTGCCCAGGCTGGCGGGTGACTTTTTCAGCTCGCCGGAGCGCTCGGTCAACCAGCTCTGCCAGTGCAGCCACCACGAATCGGTGTGCTTGGTGCCGTTTTCCTGCCAGGCGATCGGGTCGAGCGGCAGTTCTTCGTTGGTCATGTAGCGGGCCTTGGGGTTGCCCGGCGGGTTGAGAATGCTCTGGATATGGCCGCTGCTCGACAGCACGAACTCGGTCTTGCCGCCAAACAGCCGCGCCGAGCGGTAGCACGCCTGCCATGGGGTGATGTGGTCGTTGGTGCCTGCCAGGCAGAAGATGTCGTTGGTCACCTGCTTGAGGTCGATTGCCGTGCCGCACACTTCCAGTGCATTGGGGCGGGTGAACGGGTTGTTCTTGAACATCTCGATCAGGTCGCCATGGAACGCCGCAGGCAGCCGCGTGGTGTCGTTGTTCCAGAACAGGATGTCGAAGGCCGGTGGCTCGTTGCCCAGCAGGTAGTTGTTGACCCAGTAGTTCCAGATCAGGTCATTGGGGCGCATCCAGGCGAAGACCTTGGCCATGTCGCGGCCTTCCAGTACCCCGGACTGATACGAGTGGCGCTTGGCCGCTTCCAGGGTCTGCTCGTCGACGAACAGCGCCACTTCGTTCTCCAGGGTGGTGTCGAGCACGCTGACCATCAAGGTCATGGCGTTGATCTTGCGCTCGTTCAGCGCTGCATAGTGGCCCAGCAGCGCGGTGCAGGTGATGCCGCCCGAGCAGGCGCCAAGCACGTTGACGTCCGGGCTGCCGGTGATTGCCGAGACCACGTCGATGGCTTCTTTGAGCGCTTCGATATAGGTCGAAAGCCCCCACTCGCGCTGGGCCTTGGTCGGGTTGCGCCAGCTGATGATGAAGGTCTGCACCTTGCTGCCCAGGCAGAAGCGCGCCAGGCTTTTTTCCGGGCTCAGGTCGAAGACGTAGAACTTGTTGATCTGTGGCGGGATTACCAGCAGCGGGCGTTCATGGGTCTGCTCGGTGGCCGGCTTGTACTGGATCAGTTCCAGCACGTCATTGCGAAATACCACTGCGCCTTCGCTGGTGCCCAGGTTCTTGCCGACCTCAAAGGCGTCCATGTTGACCTGGCTGGGCATGCCGCCGTTATGCACCATGTCCTTGGCCAGATGCGACAGGCCATCAAGCAGGCTCTTGCCGCCGGTTTCGAAGAAACGCTTGACCGCTGCCGGGTTGGCCGCCGTATTGGTCGGCGCCATGGCTTCGGTCATCAGGTTGATGACGAAATGCCCGCGGCTGATGTCCTGCGGGGTCAGGCTGCTGCCGTCGAGCCAATCATGCAGCTCTTTGCGCCAGGCCAGATACACCTGCAAATAGCGGCGATACAGCGGGTTCTGACTCCAGGCCGGGTCCTGAAACCGACGATCGTCAGCGGCCGGTTGCAGGCCCGAGCGGCCAATGACGACGTTTTTAAGCTCCAGCCCCAGATGTGCGACATGTTTGAGGCTGTGGATCGGTTGCCTGAGCGCCAGGCGCATGACCATGCGCGCGGTGGTCAGTAAGTCCTTGCGGCGCAAGCCCACAACCGGGTTCAGGCCCAGTGTGTGTTCAGAAGCCTGGCGCGGCAGGTCATCGTTGTTCTTGCTACTCATCTACGACGCTCCGTTGTCCTGAGGCGAGTACCGGTTTTCCTTTGAGCAGTGGCTCTGGAAGAGTCGGTACTACTGCTCGTGTGACCGATGATGGCTGTTCGGGCACCGCTAAAAACGACCTGCGTTGTCATCGCTGCGTTAAAAACAGGCTAAGCATGCTCATTTACAACCCGTAAAGTCGTGCGCTTTGCCTGTTTTTACCTTGCGCTGACTGCCTCGCCTACGTTTTTAGAGGCGCCCTGGTATGCCGATTCCCGATGGGCATGCCGAATGACAGGCAGGGCGTCTGAACTGCGGCGCTGCGTGTCACTACGTCCTGGCTCCCCATTGGGCGCCTCTAAAAACTGCCCGCGTTTTTAGAAGCACCCATTTCCCGCTGCGTCGAAACGATGCAGTGAATGTGCCGTAATCATTGGTTACGCGAGATTGCACATAGTCGCAAGCAGCACCATGTATAGGCCGCTGCGCGGCACATTCAAGCAAAACAGATTAGAAACCGCTTACTAAAACGGCAAACGGTGCAGGGAGCATAGACGCTGATTGTGAAATTGCGCGGTCAGCGAAGCGATCAGAGCATCAGACGCACGACTTGTTCGTGCGGGTCGCGGCTTTTGCCGGCTTTTTTCAGCTCTTGCAGGTAGTCATCCCACAGCGCGTTCTGGCGCTGGCCCAGCTCGAAGAGATAATCCCAGGTGAACAGGCCGCTGTCGTGGCCATCGTCGAAGGTCAGCTTGAGGGCGTACTGGCCGGCCGGCTCGACCTTGGTCAGGCCCACGCCGAGTTTGCCGAACTGCAGGATCGGCTTGCCGTGCCCCTGAACCTCGGCAGAAGGGGAGTGCACACGCAGAAACTCGGCAGGCAGATCGTACTGCTCGCCGGACGCGTATTTGAGCGTCAGGGTTTTCGACGCCTTGTGCAATTGAATGGCAGTGGGGATTTTGTTCATGGCGTCAGCTTAAGCGTGGCCGGCGGCAAGCCACAAGCGTAGGAGCGGCTTCAGCCGCGAAAAATTCGCGGTTGAAGCTTTCGCGGTTGAATGCTTCGCAGCTAAAGCTGCTCCTACAGGCTTTTACAGGATGTAGCGCGACAGGTCTTCGTCGTTGGCCAGTTCGCCCAGGTGGCTGTTGACGTAGTCGGCGTTGATCTCGATCGGCTCGGCATCCGGGCTGCTGGCCAGGTCGCCGGCGCTGAACGACAGTTCTTCGAGCAGGCGTTCGAGCAGGGTGTGCAGGCGGCGCGCACCGATGTTCTCGGTCTTCTCGTTGACCTGCCAGGCGATTTCCGCCAGGCGCTTGATGCCGTCTGGCTTGAATTCGATGTTCAGGCCTTCGGTCTTGAGCAGTTCGCGATACTGTTCGGTCAGCGAGGCGTGCGGTTCGCTGAGGATACGTTCGAAGTCTTGAGGCGACAGCGCCTTGAGTTCGACACGAATCGGCAGACGGCCTTGCAGCTCGGGCACCAGGTCGCTTGGCTTGCTCAGGTGGAACGCGCCGGAGGCGATGAACAGGATATGGTCGGTTTTGACCATGCCCAGCTTGGTGTTAACCGTGCAGCCTTCGATCAATGGCAGCAGGTCGCGCTGCACGCCTTCACGAGACACGTCGGCGCCGCCGACATTGCCGCGTTTGGCAACCTTGTCGATCTCGTCGATGAACACGATGCCGTGTTGCTCGACGGCTTCAAGGGCCTTGGCCTTGAGTTCGTCGTCGTTGACCAGACGGCCGGCTTCTTCTTCGCGGACCATCTTCAGCGCTTCTTTGACCTTGAGCTTGCGGGTCTTGCGGCGGCCCTTGCCCATGTTGGCAAACAGGCTCTGCAATTGATTGGTCATCTCTTCCATGCCTGGCGGGGCAGAGATGTCCACACCCACCGACTCGCTGACCTCGATCTCGATTTCCTTGTCGTCCAGCTGGCCTTCACGCAGGCGCTTGCGGAACAACTGGCGGGTATTGGAATCGCTGGTCGAGACCGGCTCTTCGTTGAAACCGCTACGTGCCGGTGGCAGCAAGGCATCAAGGATGCGGTCTTCGGCAGCGTCTTCAGCACGATGCCGAACCTTGATGATCTCCTGCTCGCGCAGCAGCTTCATCGCGGCATCGGCCAGGTCGCGGATGATCGACTCGACGTCACGGCCGACGTAGCCGACTTCCGTGAACTTGGTAGCTTCGACCTTGATGAACGGTGCATTGGCCAGCTTGGCCAGGCGACGGGCGATTTCGGTCTTGCCGACGCCGGTCGGGCCGATCATCAGAATGTTCTTGGGGGTGACTTCGACACGCAGTTCTTCAGGCAATTGCATGCGCCGCCAACGGTTGCGCAGGGCAATGGCGACGGCGCGCTTGGCGTCATCCTGGCCAATGATGTGGCGGTTCAGTTCGTGGACAATTTCGCGGGGAGTCATGGACATGGTGGTAATGGTCCTCAAGCGCAGGCAGGCCGTCAGGCTTGCTCGGCGAGGTCCTGCTCCTCAATGGTGATGTTGTGGTTGGTGAATACGCAAATATCGCCAGCGATGTGCAATGCGGTTTCAGCGATCTCGCGGGCCGGCAGCTCGGTTTTCTGCAGCAGCGCACGGGCAGCGGCCTGGGCGAAGGCGCCACCGGAACCCATGGCGATCAGGCCATCTTCGGGTTCGACCACGTCACCGTTGCCGGTGATGATCAGCGAGGCATCTTTGTTGGCGACGGCCAGCATCGCTTCCAGGCGGCTGAGCGAGCGATCGGTACGCCAGTCCTTGGCCAGTTCTACGGCAGCACGGATCAGGTGGCCCTGATGCTTTTCGAGCTGGGCTTCAAAACGCTCGAACAGGGTAAAGGCGTCGGCGGTGGCACCGGCGAAACCGGCGATGACCTGGCCGTGGTACAGGCGGCGCACCTTCTTGGCGTTGCCTTTCATCACGGTGTTGCCCAAGGAAACCTGGCCGTCACCGGCCATGACGACTTTGCCGTGGCGGCGGACTGAAACGATGGTGGTCAAGGGGAGAGTCTCCACGCAGCGGGGCGAAAATGCCCTGATGGAAACTGATATGGGGATGGCGAAGCCTATTTCAACCTGTCAATGCGCGTAGGACCGGCATTTGCAGTTATTAGCTGCCGGTTCAGCGGCTCTGGCGCTGTTGTAACAGCAGGTTGCTGAAGCCGCCGCCAGCCAGTTGCTTCTGGGCGGTGGTCAACTGGTCGCGGTTGCTGAACGGGCCGACCAGTACGCGGTACCAGGTTTCTTCCTTGACCGTACCGGACTCTACGGTCGCGGTCTGGCCCAGCAGGATGATCTGCGCACGGACTTTCTCGGCATCGGCCTGCTTGCGGAACGAGCCAGCCTGCAGGAAGAAGCGGGTGACCGGTGCCGGTTTGGTTTCGGTGGTCGCCACCGGTGGCGCGGGTGGCGGCGTCAGGCCGCTCAGGGCCGCCTGGGCGCGGGCGGTGTCGATCTTCGCGGCCTGCTCCGGGGTGACCGGCGCGACTGGCGTGACCGCAGGCGCGGGCGGGGTTTTCTCCGGCACCGCCTCTTTGGGCACGATGACTTCCGACTCGGGCAGCAGAGTATAGAAGTCGTACTTGGGCTTGACCGCTGCCGGGCTCGGCGGGGTCTTGTTGGCCTCGGCGATCTTGGCTGCCGCCTTGGCCTCGGCTTTTTCGCGTTTGACCTCACTGCCACCGGGCTCAAGCTTCATCAGAAAGACAATGAAGGCGCCGACCGTCAGGCCGACAGCCAACCATACCCATCCTGGGATCGGCTTCTTCGCGGGGGCCTCGTAACGGCTGGCTCCCCGCTTGGGAGCTGCTTTCTTCTTCGCAACGGCCAACTTACATGCGCTCCAGAGTTTCCAGGCCCAGCAGTTCCAGGCCTTGCTTGAGAGTGCGTCCGGTCAGGGCGGCCAGGCGCAGGCGGCTTTGTTGTTGTTCCGGGGTTTGTGCACCCAGGATCGGGCAGTTTTCATAGAAGCTTGAGAACAGGCCCGCGAGGTCATAAACATAGGCGCAAAGCACATGCGGGGTGCCTTTTTCTGCGACGTTGTTCAGTACTTCGCCGAACTGCGCCAGGCGCGCGGCCAGTTCCTGCTCCTGTTCGGCCTCCAGGACGATCTGCCCCTGGCTGGCATCGAACGGCGCGCCGAGCTTGCGGAACACCCCGGCGATACGGGTGTAGGCGTACAGCAGGTACGGTGCAGTGTTGCCCTCGAAGCTGATCATCAGATCGAAGTTGAAGCTGTAGTCGCTGGTGCGGTGCTTGGACAGGTCGGCGTACTTCACCGAGCTGATGCCCACGGCCTTGGCGATGCTGCGCAGTTCGGCCTCGTCCAGTTCCGGGTTCTTTTCCTTGACCAGGGCATAGGCGCGCACTTCGGCTTCGTCGAGCAGGTCGATCAGTTTTACCGTGCCACCATCGCGGGTTTTGAACGGCCGGCCGTCGGCGCCATTCATGGTGCCGAAGCCCATGTGTTCCAGTTGCATGCCCGGATGGGTGAAGCCGGCGCGGCGCGCCACTTCAAAGACTTGCTGGAAGTGCAGGGCCTGGCGCTGGTCGACGAAATACAGCACGCGGTCGGCCTGCAAGACCTTGCTGCGGTAGCGCATGGCTGCCAGGTCGGTGGTGGCGTACAGGTAACCGCCACCGGCTTTCTGCACGATCACCGGCAGTGGCGTGTCGTCAGCGGTGCGGAATTCTTCGAGGAACACACACTGCGCGCCTTCACTTTCGACCAGCAGGCCGGCGCTTTTCAGGTCGCTGACCACATTGGCCAGGTCGTCGTTGTAGGCGCTTTCACCTTTGACGTCGGCCGGGGTGAGGTTGACGTTCAGGCGGTCGTAGGTCTTCTGGCAGTGCGACAGCGAGATGTCGTTGAAACGTTGCCACAGCGCCAGGCAGTCGGCGTCGCCGGCCTGCAGCTTGACCACCAGCGAGCGGGCGCGGTCGGCGAACTCTTCAGACTCGTCGAAGCGCTGCTTGGCGGCGCGGTAAAAGTTTTCCAGGTCCGACAGTTCGTCGCTGGTGGTGGGCTTTTCCTGCAGGTAGGCCAGCAACATGCCGAACTGGGTGCCCCAGTCGCCGACGTGGTTCTGGCGAATCACGGTGTCGCCCAGGTAGCCCAGTACATTGGCTACTGCATCGCCGATGATGGTCGAGCGCAGGTGGCCGACGTGCATCTCTTTGGCGAGGTTAGGGGCGGACATGTCGACCACCACACGTTGCGCTGCACCCGCCTTGCGCACCGACAACCGTTCGTCGGAGAGTGCGGCGTCGAGGCGGCTGGCCAGCGCCTGAGTGTTCTGGAAGAAGTTCAAAAAGCCGGGGCCGGCGATCTCGACCTTGCTGATCTGCTCGTCGGCAGGCAGGGCGGCAATCAGTTTTTCGGCCAGCTCACGCGGTTTCATGCCGGCCGGCTTGGCGAGCATCATGGCAATGTTGCTGGCAAAGTCGCCGTGGGTCTTGTCCCGGGCGTTTTCAACCTGGATCGCCGGCGTCAGCCCTTGTGGCAAGACGCCCTCGGTTTCGAGTCGGGTCAGGGCTTGTTGGATCAGCTGGCGAATGGTGTCTTTCATGAGGTTCTCTTCAACAACCGCAAGCGCGGTAGCGCCTGGATGCGCGGGTGGAAAAACTGCACATTATCCGTGGCCGGGGCGGGCTTGCCAACCTTGACGCATGCCCGTGTCGGTTTCGTTTCAATACAGGTCGACCGGGTCAACGTCCAACGACCAGCGCACCTGGCGGCCACTGGGCATCTGTTCGAGGATCAGCAGCCAGCTACTGAGCAGTCGATGCAACGGTGCGCGGGCATTGGCCTGGACCAACAGTTGTGCCCGATAGCGTCCGGCGCGGCGTTCCATCGGAGCCGGAACCGGGCCAAGAAGTTCGATGCCGCCGGGATCGATTTGCTCCAGCAGTTGCTCGGCCTCGGCGCAGGCTTGATCCAGAAACAGCTCGGCCTGTCCGGGTTTGTGGGCTTCGGCGCGCAGCAGTGCCAGGTGCGAGAAGGGCGGCAGACCAGCGCTGCGGCGCTCGCTCAGGGCCTGTTCGGCAAAGGCGAAGTAGCCTTGTTCGGTCAATTGGACGAGTAGCGGATGGTCGGCCAGATGGGTCTGGATAATCACCTTGCCTGGCTCTTCGGCACGCCCTGCGCGCCCGGCCACCTGGACGATCAATTGCGCCATGCGCTCGCTGGCGCGGAAATCGCCGGAGAACAGCCCGCCATCGGCATCCAGGATCGCCACCAGCGTGACCCGTGGAAAGTGATGTCCCTTGGCAAGCATCTGGGTGCCGACCAGGATGCACGGCTGACCGCGCTGGATGGTGGCAAACAGCTGGTTCATCGCGTCTTTGCGCGAGGTGCTGTCGCGGTCGACCCGTAACACCGGGTAATCGGGGAACAGAATCGCCAGGCGTTCCTCGGCGCGTTCGGTGCCGGCGCCGATGGGGCGCAGATCGACCTTGCCGCACGACGGGCACTGGCGCGGTACCCGTTCGGTGTACCCACAGTGATGGCAGCGCAGTTCGCCAGAGCGCTGGTGGACGGTCATGCGCGCATCGCAGCGCGGGCAACCTGACAGCCAGCCGCAGTCATGGCACAGCAGGGTCGGGGCAAAGCCGCGGCGGTTGAGGAACACCAGCACTTGCTGACCTGCGCTCAAGGTCTGGCCGATGGCCTGTTGCATCGGCCCGGAAATACCGCTGTCCAGTGGCCGGCTCTTGACGTCCAGGCGCAGGAAGCGGGGCTGTTTGGCCCCTCCGGCGCGCTGGTTGAGGCGCAGCAGGCCATAGCGACCGGTGTAGGCGTTGTGCAGGCTTTCCAGTGACGGTGTGGCCGAGCCGAGCACGATGGGGATGTTTTCCTGGCGGGCGCGGACGATGGCCAGGTCGCGGGCGTGGTAGCGCAAGCCTTCCTGCTGTTTATAGGAACCGTCGTGTTCTTCATCGATGATGATCAGCCCCGGATTTTTCATCGGCGTGAACAGCGCCGAGCGGGTGCCGATAATGATGTCGGCGTCACCATCGCGGGCCGCCAGCCAGTGGTCGAGGCGCTCACGGTCATTGACCGCCGAATGCAGCAATGCGATGCGGGCATTGAAGCGTTGCTCGAAGCGCGCCAGGGTCTGGGGGCCGAGGTTGATCTCCGGGATCAGTACCAGCGCCTGCTTGCCAGCCATCAGGGTCTGGTGGATCAGTTGTAGATACACCTCGGTCTTGCCGCTGCCGGTGACGCCTGCCAGCAGGCAGGCATGAAAACTGCCAAAGCCAGCCTGAATCGCTTCGCAGGCGGCACGCTGTTCGTCGTTGAGGGGCAGTTCGGGCTGGGCCAGCCAGTGTTCGTGACGCGGCGCAGGCGCCTGGCTGCGTACCTGGACCTCGACCAGCCCTTTGGCCAGCAGCAGGTTGAGGCTGTTCTTGTTCAGCATCAGCTTGTCGAGTAACTGATGAGCCACGCCATGCGGGTGCTGCGCCAGGGTGGCCAGGGCTTTACGTTGTGCCGGGGCGTTGCTGATGCGTGGATCCTGTGGGTCGGCACCGGCCGTCACCTGCCAGAACCGTTCCTGACGGCTCTCGGCCGGTTCGCCCTGGCGCAGCAGCACCGGCAGCGCCCAGCTCAGGGTGTCGCCCAGGCTGTGCTGATAATACTGCGCGGTCCACAGGCACAGCTTGAACAGCGCCGGCGGCAATGGTGAATGGCTGTCGAGCAGGGCAATGGCCGGTTTGAGCTTGTCGGCGGGCACTTCGCTGTGATCGCTGATTTCTACCAATACACCGATCATTTCCCGGCGCCCGAACGGTACGCGCAGGCGCATGCCCGGTTGCAGTGCGTTGCGCGGCGTACCGGCCGGGGCGCGGTAGTCGAACAGGCGGCGCAGCGGCGAAGGCAGGGCAAGGCGCAGGATGACGTCGGGCACGCGAGCAGTTCCGTATGGCAATCGGGGGCGGATGGGCGATGGTAACAGACGACAGTCGGCTTTAAGGTTCGTTTGCGTAATGGCAATTGTCTGGTAATATTTGCCGCCTATTTTGCGTGCGGTATCCGACAATAGTGTCGGGTGGCGGCCCGCCATTCGAGGAAGTCCCCATGAAAGCCGATATCCATCCAGTTTACGAAGCGATCGACGCCACCTGCAGCTGCGGTAACGTCATCAAGACCCGTTCCACCCTGGCCAAGCCTCTGAGCCTGGACGTGTGCAACGAGTGCCACCCGTTCTACACCGGCAAGCAGAAGACTCTGGACATTGGTGGTCGTGTTGACCGCTTCAAGTCCCGCTTCGGTGCTTTCGGCGCTGCCAAAGCACAGTAATCGCGGTTCCCGGACGGCCCTTCGGGCCGGTCCTGGCAACTCGAAAAGGCGCCCCTTGCGGGCGCCTTTTTCATGTCTGTCGTTTGCTCGATCGGGTATTCAGGCGCTGCGTCACTTCGACGCAGTCCGGTTCGGACAGGGCAAATGCAACTCTGGCAAACGGCTGTGCCAGAGTGGTCTAGAGTCATGGCAAGCGTGTTGGCGGGTGACAATCCAGCCCCCGCAGAGGCTTGAAACACCGAATTGATAGCAGGATTCGGTCAGATTTTGCATTAGTGCGACATTATCTATTCCAGAAATGCAATCCCGACATTCGCCCTCTTGACAGCAGTGACTGACCAGTCTTGTGAGGATTATGCATCTTGCGTATCCTCGACGGTTCGTCTGTCCCACCGTAATAAAGCGGAAATCCTATAACATGTCCGATCTGAAAACCGCTGCGCTTGAATATCACGCCAATCCCCGTCCGGGAAAACTGAGCGTGGAACTGACCAAGCCAACTGCAACTGCCCGTGACCTGTCGCTGGCTTACAGCCCTGGCGTTGCCGAACCTGTACGTGAAATTGCCCGTGATCCTGAACTGGCTTACAAGTACACCGGCAAGGGTAACCTGGTAGCAGTCATTTCCGACGGCACCGCCATTCTGGGCCTGGGCGATCTGGGGCCGCTGGCTTCCAAGCCGGTCATGGAAGGCAAAGGGGTTCTGTTCAAGCGTTTCGCTGGCATCGACGTGTTCGATATCGAAGTCGATTCTGAAAGCCCGCAAGCCTTCATCGATACCGTAAAGCGCATCTCCATCACATTCGGCGGCATCAACCTGGAAGACATCAAGGCACCTGAGTGCTTCGAGATCGAAAAGGCCCTGATCGAACAGTGCGACATCCCGGTATTCCACGACGACCAGCACGGTACTGCCATCGTGACGGCAGCCGGCATGATCAACGCGCTGGAAATCGTCGGCAAGAGCCTCGACACCGCCAAGATCGTCTGCCTGGGTGCCGGTGCTGCGGCCATCTCCTGCATGAAGTTGCTGGTGAGCATGGGCGCCAAGATTGAAAACATCTTCATGATCGACCGCTCCGGCGTCGTTCATTCCGGCCGTACCGACTTGAACCAGTACAAGGCAGCCTTTGCCCACGCAACCGAAAAGCGCACTCTGAGTGACGCTCTTGACGGTGCTGACGTGTTTGTTGGCCTGTCTGGTCCGAACCTGCTGAGCGCTGAAGACCTCAAACGCATGGCCCGTGACCCGATCGTGTTCGCCTGCTCAAACCCGGACCCGGAAATCAAGCCGGAGCTGGCTCACGAAACCCGTAGCGACGTGATCATGGCCACCGGCCGCTCGGACTACCCGAACCAGGTCAACAACGTCCTGGGCTTCCCGTTCATTTTCCGTGGTGCCCTGGACGTACGCGCCAAGCGCATCAACGAAGAAATGAAAATCGCCGCAGCCAAGGCACTGAGCGAACTGGCCAAACTGCCGGTGCCTCAGGAAGTCAGCGATGCCTACGGCGGCGTGAAGCTGGAATACGGTCGTGAGTACATCATTCCCAAGCCGCTGGATGTGCGCCTGCTGAGTGTGATTTCCGACGCGGTGGCAAAAGCGGCCATCGAAAGCGGTGTAGCGACCCTGCCGTATCCGAAGCACTACCCGCTGACCAGCGTTGACGACGTGTTCAACGGCTGACAGCAACCCCCATAAAAAACCCGGCCTGATGGCCGGTTTTTTTATGGGCGTAGGAGCGGCTTTAGCCGCGAAGGCTTCCCGGCTAAAGCCGGTCCTACGAGGTCGATCAGAAGAGGTCTATGGGTGCCGCCTCATCCGCCGGCAGCGGGCTGCCCGGTACGCTGCCGCCCAGTTCGTTGACGCTCGGGGGCGTGTCTTCACTCTTGAACAGCTCGAAGAACGCATTGGGCGTGCTTGGTGTGGCGGCGCGGCCGCTGATCGGGTCGACCCGCAGGCTGAGGATGCCATCGGGCTCGGCTTGCTGGTGCGGCGGTTTGTCTTTGAGGGCAGCACTCATGTAGTCCATCCAGATCGGCAGCGAGACGGTCCCGCCAAACTCATGCCGGCCCAGGCTTTCCGGCTGGTCGAAGCCGGTCCAGACGGTGGTCACGTAGTCGGCGTTGTAGCCGGAGAACCAGGCGTCCTTTGACTCGTTGGTGGTGCCGGTTTTGCCGGCGATGTCCGGGCGGTTCATCGACAGTGCCCGACGTGCGGTGCCGCGTTTGATGACGTCCTGCAGGATGCTGTTGAGGATGTAGGTGGTCCGGCTGTCGACCACCCGCTCGGCGACCACCGGGGCCGGATTGTCAGTGGCCGATGCAGGGGTCAGGGTTTCGATCGGCGGCGTGTCGTGTACGGCGAAGGTCGAGGTGTCCGGTGCGGTCTTGACCTCGGTGGCCGGTACGGTCGCCGGGTTGGCGGCGAACAGAACCTGGCCGTCGCGGTTTTCGATGGTCTGGATCAGGTACGGGCTGACCTTGTAGCCGCCGTTGGCGAACACGCCCCAGCCTGTAGCGATCTCCATCGGCGTCAGGGTTGCGGTGCCCAGCGACAGCGAGAGGTTGGGCGGCAGGTCCTGCTTGGCGAAACCGAAACGGGTGATGTAGTCGATGGTCGGCTGCACGCCCAGTTGTTGCAGCAGGCGGATCGAGACCAGGTTGCGCGACTTGTACAGTGCTTCACGCAGGCGGATCGGGCCAAGGAAGGTGCCGTTGTCGTTCTTCGGGCGCCAGACCTTGTCGACAGCTTCATCGACGAACACGATCGGCGCGTCGTTGACCAGGCTGGAAGCGGTATAGCCATTGTCCAGCGCTGCGCTATAGATGAACGGTTTGAAGCTCGAACCCGGCTGCCGTTTGGCCTGCATGGCGCGGTTGTAGTTGCTTTGCTCGAACGAGAAGCCGCCTACCAAGGCACGGATCGCACCGTTGCGCGGGTCCAGCGATACCAGGGCGCTCTGTGCAGCCGGGATCTGGGTGAACTTGAGCGTGCCGTCTTGCTGGCGCAGGACCCGGATCAGGTCGCCCACCTGGGCCACGTCAGCCGCCTGGCGAGGGTTGGCGCCCATGCTGTTGGTGTTCAGGTAGGGGCGGGCCCATTTCATGCTGGCCCAATCGACGTGTTCTTCTTTCTCGCCGTTGCGGGTCAACACGCGCAGGCCGGTCTTGTCGACCTGGGTGACGATGGCGGGCTCAAGCCCGTTGACCGGACGCTGTTTCTCCAGTTCCTGGACCCATGCCGCGCGAGTCAGGCCAGGGAAGCGGCTTTCCGGGCCACGATAGCCGTGACGCTGGTCATACTCGATCAGGCCCTGGCGCACAGCATTGTTGGCGTGTTCCTGCAGATCGCTGGGCACCGTAGTGGTAACGCGGAAGCCTTCGGTATAGGCCTCGCTGCCATAACGGCCGACCATTTCGGCGCGGGCCATTTCTGCAATATAAGGGGCGTACACTTCCGGCGTCGGAACGTGATAGCTGGCGTTCATCGGCTCGCTCAGTGCGGCCTGATAGGCGCTTTGCGAGATTTTGCCGAGGTGGTACATGCGCCCCAGAATCCAGTCGCGGCGCTCTTTGGCGCGGGCCGGGTTGGCCAGTGGATTGAAGCGTGAAGGTGCCTTGGGCAGACCTGCGATGGTTGCCATTTGCGCCAGGCTGACGTCGCGGATCGATTTGCCGTAATAGACCTGTGCAGCCGCTTCAATACCGTAGGCGCGGTTGCCCAGGTAGATCTTGTTCACGTACAGCTCAAGGATCTCGTCCTTGGTCAGCTGGCGTTCGATTTGCAGGGCAAGCAGGATTTCAGTGGTTTTGCGCGAAAAACTGCGCTCACTGGTCAGGAAGAAGTTCTTCGCGACCTGCATGGTGATGGTGCTGCCGCCCGACTGGATATGGCCGCTCTTGACCAGCTCACTGGCTGCACGTGCCAGGCTGGAAGGGTCCACGCCGTAGTGGTTGGCGAAGTTGTCATCTTCGGCCGCCAGCAGGGCATTGATGAAGTTCGGTGGAATGTCCGCGAAACGCACTGGGGCGCGGCGCATTTCGCCGAATTCGGAGATCAGCTTGCCATCGCTGCTGTAGACCCGTAACGGGATCTGCAACTGGATGCTGCGCAGGGCTTCAACCGAGGGCAGGTTCGGGCTCAGGTAGAGAAAGGCTCCGCTCAGGCCCAGCAACAGTGAGCAGAACACTGCAACGAGGGACCACCAGAAAAACTTCAGCAGGCGTATCAAGGCTTTTGGATTTCCAGAAAAGAAGATGAGAGGGGCGCGGGCATCAACAAATCAATACAGTCGCAAGCGTTTGGTGAACAAAAAGCGCCCGGCATTATAAGCATTTTTCGTCTCCGGGCGTGATTTGCGCTAATGTCATGCCTGTCTATGGCGCTGTCGTGCCCAAAACGTTCCGTAAGTGACGGAAAACGCATAGGAATCAGGTCGTGTTCGAACTCTTCAGCAAGAAGGCCCACACCCTTCTAGGGATCGATATTAGCTCCACTGCGGTAAAACTCCTCGAACTGAGTCGTTCCGGCAGCCGTTACAAAGTCGAGTCCTATGCGGTCGAACCATTGCCGGCCAATGCTGTGGTTGAAAAGAACATTGCCGAGCTCGAAGGCGTCGGAAGCGCGTTGGGGCGCGTCGTGGTCAAGGCCCGTACCAACGTCAAGAATGCGGCGGTGGCGGTGGCGGGTTCTGCCGTGATCACCAAGGTGGTCGAGATGGATGCCGGGTTGTCGGATGATGACATGGAGAACCAGCTCAAGCTCGAAGCCGACCAGTACATCCCCTACCCGCTGGAAGAGGTCGCCATCGATTTCGAGGTGCAGGGGTATTCGGTGCGCAACCCCGAGCGCGTCGAGGTCTTGCTGGCCGCGTGTCGCAAGGAGAACGTCGAGGTCCGCGAAGCCGCCCTGGCGCTGGCCGGCCTGACCGCCCGGGTCGTCGACGTCGAGGCTTATGCGCTGGAGCGCTCGTTCAGCCTGTTGTCGGCCCAACTGGGCAAAGGCCATGAAATGCTCACCGTTGCGGTCGTCGATATCGGCGCGACCATGACCACGCTGAGTGTGCTCCACCAGGGACGCATCATCTACACCCGTGAGCAGTTGTTCGGTGGCAAGCAACTGACCGAGGAAATCCAGCGCCGTTATGGTCTGTCGATGGGCGAGGCAGGGCTGGCCAAGAAGCAGGGCGGGCTGCCGGATGACTACGGCAGCGAGGTGCTGGAGCCCTTCAAGGACGCCATGGTGCAGCAGGTTTCGCGCTCTTTGCAGTTCTTCTTTGCGGCCGGCCAGCACAACTCGGTGGACTACATCATGCTGGCCGGCGGTTCGGCTTCGATTGCCGGTCTTGAGCACCTGATTCAGAAGCGCCTCGGCGTGCCGACCATGGTCGCCAACCCGTTTGCCGATATGGCGCTGAGTTCCAAGGTCAATGCCGGGGCCCTGGCCAGCGATGCTCCAGCGTTGATGCTTGCCTGTGGTCTGGCCATGAGGAGTTTTGACTGATGGCACGGATCAACCTTCTTCCTTGGCGCGAGCAACAGCGCGAGGAGCGCAAGAAGCGTTTTGTCACCGCGCTGGTGGGGGCGTTGGTGGTCGCGGTGGCAATCGTGTTGTTCATCGACCAAGGCCTGAGCCACGCCATTGATCAGCAGGACGCACGCAACACCTTCCTGCAGGGTGAGCTGGCCCAGCTCGACGTGCGCATCAAGGAAATCAGCGAATTGAAAGCGCGCCGCAAGCAGTTGCTCGAACGGATGAAGATCATTCAGGACCTGCAAGGCAACCGGCCGGTGATTGGTCGCGTCTTCGATCAGTTGGTGCGGACCTTGCCTGACGATGTGTATTTTTCCGACGTCAAAATGACCGGCAACCTGATTGCCATCAACGGCGTTGCGCAATCGAACAACCGCGTTTCCGATCTGATGCGTAATCTTGATGCTTCTGACTGGTTCGAAAGCCCCGTACTTATCGAGGTCAAGGCCAACGCTACGGACCAGACCAATGTCTTCCAGTTGACGGTGCGCCAGACCCAGCCCGCCGAGGCAGAAGGAGCCACGCCGTGAATTTCTCCGAATGGATGGACGGCCTGCGCAAGATCGACCTCAACGACCTGGACATGAGCAATCTGGGGTCGTGGCCGGCGGCCGTGAAAGTGGCAGCCTGTGGGCTGCTAATGATGCTGGTGCTGGCGCTGGGCTATTTCTTTTATATTCAGGATCTGGAAAACCGCCTCGAAGGCGCGCGCACCAACGAAGGCGTACTCAGGGAGCAATACACTGCCAAGGCCTTCCAGGCGGCAAACCTGGAGCCTTACAAGAAGCAGATGGTCGAGATGGAAAATACCTTTGGTGCACTGCTGCGGCAGTTGCCCAGTGATACCGAGGTGCCGGGGCTGCTTGAAGACATCACCCGCACCGGGTTGGGGAGCGGCCTGGAGTTCGAAGAGATCAAGCTGTTGCCTGAGGCGGCCCAACAGTTTTATATCGAACTACCGATCCAGATTACGGTGGTGGGCGGGTATCACGACCTGGCCACCTTTGTCAGCGGCGTGGCGAGTCTGCCGCGGATCGTCACCCTGCATGACTTCGAGATCAAGCCGGTCGACCCCAAGAGCAACAGCAAATTGCGTATGAATATCCTCGCCAAGACGTATCGTTACAACGATGAAGGGCTGAAAAAATGAAGGCGGCGCGTCTGTGGTGCGTCAGCCTGGCGGTGTTGGGGCTGGCAGGTTGTGGCGGTAGCGATGATCACTCTGACCTGACCGT
Organism: Pseudomonas sp. LJDD11; assembly: GCF_024584215.1. Taxonomy (NCBI): domain Bacteria; kingdom Pseudomonadati; phylum Pseudomonadota; class Gammaproteobacteria; order Pseudomonadales; family Pseudomonadaceae; genus Pseudomonas; species Pseudomonas sp. LJDD11. The sequence goes on from NZ_JANJFL010000009.1 coordinate 144,728, forward strand.
GTTCGTCGAGGATGCCAGGGCGCGGCCGACCGGCACCATCGAGGCACTGCCCAAATTCAGGCCCTATGAAGCCTTTACCTATAACGCTTCAAGCTTGCGCAGCCCCTTTCAGCCGCCAGTCAAAATTGATGCGCTGAACCGCCAGCGCGGCTCGCGCCTGGTCAAACCGGACGAGACGCGGGTCAAGCAGTTTCTTGAAGGCTTCAATATCGAGACCTTTGAAATGGTCGGAACGATAGGTAATGAATCGGGTACATTCGCGCTGTTGAGCGGGGCCGGCGGTGTGCATCGGGTCAAAGTGGGTGACTATCTGGGGCGTAGCAATGGCCGTATTGTGTCGGTCAGTGACGCGCAGGTCGAAGTCGTTGAAATCGTTCCTGACGGGGAAGGGGGCTGGCTGGAAAGGCCGCGCAGTATCCCTCTCAAAGAGCGCTCATGAAGTGGGCAAGGCCAAGCATGCATAACACCGCACAACGGAAATTGAACATGACCAGGATTCTCTCGATTATCGGCGTGTCGCTATGGATTGCGATGGTCGCTCCGATAGTCCAGGCTGCCACGCTCAAGACGCTCGATGTCGCCACGCTGCCCGGAGACCGTATCGAACTGAAACTGGCGTTCGACGCTCCGGTGGCTGCGCCTCGCGGTTACACCACCGAGCAGCCGGCGCGCATTGCACTCGACCTGCCCGGGGTCAACACCCAGCTGACCAACCGCAGCCGCGACCTGGGGACCGGTAATGCCCGTAGCGTTGTCGTGGTGCAGGCCAACGACCGTACCCGAATCATCATCAACCTGACCACCCTGTCGCCCTACAGCACCCGGGTTGAGGGCAATAACCTGTTCGTTGTCATCGGTCAGGGCGCCACCGCGGCGCAAGCCTCCCAGCCGGGCACGGCGCAACCTGCAGCACGCGGCGCTACGCCCGCTGCGAGTGGCGCCGCCAGGCCTGCCGCAGTCGCCTCGGGGGTGGCCATCGCGCCAGGGGCCAGGGCCGTACGCAATCTGGATTTTCAGCGTGGTGAGCTGGGTGAGGGCAATGTTCTCATCGACCTGAGCAGCGCTGGCATCGCTCCGGATATTCAGGAGCGCAACGGTAAAATCTTTGTCGACTTCGCCAAGACCCAGCTCCCTGACCCTTTGCGTGTACGGCTGGATGTCAAGGATTTCGCCACCCCTGTGCAGTTCGTCACGGCAACCACCTCGGGTGACAAGACCAGTATCAGCATCGAGCCGTCCGGGGCCTATGACTATTCCGCCTATCAGACCGAAAACCGCCTGACCATCAGCGTCCGCCCTCTGACCAATCAGGATCTGGAGCGCCGTGCGGCGGACAAACCTGTGTATACCGGCGAGAAGCTGTCACTCAACTTCCAGGACATTGATGTGCGGTCGGTGCTGCAATTGATTGCCGACTTCACCAACCTCAACCTGGTCGCCAGCGACACCGTACAGGGCGGCATTACCCTGCGTCTGCAGAATGTGCCCTGGGACCAGGCGCTGGATCTGGTGCTCAAGACCAAGGGCCTGGACAAGCGCAAGATCGGTAATGTGTTGCTGGTGGCGCCGGCCGACGAGATCGCCGCCCGTGAGCGCCAGGAACTGGAGTCGCAAAAGCAGATCGCCGAGCTGGCACCGCTGCGTCGTGAGCTGTTGCAGGTCAACTACGCCAAGGCTGCGGATATTGCCAAGCTGTTTCAGTCAGTGACCAGTGCCGAGGCTCAGGTCGAGGAACGTGGCTCGATCACCGTCGATGAGCGCACCAACAACATCATTGCCTATCAGACCCAGGAGCGTCTTGATGAGCTGCGGCGCATCGTTGCCCAACTGGACATTCCAGTGCGTCAGGTGATGATCGAAGCGCGCATCGTCGAGGCCAACGTCGATTACGACAAGGCGCTGGGCGTTCGCTGGGGCGGCAGCCGGACCAGTGGCAGTGGCAAGTGGATCGGCTACGGTCTGGATGACAACCTCACCTCCGCCAGCACCTCGGGAGGCAGTAACGCCACTACCGATGTGGGTTCATCGGGTACGAGTACGGCTGCTTCGAACCGCAACATCCCGTTCGTCGATCTCGGCGCGCCGGATGCCACGGCGGGCTTCGGCATCGGCTTCATGACCAGCAACACCTTGATCGACCTCGAACTCAGTGCCATGGAAAAGAGCGGTAACGGCGAGATCGTCTCCCAGCCCAAGGTTGTCACCTCTGACAAGGAAACCGCCAAGATCCTCAAAGGCACCGAGATTCCTTACCAGGAGTCCAGCTCCAGTGGCGCGACCACGGTGAGCTTCAAGGAGGCTTCGCTGTCACTGGAGGTCACCCCGCAGATCACCCCGGACAACCGCATCATCATGGAGGTCAAGGTCACCAAGGACGAGCCGGATTACCTCAATGCCGTGCTGGGTGTGCCGCCGATCAGGAAAAACGAGGTCAACGCCAAGGTGCTGATTTCCGATGGCGAGACTATTGTTATTGGCGGCGTGTTTTCCAACACTCAAAGTAAAGTTGTAGAAAAAGTGCCATTCCTTGGCGATGTGCCGTATGTTGGCCGCCTTTTCCGGCGTGACGTGGTGTCTGATTCAAAATCCGAGCTTCTGGTATTTCTGACACCACGCATCATGAACAACCAGGCGATTGCTGTGGGTCGTTGATTCTGTGCGAAATCTAATACTTGTAGGGCCGATGGGGGCAGGCAAAAGCACCATCGGTCGTTTGCTGGCCAAAGAACTGCGACTTCCGTTCAAGGATTCGGACAAGGAAATCGAGCTGCGTACCGGTGCCAACATCCCGTGGATCTTTGATCGGGAGGGCGAGGCCGGCTTTCGTGAGCGTGAGCAGGCGGTGATTGGTGAACTCTGTGCTGCCGATGGGCTGGTACTGGCAACCGGCGGCGGGGCGGTGATGCGCGAAGCAAACCGCAAGGCACTGCATGCCGGCGGCCGCGTGGTCTATCTGCATGCTTCGGTCGAACAGCAGGTCAGTCGTACGGCCCGTGACCGCAATCGTCCGCTGTTGCGCACTGCCAATCCGGCTCAGGTGCTGGCTGATCTGCTGGCCCTGCGTGATCCGCTGTACCGGGAGATTGCCGATGTGGTGATCGAAACCGACGAGCGGCCGCCGCGAATGGTGGTGCTGGAGATCCTGGGCCGTCTGGCCGAGCTCGCTCCCCGTTAAAGCGCGGCCGAAAATGCGCTATTCTCGGCGACCATTAAAACGAAAGCAGCAGGCGGCAGGCGCCGCCTTTTGCTCTGGTGCGCGAAAAGCGCCCAATCGCTAATCAATGTGGGGAAACATGCAGACTCTGACGGTCGATCTTGGTGAGCGTAGCTACCCGATTCATATTGGCGAAGGTCTGCTGGACCAGCCTGAGCTTCTGACACCGCATATCGTTGGTCGTCAGGTGGCTATCGTGACCAACACCACGGTTGCGCCGCTGTATCTGGAGCGTCTGACCAAGACTCTGGCCGGCTATACGGTTCTGCCGGTGGTGCTGCCTGACGGTGAGGCCTTCAAGAACTGGGAAACCCTGCAACTGATCTTCGACGGCCTGCTTGGCGCCCGGCATGATCGCCGTACCACCGTCATCGCCCTGGGCGGTGGTGTGATCGGTGACATGGCGGGTTTTGCCGCAGCCTGCTATCAGCGTGGGGTGAACTTCATTCAGATCCCCACCACCCTGTTGTCCCAGGTCGACTCTTCGGTCGGTGGCAAGACCGGCATCAATCACCCGTTGGGCAAGAACATGATCGGTGCGTTCTACCAGCCATCGGTGGTGCTGATCGATACCCGCTCGCTGAACACCCTGCCCGAGCGCGAACTGTCAGCGGGCCTGGCCGAAGTCATCAAGTATGGCCTGATCTGCGACGAACCGTTCCTGAGCTGGCTGGAAGACAATATCGATGCGTTGCGCGGCCTGGACCAGGTGGCGCTGACAGCGGCCATCGAGCGTTCATGTGCGGCCAAGGCGCGGGTGGTAGGTGCCGATGAGCGTGAGTCGGGAATTCGCGCGACCCTGAACCTGGGTCACACCTTTGGCCACGCCATCGAAACCGAGATGGGGTATGGTGTGTGGCTGCATGGCGAGGCGGTTTCGGCTGGCACCGTCATGGCTCTGGAAATGTCCGCGCGGCTGGGCTGGATCACCACTCAGGAGCGCGATCGTGGTATTGCTCTGCTGTTGCGCGCCGGATTGCCGGTTGTGCCGCCGCAGGAAATGACTGAGGCGCAATTCATGGCGCACATGGCGGTCGACAAGAAAGTGATCGATGGCCGCATGCGCCTGGTATTGCTGCGACAGCTGGGTGAGGCGGTGGTCACTGACGACTACCCGCAAGACGTACTCAAGGCCACTCTGGTGACGGATTACCGCGCCCTGGTGGATCAGCTTAGAGGTTAATGGAAAGACCGATGACTAGTTTGCACGCCGACGAGGCCTTTCTCGGCCACTATCAGTTGAGTCACGACCCCTTTGCGGCGCGGGTGCCTGGCTTCAAGTTTTTCCCTGCCCAGCGTAAGCCGGTGCTGGGCCAGTTGCATCACCTGGCGCGTTACAGCCAGTTGCTGCTGGCTGTTACCGGCCCCCAGGGCAGCGGCAAGACCCTGCTGCGCCAGGCACTGGTCGCCAGCACCAACAAGCAGTCCGTGCAGAGTGTAGTGATATCGGCACGTGCGGCCGGTGATGCTGCCGGGGTATTGCAGCAGGTCGCCGAATCGCTGGGAATTTCCAGCGCCGAGATGAAGCCGATCCTTGCCCAGGTCGTGCAACTGGCCCTGACGGGACAGGAAGTCTACATTCTGCTCGACGATGCGGAACAACTCGGTGATTCGGCACTCGAAGCCCTGCTGGGGCTGGCTGAGGGCGCGCCGGAAGGGCGTCCGCATGTATTTCTGTTCGGTGAGGCATCGCTGATCGATCGTCTCGACCAGATATGTGCCGGCATGCACGGTGACACTGAAGGCGAGCGCTTTCACGTTATCGAGCTGCAGCCCTACAACGAAGAAGAAACTCGTGAGTATCTGGCACAACGCCTGGACGGTGCGGGACAGGGTATTGCCTTGCTGAGCGCCGATCAGATCGCCGATATCCACGAGCAGTCCGATGGCTGGCCCGGGATCATCAACCAGGTGGCCCGCGATTCAATGATCGAGGCGATGATCGCGAGTCGCTCCGCGGTCAAGCGCCCTAGCGTAGGGTTCAACATGCCGAAGAAACACATACTGGCCCTGGGGGCTGTGGTCGTGGCCGCCGTGGCCGCCGCAGTGCTGATCCCGGGCGGCGACAAGAGCAATACGGCCAATCCGCCGACCAATGCCCAGGCCCAATTGCCGTTGGGGCAAGGTACCCAGTCTGCTCAGCAGTCCAATAATGGTGGTCCGGCCATCGAGTTTGCAGGCAACTCGCAACCGATGCCATTGCCGCTGGCCGGCAATTCGCAACCGGTCATGCGCGGTCCACTGGCCGAGGCGACCGGTTCCGGTCCGAGTGACGAAGACGCGGTGCCTAGCACCTCGCCTGCCAGCCCGCCTACCGTGACCACCAGCGCCCCGCCAGCCGGCCACCAGGCCGCTGAAGTGCCGCGCTCGTCGATTCCTGCGCCAGCGGCACCTGCGCCGGCACCGGCGCCTGCTGCAAAGCCGGCTCCGGCTCCTGCTCCACAGACCCAGGTGGCGACCGCCAAGCCGGCACCTGCCCCGGCGCCAGCACCAGCACCAGCGGCCAAGCCGGCCGAGAAGCCCGTGGCAGCCGCAGCCGCCAAACCGGCGACAGGCGGTAGCTGGTACAGCGGCCAGGCTCCTGGTCGCTATGTGGTGCAGATCCTGGGGACCAGTTCCGAGTCCACTGCCCAGGCTTACATCGCCGAGCAGGGCGGGGAGTACCGCTACTTCAAGAAAACCCTGCAGGGCAAACCCCTGTATGTGATCACCTACGGTAACTTTGCTGATCGCAATGCTGCCCTGGCTGCGATCAAAAACTTGCCAGCCAAGGTCCAGGCTGGTAAACCTTGGCCTCGTACTGTGGCCAGCATCCAGCAAGAACTCGGCGCTTCTCGCTAAGCGTGCGGATTGAAGCGGCCCGCCAAGGGCCGCTTACCTCGATATCCCGCTGTTTATCCCCAGGACGCACCCTTCTGCCAAGGGTGTGATTCTGGCGGTGTCCGCGCTACAAACTCCCCTGCCAACCCCCTTTGGTCGTCAAAAATAGATTTGACTAACACAGGGCGTCACTTTAAAACCTTCATAAATGCGACACGCTTTTTCAGTAAATAGTCATTAAATTTGTGGGCTCATGCCCTGCTGTGTACAATGCCCTCCGTTTTGCTTCTCCAAAGCCGGCGTACGTTCGGCGTGATGAAGCGGTTGATTGAGCCGAAGAATTTGCCTCTAACCCAGGCAGCCTGGTGAGAAAGTGTCTATGAAAACAGGTCTGTACCATCCGGATGTACACAAGGCTAACTGTGGATTTGGCCTGATCGCCCACATGCAGGGTGAAGCCAGCCATCACCTCTTGCAGACGGCTATGGCGGCCCTGACCTGCATGACCCACCGTGGCGGTATCAACGCTGACGGCAAGACCGGTGACGGTTGCGGTCTGTTGATCCAGAAGCCCGACCTGTTCCTGCGTGCCGTGGCCAAAGAGCAGTTCGGTGTCGAGCTGCCTCGCCAGTATGCGGTGGGCATGGTGTTCTTCAACCAGAATGACGAAAAGGCCGAGGCTGCCCGCGAGCACATGAACCGCGAGATCCTGGCCGCAGGTCTCAATCTGGTTGGCTGGCGCCAGGTGCCGATCGACACCAGCGTGCTCGGGCGTCTGGCCCTGGAGCGCCTGCCACGCATCGAGCAGGTGTTCATCGGCGGTGAAGGCCTGAGCGATCAGGAGTTCGCGGTCAAGCTGTTCAGCGCCCGCCGCCGTTCGTCGGTGGCCAACGCCGAGGATGCAGAGCACTACATCTGCAGCTTTTCGCACAAGACCATCATCTATAAGGGCCTGATGATGCCTGCCGACCTGGCAGCCTTCTATCCGGACCTGGGCGACGAGCGCCTGCAGACCGCGATCTGCGTATTCCACCAGCGCTTCTCGACCAACACCATGCCGAAGTGGCCGCTGGCCCAGCCGTTCCGCTTCCTGGCACACAATGGTGAAATCAACACCATCACCGGTAACCGTAACTGGGCCCAGGCTCGCCGCACCAAGTTCACCAACGACCTGATGGAGCTTGAAGAGCTCGGTCCGCTGGTCAACCGTGTCGGTTCCGACTCCTCAAGCATGGACAACATGCTGGAGCTGATGGTCACTGGTGGTATCGACCTGTTCCGTGGCGTGCGAATGATCATTCCGCCAGCCTGGCAGAACGTCGAGACCATGGACTCGGACCTGCGCGCGTTCTACGAATACAACTCCATGCACATGGAGCCGTGGGACGGCCCGGCCGGCGTGGTGATGACCGAAGGTCGCCACGCGGTCTGCCTGCTCGACCGCAACGGCCTGCGCCCGGCGCGCTGGGTCATGACCAAGAACGGCTACATCACCCTGGCGTCGGAAATCGGCGTCTGGGACTACACCCCTGAAGACGTGATCGCCAAAGGCCGTGTGGGGCCGGGCCAGATCTTTGCCGTGGACACCGAGACCGGCCAGATCCTCGACACTGACGCCATCGACAACCGCCTCAAGTCGCGTCATCCGTACAAGCAGTGGCTGCGCAAGAACGCCTTGCGCATCCAGGCGACCATGGAAGACAACGACCACGGTTCGGCCTTCTACAACCAGGACCAGCTCAAGCAGTACATGAAGATGTACCAGGTCACCTTTGAAGAGCGTGACCAGGTGTTGCGCCCGCTGGGTGAGCAGGGCCAGGAAGCCGTGGGGTCGATGGGTGATGACACACCGATGGCCGTGCTGTCGCGTCGGGTCCGCTCGCCTTACGATTACTTCCGCCAGCAGTTCGCGCAGGTTACCAACCCGCCGATCGACCCGCTGCGCGAAGCCATCGTCATGTCCCTGGAAATCTGCCTGGGTGCCGAGCGCAACATCTTCCAGGAGTCGCCTGAGCACGCCTCGCGGGTGATCCTCAGCTCGCCGGTGATTTCCCCGGCCAAATGGCGCAGCCTGATGACCCTGGAGCGTCCAGGCTTCGAGCGCTGCATCATCGACCTGAACTACGACCAAAGCGTTGGTCTGGAAGCTGCCGTCCGCAATATTGCCGATCAGGCTGAAGAAGCCGTACGTTCAGGGCATACCCTGATCGTTCTCAGTGACCGGCATATCGCGCCGGGCAAGCTGCCGGTGCATGCTTCGCTGGCCACCGGTGCGGTACACCACCGCCTGACCGAGCAGGGCCTGCGCTGCGACAGTAACATCCTGGTCGAGACCGCGACCGCCCGTGACCCGCACCACTTCGCGGTGTTGCTCGGTTTCGGTGCTTCGGCGGTCTATCCGTTCCTGGCTTACGAAGTGCTGGGCGACCTGATCCGCACCGGTGAAGTGCTGGGCGACCTCTACGAAGTGTTCAAGAACTACCGTAAAGGCATTACCAAAGGCTTGCTCAAAATCCTGTCGAAGATGGGTATCTCGACCGTGGCCTCCTACCGTGGCGCCCAGCTGTTCGAAGCCATCGGTCTGTCCGAAGAGGTCTGCAACCTCAGCTTCCGTGGCGTGCCAAGCCGCCTGAAGGGTGCACGTTTCGTTGACCTGGAGTCCGACCAGAAGCTGCTGGCCGCTGAGGCCTGGAGTGCGCGCAAACCGATCCAGCAGGGTGGTCTGCTGAAGTTTGTCTACGGTGGGGAATACCACGCCTACAACCCGGACGTGGTCAACACCCTGCAAGCGGCCGTGCAGCAGGGCAACTACGAGAAATTCAAGGAATACACCGCGCTGGTGGACAACCGCCCGGTGTCGATGCTGCGTGACCTGTTCAAGGTCAAGACCCTTGAGCAGCCGCTGAGCCTCGACGAAATCGAGCCGCTGCCGGCGATCCTCAAGCGCTTCGACTCGGCCGGTATCTCGCTGGGCGCACTGTCGCCGGAAGCTCACGAAGCCCTGGCCGAGGCGATGAACCGCCTGGGCGCGCGCTCCAACTCCGGTGAGGGCGGTGAAGATCCGTCGCGCTACGGCACCATCCGCAGCTCCAAGATCAAGCAGATCGCCACCGGCCGTTTCGGCGTCACTCCTGAGTACCTGGTCAACGCCGAAGTGCTGCAGATCAAGGTCGCACAGGGTGCCAAGCCCGGTGAGGGCGGCCAGTTGCCCGGTGGCAAGGTCAACGGCCTGATCGCCAAACTGCGCTATGCGGTGCCTGGCGTGACTCTGATTTCACCACCGCCGCACCACGACATCTACTCGATCGAAGACCTGTCGCAGCTGATTTTTGACCTTAAGCAGGTCAACCCGCAGGCACTGGTTTCGGTCAAGCTGGTGGCAGAAGCCGGCGTGGGCACCATCGCGGCCGGTGTCGCCAAAGCTTATGCCGACCTGATTACCATCTCCGGTTACGACGGCGGCACCGGCGCTTCGCCACTGACCTCCATCAAGTACGCCGGCTCGCCGTGGGAGCTGGGCCTGGCCGAGACTCACCAGACCCTGCGCGGCAACGACTTGCGCGGCAAGGTCAAGGTACAGACTGACGGCGGCCTGAAAACCGGCCTGGACGTGATCAAGGCGGCGATCCTGGGGGCCGAGAGCTTCGGTTTCGGTACTGCGCCGATGATCGCCCTGGGCTGCAAATACCTGCGTATCTGCCATCTGAACAACTGCGCGACCGGCGTGGCGACCCAGAACGACAAGCTGCGCAAGGATCACTACATCGGCACCGTCGACATGGTGATCAACTTCTTCACCTACATTGCCGAAGAAACCCGTGAGTGGCTGGCCAAGCTGGGCGTGCGCTCGCTGGAAGAGCTGATCGGCCGTACCGACCTGCTGGAAATCCTGCCGGGCGACACCGAGCGTCAACAGCATCTGGACATGACCCCGTTGCTGGGCAGCGATTACATCCCGGCCGACAAGCCGCAGTTCAGCCTGGTCGACCGTAACCCGCCGTTCGACAAAGGCCTGCTGGCCGAGAAGATGGTCGAAATGGCCAAATCGGCCATCGAGTCGATGAGCGGTGGCGAGTTCGAGCTGGACGTGTGCAACTGCGACCGTTCCATCGGTGCGCGCATCTCCGGCGAAATCGCCAAACTGCACGGCAACCAGGGCATGAACAAGGCGCCGATCACCTTCCGCCTCAAGGGCACTGCCGGGCAGAGCTTCGGTGTATGGAACGCCGGTGGCCTGAACATGTACCTCGAAGGCGACGCCAACGACTACGTGGGTAAAGGCATGACGGCCGGCAAGCTGGTCATCGTTCCGCCCAAAGGCAGCCCGTTCAAGACCCAGGAAAGTGCCATTGTCGGTAACACCTGCCTGTACGGCGCAACCGGCGGCAAGCTGTTCGCCGCAGGTACGGCCGGTGAGCGTTTCGCCGTGCGTAACTCCGGTGCCCACACCATCGTCGAAGGCACCGGCGATCACTGCTGCGAATACATGACCGGCGGCTTCGTCTGCGTGCTGGGCAAGACCGGCTACAACTTCGGTTCCGGTATGACCGGTGGTTTCGCCTACGTGCTGGACCTGGACAACACCTTCGTTGACCGGGTCAACCACGAACTGGTCGAGATCCAGCGGATCAGCGGCGAAGCGATGGAAGCCTACCGTACCCATCTGCAGAGCGTGCTCGATGAGTACGTGGCCGAGACCGACAGCGAGTGGGGCCGTAACGTGGCAGAGAACCTGGACGATTTCCTGCGCCGCTTCTGGCTGGTCAAGCCGAAGGCTGCGAGCCTCAAGTCGCTGCTCTCCAGCACCCGTGCCAACCCACAATAAGGCAGCCGAGCGCTGCAAGCCTGACGTGACAGGCTTGCAGCCCCTGCGTCGATTAGAACGTGATTCCTGCAGCTTGAAGCTCGAAGCTTGAAGCTGCCCGTGATGAGGCAACAACCATGGCTGAACGTCTGAGTAACGACTTCCAGTTCCTTGATGTCGGACGTAAAGATCCGAAAAAGAAGCTGCTGCGCCAGCGCAAGAAAGAGTTCGTTGAAATCTACGAACCCTTCAAGCCCCAGCAGTCCGTCGACCAGGCCCACCGTTGCCTGGGTTGCGGCAACCCGTATTGCGAATGGAAGTGCCCGGTGCACAACTTCATTCCCAACTGGCTGAAACTGGTCGCTGAAGGCAACATCCTGGCGGCCGCCGAGCTGTCGCACCAGACCAACACCCTGCCGGAAGTCTGCGGCCGCGTTTGCCCGCAAGACCGCCTGTGTGAAGGGGCCTGTACCCTCAATGACGGGTTTGGCGCGGTCACCATCGGCTCGGTCGAGAAGTACATCACCGACACCGCCTTCGCCATGGGCTGGCGCCCGGACATGTCGCGCGTCGTGCCGACCGGCAAACGTGTGGCAATCATCGGTGCAGGCCCTGCGGGCCTTGGCTGTGCCGACGTCCTGGTACGCAGCGGTGTGACGCCGGTGGTGTTCGACAAGAACCCGGAAATCGGCGGCCTGCTGACTTTCGGCATTCCCGAGTTCAAGCTCGAAAAGAGCGTGCTCAGCCATCGCCGTGAAGTGTTCACCGGGATGGGCATCGAGTTTCGTCTGAACGTCGAAGTCGGTAAAGACGTGACCATGGAGCAATTGCTCGCAGAATACGACGCCGTGTTCATGGGCATGGGCACCTACACCTACATGAAGGGCGGCTTTGCCGGTGAGGACCTGCCAGGCGTCTACGACGCACTGGACTTCCTGATTGCCAACGTCAACCGCAACCTGGGCTTCGAGAAGGCGCCGGAAGACTTCATCGACATGAAGGGCAAGAAGGTCGTGGTACTCGGTGGTGGTGACACCGCGATGGACTGCAACCGTACTTCGATCCGCCAGGGCGCCAAGGCTGTTACCTGTGCTTACCGCCGCGACGAAGAAAACATGCCCGGCTCGCGCAAGGAAGTGAAGAACGCCAAGGAAGAAGGCGTGAAGTTCCTCTACAACCGTCAGCCGATCGCGATTGTCGGCGAAGACAAGGTCGAAGGCGTCAAAGTTGTCGAGACCCGTCTTGGTGAGCCGGATGCCCGTGGCCGTCGCAGTCCTGAGCCGATCCCCGGTTCCGAAGAGATCATCCCGGCTGATGCGGTGGTCATCGCCTTCGGTTTCCGCCCAAGCCCGGCCCCCTGGTTCGAGCAGTTCGATATCCAGACCGACAGCCAGGGCCGCGTCGTGGCTCCGGAGCAAGGCCAGTTCAAGCACCAGACCAGCAACCCGAAGATCTTCGCCGGTGGTGACATGGTGCGTGGTTCCGACCTGGTCGTGACCGCGATCTTCGAAGGCCGCAACGCTGCCGAAGGTATCCTCGACTACCTCGGTGTTTGATATCGAGGCATCGTAGGAGCGGCTTCAGCCGCGAAGCAGGCGCCGCAATTTCGCTGCTAAAGCAGCTCCTACGCGTGACGCAAGTCAACATGAAAGGGCCTTCGGGCCCTTTGTGCTTATGTCGACAAGCGTGTTGCTTGTAACTGTTCTTGCCGGTCTGAGAAAATGCCCGCCTATTTTTTGCGGAAACCGACATGACTGCCTTGAAGAACGACCGTTTCCTTCGTGCCCTGCTCAAGCAGCCTGTGGATATCACTCCGGTATGGATGATGCGCCAGGCCGGTCGCTACCTGCCGGAGTATCGTGCCAGCCGTGCCAAGGCCGGCGACTTCATGAGCCTGTGCATGAACCCGGCATTCGCCTGTGAAGTGACCCTGCAGCCGCTGGAGCGCTACCCGCTCGACGCCGCGATCCTGTTTTCCGACATCCTCACCATTCCTGACGCCATGGGCCAAGGTCTGTACTTCGAGACCGGCGAAGGCCCGCGTTTCAAGAAAACCGTCAGCACCCTGGCCGATATCGAAGCCCTGCCGATCCCTGATCCGCACAAAGACCTCGGTTACGTGATGGATGCGGTCAGTACCATCCGTCGGGAGCTCAACGGCCGCGTGCCGCTGATCGGCTTCTCCGGCAGCCCATGGACGCTGGCCACTTATATGGTCGAAGGCGGGTCGTCCAAGGACTTCCGCAAATCCAAGGCCATGCTCTACGACAACCCGCAAGCCATGCACCTGCTGCTCGACAAGCTGGCGCAGTCGGTCACCGCCTACCTCAATGGCCAGATTCGCGCTGGCGCCCAGGCGGTGCAGATCTTCGACAGCTGGGGCGGCAGCCTCTCGGCAGCGGCCTACCAGGAATTCTCGCTGGCTTATATGCGCAAGATTGTCTCTGGCCTGATCCGTGAGCATGAAGGTCGTCAGGTGCCGGTGATCCTGTTCACCAAGGGGGGTGGCCTGTGGCTGGAAAGCATCGCTGACGTCGGCGCTGAAGCGCTGGGTCTGGACTGGACCTGCGACCTCGGCCAGGCCCGCGCCCGGGTCGGCGACAAGGTCGCGCTGCAAGGCAACATGGATCCGAGCGTGCTCTACGCCCGCCCCGAAGCCATCCGTCAGGAAGTGGCGCGTATCCTGGCCAGCTATGGCCACGGCAGCGGCCACGTCTTCAACCTCGGCCACGGCATCACCCCGGAAGTCGACCCGGCCAACGCTGGTGCGTTTATCGAAGCGGTGCACGAGCTGTCGGCGCAGTATCACGGCTGATTAGCGACGTTTCCTACAAAACGCCCGGCTTTTGTCGGGCGTACAAGGCGCTGGCGTTGCAGAAGGAGCGCCACGAGCAAGGCGAGAACAAGCTCGGCTATGCGGGCCTGTGCAAGTTGCTTACCGAGTGGCGCAATAGCCCGCCAATCGCATGGCTGGCCGATGCGCCTGTTCACCCGTTGCAACAGAGCCTCAAGGATCTGGAACGGGCCTACACCAATTTCTTCGCCAAGCGAGCCGACTTTCCCCGGTTCAAGAAGAAGGGACCGAAAAACAGCTTGCGCTATCCCGACCCGAAACAGATCAAGCTCGACCAGATCAACAGCCGCCTGTTTCTGCCCAAGCTGGGCTGGCTGCGCTACCGCAACAGCCGCGAGGTGCCTGGCACGGTGAAGAACATCACCGTGAGCCAGTCGTGTGGCAAGTGGTTCGTGAGTATCCAGACCGAACGCCAGATCGATGAGCAGCCCACGGCACAGGGTGCGGCAGTCGGCAGAGACGCCGGGAAGAAACGTTCGGGCCAAGTCTGGCCTGAACAGGTCCATCCTCGATCAGGGCTGGTTCGAGTTCCGTCGCCAACTGGACTACAAGCTGGCGTGGCGCGGCGGCTGGCTGATTGCCGTGCCGCCGCAAAATACCAGCCGCACGTGCCCGTGTTGCGGCCATGTGTCGGCGGCCAACCGCCAGACGCAGGCGCTGTTCAGGTGTGTGGGATGTGGTTTTGAAGGCAACGCCGATGTGGTCGGCGCGATCAATGTACTAAGGGCGGGACACGCCCGGTTAGCCTGTGAAGTGAGCGCAGAGGTCATGGCGCCAGCAGCAGGAACCCACCGAAGCGACTCGGGGGCGGCTCGATGCCGCGCCTGAGCGCCGTAGGAATCTCCTGCCTTCAGACCGGGGAGGATGTCAAGAGGGGAAACTGCTTTTTCATTTTCGGGGTGATGGTGAAAAAATACTTTCTCTTTCGACGGTCTGTGCTTGCCTTGAATACTTTTGGCAGTGCTGTGCACTGCATTCGCCTGCAAAGCAGCCTCCCACTTGATTGTGTAGTGCTGCCAAGAGTCTGAACACAATCAATTACCCCCTGCCAACGGCTGTAACTTGGCCAGCCGCAACGCCACCCCCAGCGCCAGCAGCAATAACAAACCAATGAACAACCCGATGCCATTCCAGCCGGCGTAGTGCCAGAACACGCCGCCGCCGGTGCCGGCTACGCTGGAGCCTGCGTAGTAGCAGAACAGGTACAGCGACGAGGCCTGGCCGCGCGCGGTGGTGGCGCGGCGGCCGACCCAACTGCTGGCCACCGAGTGGGCGCCGAAGAAGCCGAAGGTGAAGATCAGCACGCCGATGATGACCAGTGCCAGCGGGTTGAGCAGGGTCAGGCCCAGGCCGGCGAGCATCAGCACGATGACCGCCCAGAGCACCTTGCGACGGCCCAGACGGTCGGCCAGCGAGCCGATTTTTGCTGAACTGTAGATACCCGACAGGTAGACCACCGAGAATAGCCCGACCACGGCCTGGCTCAGGTTGTAGGGCGCTTCGAGAAAGCGGTAGGCAATGTAGTTGAACAGGGTGACGAACGCGCCCATCAGCAAAAAGCCGGTCAGGAACAATAATGGCAGGCCCTGATCGCGCAACTGCACGGCGAAGCCGTCCAGCAGGCTGCGCGGGTGTAATGAACGGGGGCGGAAGTTGCGCGAGTCGGGCAGGATGCGCCAGAACACTGCGGCGGCAATCAACGCCAGGCCGCCGATCACCAGCAGTGCAACGTGCCAGTTCACGTAGTCGATCAGTACCCCGCTGATCAGCCGTCCGCACATGCCGCCCACCGCGCTGCCGCCGATGTACAAACCCATGGCCAGGCCCAGATGGGTCGGGTGGATCTCTTCACTCAGATAGGTCATGGCCACCGCCGCCAGCCCGCTCAGCGACAAGCCGACCAGCGCCCGGGTTACCAGCACGGTTTCCCAGTCGGGCATCAGCGCACTGGCCAGGGTGGCGATAGACGCGCAGAACAGCGCCAGAACCATGACCGGCTTGCGGCCGATACGGTCGGAAATCGGCCCGGTGACCAGCAGGCCAATGGCGAGCATCGCGGTAGAGACTGACAGCACCAGGCTGCTCTGCGCGGCACTGATGGCGAATTCGCGTGACAACAGCGGCATCATCGGCTGCACGCAATACAACAGGGCGAAGGTGGCAAAGCCTGCCGCGAACAGCGCCAGTGCGGTGCGGGTGAACAGCGGCGTGTTCTTTTCGATGTAGGTGTCGGCCTGACTCACGGTCTGGGCGGGCGATGGCGGAGTATCGTTATTGAGCGCAGGGCTGGCAGGCTTCACGGTGGACCTCGGTCTTGCAAGAGCAGGCAGGCATTGAAAAAGCATATAGCGGGCTAATGATTCAATCCAATATATTGTTAGACATGATTGATAGGTTGTACGACTCATTTGGTGGCCTATGGAACTGCGGCATCTGCGTTACTTCATTGCGGTGGCCGAAGAGCTGCACTTTGGCCGGGCGGCCCAGGCGCTGGGCATTTCTCAACCACCGCTGAGCCAGCAGATCCAGGCGCTGGAGCAGGAACTGGGCGCACGGCTGTTTGAGCGCACCAACCGGCGTGTGGAGTTGAGCGAAGCCGGGCGTTTGTTTCTTGAACAGGCCCGCCTGGTATTGGCGCAGGTCGATAAAGCCGCTGATGTGGCCCGGCGTGCGCAGTTGGGCGAACTGGGTGAACTGAAGGTCGGCTTCACAGCCTCGGCGCCCTTTACCTCAAGCATTCCCAAAGCCATTTTTGCGTTTCGCCAGAGTTACCCGGCGGTGCACCTGGCCTTGCAGGAAATGACCAGCCAGGACGTGGTCGATCATCTGCAAGATGGCAGCATGCAGGTCGGTATCATGCGGCCCTTGCCGTTACCTGACTCGTTGATCGCCGTGGAGCTGCTGCGTGAGCCGCTGGTTGCGATCATGCGTTCCGACCACCCATTGGTGGCTGGCAGTGAGCAAGGGTTGTTCATGGCAGCGTTGGCCGAAGAGCCGTTCGTGTTCTTTCCGCGTAGCTACGGCAGCGGCTTGTATGCGCAGATCATTGGGCTGGCCAGGGCAGCGGGCTTCAGCCCGTTGATTACTCAAGAGGCGGGCGAAGTGATGACGATCATCGGCCTGGTGGCGGCGGGGTTGGGGGTGACGGTGTTACCGGCGTCGTACCAGCGCTTGCGCATTGACGGGGTGGCGTACCGCACTCTGCTCGACGATGGCGCCAGCAGTGCGGTCTGGCTGGTGCAACGCAAGGACGAGCAATCACCGATGGCCAAAGCTTTTTGTGAGCTGGCAAGCTTCAAGCCATAAGCTGCAAGCAAGAGCGCATGGTGCTCTCGCGTGCAGCTTGAAGCTTACAGCTTGCCGCCCGCTCAGTTGACCTTGGCCAGGTCGCCCTTCAGGGCGACACCGGCGATCACTGCGCCGGCATGGCACTCGTAGTTCACCGGGTCTTTGCGTTCGATCTTTTTGTAATAGCTGGTGATGTTGGTCACCGCGTTGGCGCCGGCACCCTTGGCCGCTTCGTTCAATTGCAGGATCGCCGATTGCAGGACCCATTCGCAGGCTTCGGTGTCGCTCTTGTTGAAGGCATTGGTCTTCTTGTTGGTGACCGCATTCGGGCTTACCACGGTGACCTTGCCGCGTGGCGGCACGCCCGCCAGGTAGAACTTGACGCTGCCGTCGAGCTTGCCTTGCTGGGTCATTTGCTGGATCACCTTGTCGAACGGCAGCAACAGCATCGTGTCACGTGCCTGACTGATACCGGGCAGGGCGCTGAGGGCAATCGCTGCACCCGCGATCCAGGACTTCATTTGCATGGCTCATCTCCTTGATAGAACGAGTTTCAAGCCCAGCGACGGAAAATCAACGAGGTGTTGACCCCGCCGAAGGCGAAATTGTTATTCATCACATACTCGTGGCTCATCACCCGGGGTTCACCTTTGAGGTAATCGAGTTCGCCACACTGCGGATCGACTGCATCCAGGTTCAGGGTATGGATGTAGCGGTCACGCTTGAGCATTTCGATGCTGAACCACGACTCAAGTGCCCCACAGGCGCCCAATGTGTGGCCGAGAAAGCTTTTCTGTGAACTGATGGGCATTCTGGCGCCGAACAGTTCGCTGGTGGCCAGGGTTTCGGCGATATCGCCCTGTTCGGTGGCGGTGCCGTGGCCATTGACGTAACCGATGGCCGCCGTTGGCAGGCCGGCATCTTCCAGCGCCAGTTCCATGGCCCGGCGCATGGTCACTTGTTCGGGGCGGGTGCTGTGGGCACCGTCGGCATTACTGCCGAAGCCGACGATCTCGGCATGAATCCGGGCTCCGCGCGCCAGGGCATGTTCCAGTTCTTCAAGCACCAGCATGCCAGCGCCTTCACCGATGACCAGGCCGTCGCGGCCACTGTCGTAGGGCCGTGGGCTGGTGTGCGGTGCATCGTTCTTCAGGCTGGTGGCATACAGGGCGTCAAACACCATCGCCTCGGTCGGGCAGAGCTCTTCGCCGCCGCCGGCCAGCATCATCGGCAAGCGGCCGAACTTGATCGCTTCATAGGCGTAGCCGATGCCCTGGCTGCCACTGGTGCAGGCGCTGGAGGTCGGAATCAGGCGCCCGGTAAGGCCGAAGAAGATGCTGATGTTCGCCGCTGTGGTGTGCGGCATCATGCGTACATAGGAGTTGGCGTTCAGGCCATCGGCTACCGAGTTGAGCAGCATGTTGCCGAACGCTTTGATCTCTTCGGTACTGCCGGTGGACGAGCCGCAGGCGGTGCCCATGCGCCCGTCACGAATGATCGGGTCGTTGAGCAACCCGGCATCGCTCAGGGCTTGCTCGGACGCGGCGACCACCAGCCGCGAGACCCGACCCATGCTGCGCAACTGCTTGCGCGTCCAGTGTGCGGGCACTTCGAAGTTATCCACAGGCCCGGCCAGCCGGGTATTGAGCTCGCTAAAACGATCCCACTCGTCCATCCGCCGGATGCCGCTGCGGTTGGCGCTGAAGTTGGCCTCGATGCTGTCCCAGTCGCTGCCCAGAGAAGTGATGCCAGACATGCCGGTGACGACCACGCGTTTCATCAGCACAGGCCTCCGTTGACGGCCAGAACCTGGCGGGTGATGTAAGCCGCTTCGGCAGACATCAGGAAATTCACCGCGCCGGCGACTTCTTCCGGGGTGCCCATACGCTGTGCGGGGATCATTTTCAGCAGTTCTTCGACGGGCACGTTGTCATCCAGCATTGCCGTGTCGATCAGGCCCGGGGCCACGCAGTTGACGGTGATCTTGCGCTTGGCCAGTTCGATGGCCAGCGCCTTGGCGGCGCCGATCAGTCCGGCTTTGGAGGCACTGTAGTTGACCTGGCCACGGTTGCCGATCAGCCCGGACACCGAGGTGATGCAGACAATCCGGCCGGCGGCGCGGCGGCGGATCATCGGCATGCTCAGCGGGTGCAGCACGTTGTAGAAGCCGTCCAGGTTGGTGCGCAGCACCTGGTCCCAGTCGTCATCGCCCAAGGCCGGGAAGGCGCCGTCGCGGGTCAGCCCGGCGTTGAGTACCACGCCGTAATAAGCGCCATGGGTTTCCACGTCCTGCTCAAGCAGGGTCTTGCAGGCGGCTCGGTCGGACACATCGAACTGCAGCACCCGCGCCTGACGGCCCAGAGCGTGAATTTCGGCCTGGACCGCGTCGGCCTCGGCCCGGCCGCTACGGCAATGCAGCACCAGGTCGTAACCAGACCTTGCCAGGCGCAGGGCGATGGCCCGGCCGATGCCGCGGCTTGAACCGGTGACCAGAATCGTGTCAGTCATTAACGGCTCCTTCGGCCAGATAGTCGGCAGCGTTGGGTGGGCAATAGACATTGAGGCGGGCAAACACTTCGATGTCCGGGCCGCTCAAGGTGCATTCGAACACACCCATGCCACTGTCGTCCTGCAATGAACGCCGGGCGTGGATGGTCAGTTCGCTACCATGGGGGAAGTGTTCGACGTTGCATTCGTACTTGCGGGTGCCGAGCAGAAAACCCAGTTGCACCGGCTCGCCGCGCAAGCGCGCCTGGCAGCCGGCAAACGCCGCCACGCTCTGGGCCATCAGTTCGATGCCGATCCATGCCGGCAGGCTGCCGTCAGGGCGATTGAAGGGGCCATCGGGGCGAACCGTCAGGCGGGTCTGGATGGTTTCGTCGTCGAAGGCCAGCACCTGATCGATAAGAATCATGTCAGCAGCGTGCGGCACCAGTTCGGCGATCGGCCAGTCGATCATGGCGCGTCTCCGATAATCAGGCTGATGTTATTGCCCCCGAAGGCAAACGAGTTGCTCATCAGGTAGCGCGGTGTTGCACGACTCAGGCGCGAGTTGGCGGTGGTCCAGTGCAGCACTGGCAGTTGCGGGTCGGCCTGGCCGTCCCAGACATGCGGCGGTAGCGCGGAATCGGTATTGTCCTGGGCCAGGCTCAGCCAGCAGAACGCCGCTTCCAGGGCGCCGGCCGCACCGAGCGTGTGGCCGCTCAAGGGTTTGGTCGACGAGCAGGGTACGCCATCGGGAAACAGCGCGTGTACCGCCAGACTCTCCATTGCGTCGTTGTGCTGGGTGGCGGTGCCATGCAGGTTCAGGTAGCTGATTTGCCCGGCCTGCAGGCCGGCCTTGTCCAGCGCGCGTTGCATTGACTCGCGGGCGCCGCGACCGCTTGGCTCGGGGGCCGAGATATGGTGTGCATCGCTGCTGGCGCCGGCACCGAGCAAGGCAATGCTGTGGCTCTGGCTGGCCTGGCGGGTCATTAGAAACAGCACCGCAGCTTCGCCTATGTTGATGCCATCGCGGTTGCGCGAGAACGGATTGCAGCGCTGCGCAGACACCGCTTCAAGGGCGTGGAAGCCGTTGAGGGTCAGCTTGCACAGGCTGTCGACACCGCCGCACAACACTGCGTCGCACAGCCCCATGTCCAGCGCGCGGCGAGCGCTGAGCAAGGCTCGGGCACTGGACGTGCAGGCCGTTGAAATCACATAGGCCGGACCGCTGAGGCCAAGCCACTGCGCGAGGAAGCTGGCCGGTGCGCCGAGTTCCTGCTGGCGGTAGTCGTAGTGTTCAGGAAAGCTCTTGTCGCGCAGCCAACTGCCCATGCTGCGGCTGGCCTCGTCGATGCCTGAGGTGCTGGTGCCGAGGATCACCCCAACCCGGCCTGCCCCGTAGCGGGCGATGGCGGCGCGTATCGGGTCTTCGATCTGTTGGGCGGCCGCCAGCAGCAACTGATTGTTGCGGCTGTGGGCGCTGAGCTGCTCGGGAATCACCGGCAGGTCGAGGTCGACGCTGCCCACCGGCAGGCTGTGGCCGGGGATCCAGCCCGACTCGCAGACCATCCCGGCGCTGTCGCCGGCAAACAGCTTGCGTGCCACGTCCTGGCGGTTGTTGCCCAGTGCGCAGACCAGGCCCAGCTCGTTGAGGTAGGCGGTCATGGTGTGGTCCCGTTACTGAGTGGGCTGATATTGAAGTGCACGGGCTGGTCGCGCGCAGGCGCCAGCGTCAGGCTGAACACCTCAGGCGAGCGGAATTCGACCTGCCAGCGCGAATCCAGGCGGCGCAGTGTGCCTTGCTGCCGGGCACTTGGGTAGCGTGCCGGCAGCTCATGCTCCGGGGTCATGGCGAACAGTAAAGCGGCGAACAATTCGCGGGCTTCGGGATTGGGCGGCAACAGGCCGTCAGCCTGCCATTGGCCGTCGATCAGGCGCTGGCGGGCCTGGGGAATACCCAGCGGGTCCATCATCGACCAGCGCAGGCCGCCGCTCTCTTGCTGGATGATCAGCAACCAGTCCTGGCTTTGCCCGGCCTGGACGCGCTGCACATGCAGTTGCCGGGGCAGTTGCAGGTCCGGGGTCCCGACCGGCAACGGCGCCTGACTGGCGCAGCCGCCGAGCAGCAACAGGGTCAGGATCAAAATACGGATCATTGCGTCGTATCCGGCAGAGGCTTGCGCACCACGGCATTGACCAGGGTCTCTTCACGCTGGCCAAACGGCTTGGGTTTACACAGCTTCAAACGCTCCAGCAGGCCAAAGTCCTTGGCGCGACTCCACCACAAGTACGGGTAGGAGACATTGCCCGCGCTGAACTCGAAGCCCTGCTTACGCAGCATGTCGAGGTACTGGGCGGCGCTTTTCTGCACATGCATCGGGTGGCGGAACAGCCAGCGGATTACCCAGGTGTCGATATACGCCTCGGTGGACTCGGCAAACAGCAGATAGCCGCCGGGCTTGAGCACCCGGTAGAACTCGGCCAGTGCTTGCTCTTGCTCGACCAGATGGTGAAAGGTCTGGTGGCAGAACAGCAAATCGACACTGGCATCGGGCAACTGCAACACCGCGCAGTCGCTGCCGATCAACTCGACCTCCAGACCCAGGCGGGCTGCTTCCTGGCGGCTCAGTTCCAGGCTGTGCGGGTCAGCGTCCAGACCGATGATCCGCGCCGGCTGGAAGGTTTGCTGCAAATAACGGAATGACTTGCCCTGGCCGCAACCGGCGTCGAGCAACACAGCATCCGTGGGCAGCGGCGTGTCGAACAGCCCGCGCAGGTCATTGATTGCTACGCGCAACACATGGTGCTGCCAGGTGTGGCTGCGCAGAAACCAGAAGCCGAAACGGGTTTCTTCGACGTAACTGTCGCTCAGGAACCGGCTGTTCATGACGCCTCACCTGCGCAAATCTCGGTAAGCATGCGCAGCCGCCGTTTGGGTTCGCTGACAAACGGATTGCGCAGGTCCCAGGCGTAGCCGGCGAGAATCGAGCTGATCATCGCGCGGATTTCCGGTTGCGAGTCTTTGAAGAAAATCACGTCCTGGAAGCTGCCGTCGTACCAGCCTTCGACGTAGGCGCGGAAGGTATCCACCCCACGCTTGAGCGGTATGGCGAAGTCGTTTTCCCAGTCGACCTGCTCGCCACGCAACTGCTGATCGAGCAGGTTGGCGGCCATGCTCGCGGAACGCATGGCAATGGTTACGCCCGAAGAAAACACCGGGTCGAGGAACTCGGCGGCATTGCCGAGCAAGGCAAACCCCGGCCCGTGCAGGGTCTTGACGTTGGCTGCATAGCCGCCGATGGTCCGCGCCGGGGTATCCCATACAGCGTCTTTGAGGGTATTGCGCAGGCTCGGGGTTTCATCGATGAAGGCGCGCAGGCAGGCATCGAGGTCTTCGGGTTTGTCTTTGAAGCGCTCGGCGCTGGCCACCACGCCCTGGGAGCAGCGGCCGTTGCTGAACGGGATGGTCCAGAACCACACGTCGCGGTGCTCGGGGTGGACGCTGACCAGAATCTTGTTGCGGTCGAAGGGCGGGCTCTGGATATGGTCCTCGACATGGGTGAACACCGCACGGCGCAGGGGGAAGTCCGACGGCGCCTCCAGGTCCAGCAGGCGCGGCAGCACCCGCCCGTAACCGCTGGCATCGAGGACGAAACCGGCCTGCAGCGCGTACTGGCTGCCATCCTCGCGGCGCACTTGCAGCACCGGTTGGGCGGCGTTGAAGTCGGCGCTGACGATTTCTTGCAGATAGCGGATTTCCACACCCTGCAGGGCGGCCTGGTCGGCCAGCAACTGGTCGAAGTCGGCGCGTTGCACCTGGAAGGTGCTCGGTTTGCCCTGGCTGAAACCCTCGCCAAAATCGAACGCCGAGTACTGATCGCCACAGGCAAACGCGGCGCCGTTCTTGAACTGAAAACCTGCGGCCTGCACGGCGTCGAGCATGCCGGCTTCTTCGACGAAATCCAGGCAGTGCGACAGCAGGCTCTCGCCGATGGAGAACCGCGGAAATGCCTGGCGCTCGATGATCAGTACGTCGTGGCCCTTGCGTTTGAGCAGGGCGGCGGCAATCGCGCCGGCCGGGCCTGCACCGATGACCACGACCGTGCGGCTTTGCATATCAGTGATTGGCACAGCGATTCCTTACCGGTTTGTCGGTGGCAGTGGCGAATGAAAGGTTCTTGCGGCCCAGGCCCGCCAAGGCGGGCATCAGCGTGGCCAGCAGGCTCATCAGCATCAGCGCCAGGTACAACGCCTGACTGATCAGTTGCTGTTGCAGCAGCATGTTGAGAAACACGATCTCGCTCAGGCCACGAATATTCAGCAGCACGCATTCGCGCCAGCGGCTGGCGCCGGGGTACGAAGGCGGTGCCCAGCGCAGCCCCAGCCAGTTGCCGAGCAGCTTGGCGACAATCGGCACCCCAATCAGCGCCGTCAGTAGCAGGCCGTCCAGTTCGCCCATGGCGCTATGCACATTGATCTGTACCAGACCGAAGGTCAGCAGCAACGGCACGGCCAGGTAATTTTGCAGCAGGGCCAGCACAGCGGGTTTGATCGGCAGGACCCAGGCTTGCTTGAGGCGGCTCATGCACATCAGGTAACCGATGCCGAAAACCAGCGCGTTGAGTTTGTAGTGCTCGGCCAGTACCAGCAGAGCGAAAAAGCCCAGGCTGTAGACCAGCGGCTGGCGAATGCCCAGCAGGCGCAGCAGCAGGGGTGTGCAAGCCATCAGCAGCGGCAGCAACAGGCTGCTCAGGTGCAGGCTGCCTTGGGCCAGGGCGAACAGGCTCCAGCAGGCCAGGTCGATGAGAATCGCGGCCTGCACCAGCCGGCGGGTGGCAGCTGGCGGGTAGTTGATGTGGTTCAGGTACAGGTACAACACCGGAATGGCGGTAATGGCGAACACCAGCCCCACCGCAAGATCGCTGATCCAGCGCTGCTCGGGCAGCAGCCACACTGCGCAGGCTACCCCACAGATGAACGGCACTACAAAGCTCGGCAGCGCCACCTTGAGGCTTTGCCGGTCCAGCGCGACGTCGACCACATCACTGAGGATATGCCCCAGCACCAGGGCGAAGGCCAGGCCATAGAGGGTCTTGAGCCATACCGGTTCGATCAGTTGGGCGCCGCTCAGTTGCCAGTGCGGCTCGACCCACAACAACATCAACAGCGGCAGGCCGAAGGTTGCCAGCAACAGCTGACTGACGATCGGTATCAGTCCCAGCCGCTTGCCCAGCCAGGTCGCGCCGGCAAACGCCAGCAGGGCCATGAGCCAGAACAGCAGAATCAGCATGATTGCAGCTCCTGATGATCCGGGGCATGGCGGGGGCTTGCCCACGGCGCGAGCAGAAAACTGAAGACCAGCCCAAGGCTCACCGACAGCCCGAAGTTGCTGATCGCCGGGGTCTGCGACAGCGCCAGCAGGCCGAACGACAACCAGGTGGTGATGGCCGCCAGCAAGGTGCCGAGCAGACTGACCGCCGCCCCACCGACCTGCTCACGCATGAGAATCGCGTAATCGACGCTGATCGCGGTGACCAGCAGCAGGCCGAACAGGCTAAACAGGGTCAGCGGCTGACCCAGCCAGCCGAGGCTTGCCAGGCTGCACAAGGCGGCCAGCAGTGGCAGGGTCACGATGCGTACTGCGCCGCCGAAACCGAAGGGGGCGATCAACAGGGCAATGATCAGGATGCACGACAGCAGTTTGAGTTCGGCGGCGCTGATCTGGGTCTGGGCGAACACCGCATTGAGTGCCCCCAGGCGGTCAACCAGATGCACGCCTGGCAGCCCTTCGGCCTGAGCCTGCAACAGGGCCGGGTTGCCCAGCCCTTGCAGGCTGACGATAGCCGCCACGCCCTCGTTGTTACGGCCCAGCCAGAGTGGCCGCCAGGCTTCGCTCAGCGGCCCGGCCAGAGCCTGGTCGATGGGCTGGACGGGCAGTGCCTGGAGTTCAGCCAGTTCGGCCTGCAGGGTTTCGCTGGACACCCCGAGCGCCAGCAGCGCTTGCCAGTGCTGCGCCAGTTGCGGCAAGGCGGCATGCAGCGCCTTTTGGTCTTCCGGTGAGGCCAGCAATTGGTTGATCGCCATGTAACCGCGCAGTTTGCCGCTGCCGATCAACGCGTCGAGGCGTTGGGTCAGGGCGTTCTGGCGCTCCAGCAATTGCTGCTCGTCGCGGCCGCGAATCAGGAAGAACTGGCTGGTCGGCTGATAACCGGTAATCCGCGCAATGCTTTGCGCTTCGTCGGTCAGCGCCTGGGGGGCGGAAACCCATTGGCGAATGTCGTTGCGGGTGGTCAGTTGCCACAGGCCCGCGGCGCAGAACGCCAACAGCGCAACCAGCAACAGCGGTGTGTTGACCCGGCGCAGCAAGGCGCTGCGTATATCCAGCAGGCGTTGCGCCAGCGTCAGCGGCCACTGCGCCGGGCGCAGCTCAGTTTTGGCCAGCAGCGCCGGCAGCAGGCACACCGCCGCCAGGTAAGCGCCGATCAGGCCAGCGGCGGAAAACGCAGCGATCTGAGTCAAGGCAGGAAAGGGTGTCCAGGCCAGCGCCAGATAGCCGATACAACTGGTGATCAGGCTCAGGGTCAGCCCCGGCAGGGTCAGGCGCAAGGCCGGCCAGGCACGCCAGGGCTTGAGGCTCCAGCTCTTGGACAGGTAGTGCAGCGGATAATCGACGGCGACGCCGATCAGGCTCGAACCCAGTACCAGGGTCATGACGTGCATCTTGCCGAACAGCAGTACGCAGGCGACGCTGCCGAACAGCATGCCGACCAGCACCGGGACGAACGCCAGCAGCACGCGCCAGCGGCGAAAAGCCAATAGCAGCAACAGCAGGATGCCTGCCGTGGCGCCACCGCCGACCCAGCTGATTTCCTGTTTGGCTTGTTGCTGACCCGCCGCGGCATACAGCAGCCCGCTGGCCGCCAGTAACTGCCCGCCGGCCTGGGCGGCCTGTTCACGGGCCAGGCTCAACAGGCCGGCGACCTGCCCCGGCAACTGCATGTCAAACGCATCGCCTGGGGTGCGTACCCGCAGCAACACCCATTGCTTGCCGTCGGCCTGGGCCAGCAGCGCACCGCTGGCCAGGTCCGGTTCGACGCTGCCGGTGCGCGGCAGGTTGCTCTGGATGCGTCCGGTCAGGCCCAGCCAGTCGTCCTGACTCGGTACCAGGCTGAAACCGGCAAAGGGGTCAAACAGGCTTTGCAGGCGTTGCTGGATGAACGCCTCGGGTTGTTCGATCAGCAGTGTGCGGTCCGCCGCCGGGAGCATGGCTAGCCGGCCGGCGAGCAATTGTTCGCGGATGGCCGGCAGGTCAGCCTGCAGGTTCCATTGGACCTTTTCGAACAGCCCGCTGGCCTGCCACTGCGCGGCCAGTTGCTTGGTCAGTTCAATGGCTTGCTGGCGCTCGGGGTGGCCGACCAGCACCAGCATTTCGCGATTCATCGGCTCCTGCATGCGCTGCTCGGCGCGCAGCTCCAGCGGATCAGGACGTCCGCCCGGCACCAGTTCCATGAGGTTGGCCGACAGCGGCGCGCCATCACGCCACTGCCAGCCGGCCAGTGCCAGCACGCCGAGCAGGATCAGCAGGAACAGGCGCGGCAGGCGCCGCTCAGGATTTGAAATCAGCACGCTGGGTATCGCTCAGCGCCGGAACGCTATGGCTGTCGATCATTTTCAGCACCGTGCGGTCGCCCTGGGCTTCGAGCAGTTCGATCTGCCTGACCAGTTCGCCGCCGTCGATATTGATCTGGCGAAAGATCTGTTGCAGCAACAGTGAGCGTGGCAGCAGGGTCAGTTTCCAGTCCTGTGCATCACCGCTGAGTTGCAGTTCGAAATCACGCTGCAATCCGCTGCTGTCACCTTGCAGCACCGCCAGGAACAGACGGTTGTGCTCGGCGCCGGCACTCTTGTTCGGCAGCATCTGCCAGCCCTGCGCCTCGCGGCGGGCGATACCGTTGGCGGTGATGCGGTAATCCTGCTTGAGCGGTGTTTCGAGCAGCCACAGCAGGCCGAAGTCACGGGCCAGGACAAAACGCCCGGTGCTGGTCAGCGGCTGGGGCAGGGCGCGCAGGTGTTTTTCCTGGATAAACCGCCCCTCGATGGCCGCAGGCCGGGACAACTGCTCGCTCAGTTGTTGCAGGTCGAAGGCCCAGGTCTGTGCAGCCAGGCACATCAGCATCAGTGTGGCGAATAGACGTTTCATACCCGGCCCTCGTTTGCCAGCGCCTTTTGTACGGCGTCGGTGAAAGCCTTGGGCGAGGCCAACTGCATCTCGCGGCTGTCGACGGCCACCGCAACCTGTACGGTGCTGGCGCGGGTCATGCGCTCACCGGTGCTGGCATCGCTGATCAGGTAGTTGATCTTCAGGCGGTTTTCCCATTCCACCAGGCTGGCGCGCACGATCAGTTTCTGGCCGAACACCGCGCCGCGCATGTAGCGCAATTGCATATCAATGACCGGCCAGCCGTAGCCGGATTCGAGCATCCTGGTGTAGTTGTGGCCGATATGATCGAGCAACGCACAGCGCGCCACTTCGAGGTATTTGACGTAGTGGCCGTGCCAGACGATGTTCATCATGTCGACATCGAAAAACGGCACCACCACTTCAGTGTCGACGTCGATCAGTCCTTTACTGCGCATGCAGCCTCCAGTGGCGCTCGCTGATGCGTTGCAGGCACAGGCGCAATTCGCCTTCCAGACCCCGGTCGTCGATGACCGGCGGGAATTCTTCGCCAAGCTGCGCATGCATGCTGGCCAGCGCTGCCGGCAGCGGCCTGGCGTCGGCTTCGCGGCTGCGCAGCCACAGGCCCTGATTGGCCGCCAGCAGGGTCGCTGCTGCGACCTGCTCGGTGAGTTCCAATACCCGGATAGCATCACGTGCAGCAATGGTGCCCATGCTCACCTTGTCCTGGTTATGGCACTCGGTGGAGCGCGAGAACACGCTGGCCGGCAGGGTGTTTTTCAGCGCTTCGGCAGTCCAGGCACTGGCGCCGATCTGCACGGCCTTGAAGCCGTGGTTGATCATCGCCCGTTCGGCACTGGCGCCGGACAGGTTGCTCGGCAGGCCGTGGTTGTAACGCACGTCGACCAGCAGGGCCAGTTGCCGGTCGAGCAGGTCGGCGACGTTGGCCACCAGGTTTTTCAGGCTGTCCATGGCAAAGGCGATATGGCCACCGTAGAAGTGCCCGCCGTGCAGCACCCGCTCGTGGTCGCCGTCGATGATCGGGTTGTCGTTGGCGCTGTTGAGTTCGGTCTCGATGAACGAGCGCAACCAGCCCAGGCTGTCGGCCAACACGCCAAGCACATGCGGCGCGCAGCGCAGCGAGTAACGGTCTTGCAGGCGGTGCAGCGGCGCGGTGGGGGCGTCGATGGCCAGGTCCTGACGCAGCCAGGCCGCGACCTGGGTCTGGCCTGGGTGCGGCTTGGCTGCAAACAGGCGCTCGTCGAAGTGTTCCGGGTTGCCTTGCAGGGCGATGACGTTCATTGCGGTGATGCGCGTGGCCAGTTGCAGCAGGTAGTCAGCCCGGGCAAACGCCTGGCAGGCCAGGCCGGTCATCACCGCGGTGCCATTCATCAACGCCAGGGCTTCCTTGGGGCGCAGCACCAGCGGCTCCCAGCCCAGTTCGCGATGCACCTCAAGCGCCGGGCGACGCTGGCCGCGGAACATCACCTCGCGCTCGCCGGACAGCGTGGCGGCCACATAAGACAACGGGGTCAGGTCGCCGCTGGCGCCCACCGAGCCTTCTTCCGGGATCAGCGGCAGCACGTCATGTTCGATAAACGCCTGCAAGCGCTCCAGCAACTCGATACGCACCCCGGACATGCCGTGGCACAGCGACTGCAAGCGCGCAGCGAGCACGGCGCGGGTGGCGCGTTCGTCCAGCAGCTTGCCCAGCCCGCAGCCGTGGAAGGTATACAAATGCCGGGGCAGGGCTTCGACGTGCTGCAGGGGCACAGCCACCACGCAAGAGTCGCCATAACCGGTGGTCACGCCGTAGATCACGCCTTCCTTGTCCAGCAACGAGTCGAGGAACTGCGCCCCGCGAGTGATGCGCGCCCGGTACTGGGCATCGGCTTGCAGCACGGTCGGCGCCTGACGGTTGGCGACGGCCACTACCTGTTCGATGCTCAGCGCCAGGGCGCCGAAGGTCACGGGGTCATGAGCTGGATGATTCATCGGACTTCCAGAAAGGATAGAAATTGAACCACTGCTGCGGGGCTTGCAGGCAGTAGTGGGCCAGCCGTTCGGCGTAGCGGGCAGCCCAGTGGGCAATGACTTGAGCACGGTCGCTGCGCCGCCACTGGACCGATTCGGTGAACGGCTCCAGGACCACGCGATAGCCCTGGGCGTCCTTGAGGCAGAAAAACAGGTTCACCGGGCACTTGAGCAGCCCGGCCAGCAGCCAGGGGCCTTGCGGGAAGGCCGCCGGCTTGCCGAGAAAATCAGCCTGCACGGTGCGCCCGCCATGCAACGGCACGCGGTCGCCCGCAATGGCCAGCCATTCGCCGTCGTCCAGGCGCTGGCTCAGTTGCAGCATGATGGCCGGGTCCAGTTCACTGACCTGGACCAGCCGCAGATTGGTCGCCCCGGCTTCGCCCAACAGGCGATTGAAGCGTTCGGCGTGCTTGGTGTGCACCAGCACGTTCATGGTGACCTTTTCGCCCAGTTCGGCCAGGGCGCGGCACACTTCAAGGTTACCCAGGTGGGCACCGACCAGCATCTGGCCGCGCTGACCACGCAGTTGATTGCGCAGCAGGGCGGGGTCGTCGATGCGGATCTGTTCGATGCCCAGCTTGCCGTTCCACACATCGAGCTTGTCGAGCAAGGCTTCGGCAAAGGCCATGAACTGGCGGAACACCCGCCACTGGCTGGGGCGCAGTTCAGGCTTGCCGCTCCAGTCGGCAAGGTTTTGCTGGAACTCGGCGATGGCGTGCCGGGCGCTGCGGCCAAAAATGAAGAAGTACAGCACAATGCCGTACAGCACCGGGCTGAGCAGGCGCCGGCCAAGTATCCGTACCGCCCAGGCGGTGAGCTTCATCAGCGCGAAGCTGCCGCGCTCTTCGCGGTCGGCCCAGTGTCGTTTCGGTTGCTGGCTCATGGCCGCACCTTGCGCCATAGCAACACCGGCGCCCGCACTAACATGCCGAAGAACAGCTTGGTGTGCATCTTGGAAATCAGTGCGTTGTCGTGAAAAAGGCGAAAGTGCGACAAGCCATCCTCGGGATAATGCACCTTGGTCGGCAGCCAGTGCATCGGCTGGTGGCGCCATGCCAGACGGACCAGAATCTCGGTGTCGAAATCCATGCGCCGGCCCAGTTGCACCGTATCGATCAGGCGCAGCACCGGCCCCAGCGGGTAGACCCGAAAGCCGCACATCGAATCGCGGATCTGCAGCGACAGGGTGTTGATCCACACCCACACATGGGTCAGGTAGCGGGCATACAAGCGGCCTTTGGGCACGCTCTGGTCATATTGTGGATAACCGCAGATCAGCGCCTTGGGGTGTTGCCGGGACAGTTCCAGAAAACGTCCGATGTCGCTCAGGTCATGCTGGCCATCGGCGTCGACCTGCAAGGCGTGGCTGTAGCCACGTTGCGCCGCCTCCTGAAAGCCGGCCATCACGGCGCCGCCCTTGCCCTGATTGGTCTGCAGACGAATCAGGTGCACGCCGTCTTCCTTGGCCAGTGCTTGCAGGACCTGAGCGCAGGCCTGACTGCTGGCGTCATCGACCAGCACGCATGGCAGGCCGGCAGCGCGCAGGGCCTTGACCACGTTGGGCACTGCCAGCTCGTGGTTGAACACTGGTATCACCGCACAGGGCTTATGCATGAGCGGTTTCCGTGGCGCTGTCTTGCAGCACGATCCGGCCGCTGGAGCAGGGCGCCTGATGCTGGTTGTGGTAGGCGAAATGCAGCTTGCTGCGGGCTGCGTCGAAGCGCAGGGTCAGGGTCAAACGGTCGCCGGGGCGCACCAGTTGCTGGAACTTGAGCACTTCCATACCGGCAAAGCGCGGCGGCAGCTCAAGCAGGCGCTGGCCGAACTCCAGTGCCCAGTCGACCTGGGTCACGCCAGGCAGG
The DNA here is from genome assembly GCF_024584215.1 of Pseudomonas sp. LJDD11. NCBI lineage: Bacteria > Pseudomonadati > Pseudomonadota > Gammaproteobacteria > Pseudomonadales > Pseudomonadaceae > Pseudomonas > Pseudomonas sp. LJDD11. The sequence goes on from NZ_JANJFL010000009.1 coordinate 176,267, forward strand.
ACCGGCGTACGTGGGAAATGGCCGGTAAAGCAGGCCAGATCCGGTGGCACCTGCAACTCGATCTGCAGGCCGTCGTCCTGGGCCTTGTGCTCCAGCACCTCGGGGGCCTTGCCACGCGGTGCGGCCAGCAGGGTATCGACCAGTGCCTGAGGCAATTTGCCCTGGTCGCTCAGCGGCAACTGACGCAGCAGCCGCCAGCGCCGCGGCAAGGCCAGCGCCTCACAATGATTAGTCAGGTGGTTGCGCAAGGTCTCGGTCAGGGCGCGGCGGCCCAGATTACGCAAGGCATGCAAGCCACTTTCGCTGAGCACCACCAGGGCGCCCAGATAGGCACGGTTCTCACGGACTACGCCGAGCCGCGCTTCGCTGATCCAGGCATGATTGACCAGTGCCTGTTCCAGCGACGGCAGCGAGATGCGTTTCTCTTCCAGTTTGACGATGCGGTCCAGACGGCCCAGCAGTTCGAAGCGGCCATCGGCCTCAAAGCGAGCGGCATCGGCGGTCTGTTCGACATGACCCGGGGCGAGGTAAGGCGAGCAGACTTGCAGCGCGCCCTCAGCGTCCTGGGTCAACTGCACACCGGCAAACGCCTGCCAGAGCGTTTCGCCCTGGCGCCAGGCAATACCGCCGGTTTCTGAGCTGCCGAAGATCTCGCACGGCCACTGGCCCAGACGCTGTTGCAGGCTGAGCGCGGCGTCTGCGGGCAGCGCGCCACCGGATGAGAACACCCGGCGTACCTTGCTCAGCGCTGGCCAGTCGAGGTTGTCCCCCATGCGCTTGAGCAGCGCCGGGCTGGCGACCCAGGCGAAGGCCGGATAGTCCAGGCTGGCGCGTTGCAGGTCCTCCGGGAACGGCAACTGCCGCCGAACCCATTGACGCCCGGCGCACAGCGGCCAAAGCACCCGGAACAGCAGACCATAGATGTGCTGCGCGGCGACACTGCCGATCATGCAGGCGTTACCCAGTTCAGCGCCCCACAGTTGCTCCAGGCCCCGGACTTCGTTGTCCAGTTGGCGCAGCCGTTTGTCGATGCGCTTGGGCTCGCCGCTGGAGCCGGAAGTGCACAGGCTCAGGCTGCACTGGTCCAGGTCGAGCCGTGCGGCAGGCAAGGGTTCGGCGTCGTACAGCTGGCCCAGGCGGGTATCGCCCGGCTGTTCGCTGAGCCACAGGTCGACTTGAGGGTTCCAGCGTTCGCGGGTCTCGGCCTGCAGGTCGGCGGGCAGCAGCACACTGACCCCGGCGCGCCAGGCGGCCAACAGGGCGATGGCCAGTTCGCCTGCGTCTTCCAGGTGGATGGCCAGATGGCGGATGCCACGGGCTTGCAGGCCGGCAGCGGCGCACAGGGCTTGGCGGCGTAGCTGGCCGAGGGTCAGGTCAGGGTCCTGGCACAGCAGGCGGTCCGGCGACTCATCGAGCAGCAGGTGTTCAAGATTTAACCAGTTCATGGCATTCATTTCAGGCGCCGCCTCTGACTCGGCGACGAACAATCCATTCGCCTGCGAACAGCAGGCCCATCAGTCCGTAAGAAAGCAGTCCGGTCCATAGCGCCCACCAGTGCAACGGTGCCCAAAGGGTCAGGACCGTGGCGGTCAGGCCGTTGAACAGAAAAAAACCGCACCATACCCACGTCACCTGCCGCGTATAGCGAATGGCGACCTCGGGTAAATCCGGGTCGCTCAACCGTGCCAGGCGTTCAACGACCGGCGGTCCCTGAATCAGGCTGGCGCCAAACAGGCAAAGCATGAAGCCGCTGATCAGCACCGGATACCAGCGCAGCAGCACCGGGCTGTCGAGCAGCGCGAGCAACGCACAGAAGCTCAGCGCGACCACGGCCATCGCCAGGCTGGCGGTGCGTCGCTCGCCGGTCAGTACCCTGGCCAGCCACAGGCCACCGAGCAGCAACGCGAACTGCCAGGGCGCGAAGTGCTCTATGCCGAAGTACACGACAAACGGATAGAGCACACCGATCAGCACCAGCAGCAGGCCGATCAGCCGCTTCATGCGGCAGAGTTGACCAGCCGGTACACCGCGTCGACCACGTCATTGACCGTGCGTACCGACTTGAATTCCTCGGCGGCGATCTTTTTCCCGGTCTTGCGTTTGATGTGGTCGATCAGGTCCACGGCATCAATGCTGTCGATTTCCAGGTCCTGATACAGGTTGGCTTCCAGCGTCACGCGCTCGGGCTCGATTTCGAACAGCTCGACCATTGCGCTGCGCAGGGTCTCGAAAATATCGTCACGGGTTTGCATGCTCAGTCCTCAGGCCGATTGTCTGGCGCTGACGAAGGCCGCGAGGCTGTCGACGCTGGTGAAATGCGAGCGGGTGTCCTTGGCTTCGGCGTCGATCTTGATGCCGTAGCGCTTCTGGATGGCCAGACCCAGTTCCAGGGCATCGACTGAGTCCAGGCCCAGGCCTTCGCCGAACAGGGTCTGGTCGTTGCCAATGTCGTGGGTGCTGATGTCTTCAAGGCCCAGGGCGTCGATGATCAGTTGTTTGATGTCACGGTGCAGATCGCTCATCTGAGGCGAGCTCCTTGATGAAATAGTCATGCAGGTAGTCGTTGAGCTTGCGCGACGCCAACGGCGGCGGGCCCATCTCGGTAAAACGCTGCGGATCGATATCGGTCCCCACCCGCAGGCTGAAGTGCACGCGGCGTTGCGGGATGCGGTACCAGGGTTCGGCTTTGGTCAGGGTCGTGGGGCTGACCTTGATGGTGACCGGGGTAATCAGCCGGGCGCCGCGCAAGGCAATGGCGGCGGCGCCCCGGTGAAACGCTGGCGGTTGGCCCGGCGTGGTGCGGGTGCCTTCAGGGAAGATGACCAGCGATTGCCCTGATTGCAGGCTGTTGACCGCCAGATCAAGCATGTCGATGCTGCCGTCGTTGCTGATGTAGCCCGCACGGCGCACCGGCCCACGGGTACAGGGGTTGTCCCAGAGGCCGCGCTTGACCACGCAGTTGGCATCACGCACCAGGCCGATCAGGAATACCACGTCGATCAACGAGGGGTGGTTGGCGATAATCATCTGGCCGGGGCGCCCCAGGTTTTCGGCACCCTGTACGTCGTAGGTCAGCACGCCCATGCGCGCCATGACGCGAATGAAGCGCCAGAACAGCAGACTAATGGTCTGTCTGGCGCGGCGCTGGTGGCTGGCCTTGTCGCCCGGCAGGCAGGCCAGCAACGGGAAAATCAGCACGCGCAGGCACAACCCGCCAATCCCGAACAGGGCGAAGCTGATAGCCGTGGCAGACAGCCGCCACCAGTAGGAGTCGCGGCCTTTGTTCAATGATTGTGTTGCCAGTTCCATAAGCGGTTTTTCCATGGATGGCGACAAGCGGGTTGGTTAGTGTGCAACATGCGCAACAGGTTCAATGCATGGGGCCAGTCAGGTTGCGGCGTACCTTGATCATTGCTGTGCAGGGACAACTGCCAGTCCTGGCCCGGGGTCAGCAGCAAGCCGACCGCGTAGGGAAAAGGCACGTCGTCGACCCACTGGGCATAGGCCTGCGGCGGTTGTTCTTCAGTGACCACCAGCAGCACCGCAGGCGCACCTTCGGCCAGCAGCGTCGCAGCTTCGAAAACGCCGTGCTCAAGGCCGTCGCCCGCCGCAGCCAGGGCGGTCATCTCGCAGGTAGAGCCACGCATGATCGACCACAGGCCGATCACCGCGTTATGCACTGACAGGCTGAACTGGGTAGGTGACAAGGGCTCGCCGGCCGCCAGGTCGCGCAGGATATCGAACGTGCGTGGGGTTTCTCCGTGGCGAGAAACAAACACCAGAGGCAGTTGCTCATGGCCCTCGGCCAGCGGCCAGGCGACGGCAAAGGCCATCCTTGCCATGCGGCCCAGGCGTCGGCGCTGCATGGCAGGCAGGAACGATACGTCCGGGACTTCGTCGTTATCGGGCAGCAGGACCGGCTCGCGGCTCCAGTGTTGCCAGTCTTCGACGCTGGTCAGGCCAGGTGCCCAGGCACGCCATTGTGCGATGTTGAAGGTGATCAAAGGTTTTTTCTTCCCGCCCCTGCGGGCTTACTGCTTACGTCTCGATGATTTCGGGGTACGGCTAAAAGCGTAAGTGAGGCCGTTAGCGCAAGGCCAAAACAGGCAAGAAGCGGTCGGAGTCGCGCTCGACTCTACAGGGTGTAAATGAGCACTCCGCAGCTGTTTTGACGCAGCGCTGACAACGCCGGTCGTTTTTAGACGTGCCCTCCGGGACGACACCGGCCCTGGCGTGGCAACTGACCGAGTGCGCGCATTATCCAGATGGGGGTTCGTCGTAGCAAATTTGTTACACATTATCTGTGTACCCTTTCTCTGTTTCCGACTAACGACAGTGGCAATGGTCTTTGCTGTCATCTGGGCGTCATCTTGTCGTCATATGGTTGTCAGATTCAGTGGGTTCTGGCCCTTCCAACCGCGATTCACGGGGATTGCCTGGACTCATCCACAGTCACGGGCCACACTGGCCTGTTTCCAGTTTTTACCAATCAGGGAGGTCGAAGCATGCGTCGCGTGGTGTTCAATCAGAAGGGGGGCGTGGGTAAATCCAGCATCGCCTGCAACCTGGCTGCGGTGAGCGCCCATCAGGGGTATCGGACGCTTCTGATCGATCTTGATGCTCAGGCGAACTCGACTCATTACCTCACTGGCCTGACCGGCGACGACATTCCCATGGGGATCGCCGAGTTCTTCAAGCAGACCCTGGCTTCCGGACCCTTTGCCCGCAAGAACCAAGTCGATATCTATGAAACGCCCTACGACAATCTGCACGTGGTGACCGCCACCGCCGAACTGGCCGAGCTGCAACCCAAGCTTGAGGCCAAGCACAAGATCAACAAGCTGCGCAAATTGCTGGACAGCCTCGATGGAGACTACGAGCGGATCTACATCGATACCCCGCCGGCGCTGAACTTCTATGCGGTCTCGGCGCTGATCGCAGCTGACAAGGTGCTGATCCCGTTTGACTGCGACAGCTTCTCCCGCCAGGCGCTGTACGGGCTGATCAAGGAACTTGAAGAACTCAAGGAAGACCATAACGAGGATCTGGAGCTTGAGGGGATCATTGTCAACCAGTTCCAGCCGCGGGCCAGCCTGCCGCAGCAGATGCTCGACGAACTGATTGGTGAGGGATTGCCGGTATTGCCGGTGTACCTCAATGCCTCGGTGAAGATGCGCGAGTCGCATCAGGTCGCCCGGCCGCTCGTGCACATGGACCCGCGTCACAAGCTGACCCAGCAGTTTGTCGAACTTCATGACTATCTGGAGAACAATGCCCAGGCTTGAGCGACGGGCCGGCTTCATCGGGCGTTGAGGTTGCGCAGTACCTTATGGGTGAAGGTGCCTTGCTTGATTTCCAGGGTCATCCGTTCGGCATTGGCCCGGGCGGTTTCGGCCATGTCATCGGGAATGGTGATGCTCGCCTCCATATCGGCCCGGTGCTGTTGCTGTGAGGCCTTGAGCCGGTTCTTGCCGGCCCGGCAACCGCAGCGTACCAATTGGCCGTGGGTTGCCACGGCGACCTGCCCGTCGACCCAGGTCGGGTTGCCTTCGGCGATATAACCTACCGCCTTGCACGCCGGACACCACACCGGGTCACCCATGCGTGCGATACGGTATACATCAATGGCTTCGCTGGCCGAAGCGGCCAGCACGAAACCGCCGCTGGTGGTGAGATCACCTTCCCTGACTACAAATGGCATGGCACTGCTTCCTTACGCTGGGAGTGGGAAGCAGATGCTAGGGGGAAATCACCTGCGGCGGAGCGTGGCCAAGCGTTTAGAGACGGTTCCTACAGGAAAATCAGCAAAAGCGCTTGGCGCTCTTCTCGCAGGCTTTAGCCGCGAAGGCTTCCCGGCTAAAGCCAATACTGTCCAGATAAGCACTGCGGACCCAGTGGGAGCGAGCTCTGCTCGCGAAGACTGCGGCGCGTTCGCAGCAGATGCCATGACTTTCCTGGCCCTTTCGCGACCAAGGTCGCTCCCACAGAGAGCTGTGGTGCTTAACAGAACAGTATTGCGGCTAACGCCGCTATGAAGAACAGCTGATCTCCAGATGCTTGCCCCAATCCGGTGGTCGCTTGGCATATTCGGCCATGCCGGGCTGTTCATTGAACGGGTCGCTCAACACCCGGTGTAAACGCCGCACTTCTTCGTAGTCGCCTTGCTCGGCGGCGCTGATCGCATTTTGCGCCAGGTAATTGCGCAACACGTACAGCGGGTTGACCGCGTGCATGCGTTCGCGGCGTTGTGCCTGGCTGGCGTCGTCCTGGCGGGCGATACGGGCCAGCAGGCGTTCGCCCCAGGCATCGAAACCCTTGAGGTCAATGAAGTCATCGCGCAGGGTACGCAGCGCGTCAGCGGCTGGCGCGTCGCCCAGGCGGCGGAAAAACAGGTGGTAGTCGACGCCGCCGGTTTGCATCAGTTGCAGCAGTTGGGCAATCAGTTCGGCGTCGTCGTCCTCGGCGCTGGTCAGGCCCAGGCGGCGGCGCATCAGGTCCAGGTAGTGCGCCTGGTACAACGGCAGGAACAGGCCGATGGTCTCGCGCAGCGCTTCAACACTGATGAACGGCGTCAGCGCCTGGGCCAGCGCACTGAGGTTCCACTGGGCGATGGGCACCTGGTTGCTGAAGGAGTAGCGGCCTTCGTGGTCGGAATGGTTGCAGATGAAATTCTGGTCGAAGTCATCGAGAAAGGCGTATGGCCCGAAGTCGAAGGTGATGCCCAGGATTGACATGTTGTCGGTGTTCATCACCCCATGACAGAAGCCGTAGGCCTGCCACTTGGCGATCAGTTCGGCATTGCGCTCGACGATTTCGCAGAACATCGCCAGCCAGGGCTCGGGTTGGTGCAGGCAATGCGGGTAATGCTGGGCCAGCACGTATTCGCCGAGCTCTTTGAGCTGTTCAGGCTGCTTGGTGTAGTACAGGTATTCGAAGCTGCCAAAGCGCACATGGCTTTGCGCCAGGCGCAGGACCATGGCGGCGCTTTCCTTGCGTTCGCGCCATACCGGGGTGCTGGAGCCAATCACGCAGGCGGCACGGCTGCTGGGGATGCCCAGAGCGTGCAGTGCTTCGCTGGCCAGAAACTCGCGGATCGATGAGCGCAGCACCGCGCGGCCATCGCCCATCCGCGAGAACGGTGTCTGCCCGGCGCCCTTGAGGTGCAGGTCCCAATGCTCTCCAGCGTCATTACGCACTTCCCCCAGCAGCAGGCCGCGGCCATCGCCCAGGCGTGGGGTGTAACCGCCGAACTGATGCCCGGAGTAGACCATCGCCCGCGGGTCGGCCTCAGCCCATAGTTTGTGGCCGCTGAACACCTCGCAAAACAGCGGCGTCTGGGCCTGGGCCGGGTCGAGGTCCAGCAGTGCCAGGGCCGCGTCGCTGGCGACTACCAGGCGCGGTTCATCAATCGGCTCGGGTAACACCGAAGTGGAAAACGCATCGCCCAGGCGGGCGAAGCGGTTGTCGAAGTCGAGTTCGTCGAGGGCTTTCACAGGCTGTCGCCTCCAGCGAAGGGTGGGGGAGTCAGCGCTACCCTAGCGGGTCATGCTGCGCTCGTAGGCTGCCAGTACGGTGCGTTCAGACTGCACCAGATAGGCTTCGAGCATCCGCGTGGCTTCTTCGGCCTGGCCTGCTTCGAGACGTTCGAGAATCGCGGCATTCATATCGACATACGGGAAGTGCAGAAATTCGGGGTTTTTCAACAGGCCGAAAGCCAGCCGCAGCTCGGCTGAAATCTGCCCGTAGAAGGTCACCAGACGCGGGCTGTCGGCCATTTCGACGATGGCCCGGTGAAACATCATGTTGGCCGTACCGACCGCCGTCCAGTCCTTGGCCTCACGGGCGCGCATGCCGGCTTCGACCGCCTCGCGCATGTGCCGGGCACCGGGGTGCTGTGGGTAACCCTGGGCGATGGCCTTGCATTCAATGAAACGACGCACCCGGTAGATGTCGATGATCGAGGCCATGTCGGGCACCGCGACGGTCACGCCACGATTGGGCTCGTGCTTGAGCAGGCCCTCTTGAGTCAGCACCCGGAACGCTTCGCGCAGGGTGTTGCGCGAAATCTGCAGGCTCTCGGCCAGCGCGGCTTCCGACAGGCGCTGGCCGGGGACCAGTTCGCCTTCGACCAGCATTCTGCGCATTTCCTGGGTGATGGATTCTCCAAGCGTCCGTGGCTGTGGAGGTGAGGCGTGGTTCATAAGGGATCCAGAATAGAAAAAGCTGCGCTGATATTCCCTGAGAGCTCAGGCACTGGCAAGGAGCAAGGCCACAACGTGCTTCATTAAGTAGCATTGCTGAGTTGAAGGGTAACAATCTGGTGCACTTGATATGGCTATCCGCTAAGGATTGTTCAACAAAGAATCGCGTCTATATCTACATTGTTGGCCGTTTGTCTGATCATTGGCATGCTCATTGCTCAGGGAAAAACAACTCCCACCGTAGGAATGCTGCCGTGACACAGACCGCTAGTGAGTTTTCCAAAGCGCGCCGCTCATCACTGATCGCCGCGATGTTCATGATGGCAACCTCTGCCATCGGCCCGGGTTTCCTGACCCAGACCGCCACCTTCACCGCGACCCTCGGAGCCGCATTCGCGTTTGGCATCCTGGCCTCGATCCTCATCGACTTCGTGGTCCAACTGAACGTCTGGCGGATCGTTACCCTGACCCGCATGCGCGCTTCTGACCTGGCCAACGCTGCGATTCCCGGCAGTGGCTATGTGCTGGCGGTGCTGGTGATTTTCGGCGGGCTGGTGTTCAGCCTGGGCAACATGGCCGGTGCCGGCCTGGGCCTGAACGCCATGACCGGCATTGACCCCATCTGGGGTGGTGCGGGCAGTGCGCTGCTGGCCATTGCGATCTTCTCGTCGCATCGCGCCGGGGTGGCGATGGACCGGATCATGATCGTGCTGGGCGTGCTGAAGATTTCCCTGATCCTGTTTGCGGCATTCGCTTCCCATCCGCCGCTGGGTGAGGCTTTGCGCCAGTCGGTATGGCCTGACTTCATCGACTTTGCCTCAATCACCACCATTGTGGGCGGCACTGTGGGTGGCTACATCACCTATGCCGGTGCGCACCGTCTGCTCGACCGTGGCACCGTGGGTGTGGAAAACATCGACGCGGTCTCCAAGGCTGCGCTGAGCGGCATCCTGGTGACCGGTATTGCCCGCTACGTGCTGTTCCTGGCGATTCTGGGTGTCGTGGCCAGTGGCGTGGTCATCGACGTGTCCGGCAAGGGCGCCAACCCGGCAGGCCAGGCCTTCGGTGCCGCCGCCGGCCAGGTCGGCATGATGATGTTCGGTCTGGTGCTGTGGGCTGCCGGTATCAGCAGCATGATCGGTGCCTCTTACACCTCGATGTCGTTCATCACCGTATTTTCCAAGAAGATCACCGAGCGGGCCCGTAACCTGGCCACCGTCGGTTTCATCATCATCGCCCTGATCGCCTACATGATCCTGGGCAAGCCGCCAGCCGCGCTGCTGGTGTTCGCCGGTGGTTTCAACGGTCTGATCCTGCCGCTGGGCCTGAGTATCTTCATGTATGTCGGCTGGCGCCGTTCCGACCTCATGGGTGGCTACCACTACCCACGCTGGTTGCTGGTGCTGGGTGTGCTGACCTGCCTGCTGTCGTGGTTCATGGCCTTCAAGTCGGCCCGGGCGATCTTTGCCTTCATCGGCGCGGCCTGATTCAAGCGGAGAACAGAAAATGCGAGCGATCGATCTCAACAGTGACCTGGGTGAAAGCTTCGGCGCCTGGAGCATGGGCGACGATGCTGCGATCCTTGAAGTGGTCAGCAGCGCCAACGTCGCCTGTGGTTTTCATGCCGGTGACCCGGCCGGCATTCTGCGGACCCTCAAGGCTGCGGCTGACAAGGGGGTGGCCATCGGTGCCCATGTGGCCTATCCCGACCTGGTCGGTTTCGGCCGGCGCAACATGGATGTGCCCTCGACCGAGCTGACCGCCGATGTGATCTACCAGATCGGCGCGCTGCAAGGGTTGGCGCGCAGTGTTGGCGCACAGGTGAGCTACGTGAAACCTCATGGCGCGCTGTACAACACCATTGCTCATGACCGGCGCCAGGCGTCGGCAGTCATCGATGCGCTGGTACGCCTCGATCCGGCGCTCAAGCTGGTGTGCCTGGCCAACTCGCCGCTGCTCGACTGGGCGCAGCAAGCAGGTCTGGCATGCGTGTCCGAGGCCTTTGCCGACCGCGCCTACACCGCCGAGGGTACGCTGGTGTCACGCGCCAAGCCTGGTGCCGTGCTGCATGATGCCGAACTGATCGCCCAGCGCATGCTGCGCCTGGTCAACGAAGGTGTCATCGAGGCCGAGGATGGCAGCACCATCGCCCTCCAGGCCGATTCGATCTGTGTTCACGGTGACAGTCACGATGCGCTGACCATCGCCCGTACACTCAAAGACTGCCTGCAGCATGCGGGCGTGACCATTCGTGCATTCAGCCAAGGCCAATCATCATGAACGCATTGCAACAAGCCCGTCAGTCTGCCGTCGCCGCCCGTGCCCGCTACCGTGGCGGAGAGATTGCACCCACCGCAGGCCAGGCGCCGGGCCTGACCCAGGCCAACATGATCTCGCTGCCGCGTGAATGGGCTTATGATTTTCTGCTGTTCGCCCAACGCAACCCGCAGGCCTGCCCGATCCTCGACGTGACTGAGCCGGGCAGCTACAGCACCGTGCTGGCCGAGCAGGCTGACCTGCGTACCGACCTGCCGCTGTACCGGGTCTGGCGCGATGGCCGCCTGGCTCAGGAGTTGCCCGATGCCACCGAGTTGTGGGCACAGCACACCGACCTGGTGAGCTTCCTGATCGGTTGCAGTTTTACCTTCGAGACCGACCTGCTCGAAGCCGGTATCGACGTACGCCACATCAGCGAAGGCTGCAACGTGCCGATGTATCGTACCAACCGCCAGTGTCGGCCAGCCGGTCGCCTGCAAGGCGAAATGGTCGTGTCGATGCGTCCTGTCCCGGCCAGCCGGGTGGCGGAAGCGGCGAAGATCACCGCTCGCTACCCAGCAGTACACGGCGCGCCGGTGCATGTGGGCGAGCCGGCCCTGCTGGGTATCGAAGACGTTTCACAACCTGATTTCGGCGATGCGGTGTCGATCCGGCCCGGTGAGATCCCGGTATTCTGGGCCTGTGGTGTGACGCCGCAAGCCGTGGTCATGGCATCTCGCGTACCCTTTGCCATTACCCACGCGCCAGGCCATATGTTTATCACCGATGTGCCTGACAGCCATTACCACGTATAGGAGAGGCTCATGCGTTTCTATCCGGTCAACCTGGATGCGATCCTGGTTGAATTGGCAAACCTGGACGAGACCCTTGCCCTGTTCGATTCGCTGCAGCAGCAGCCGATCGCAGGGGTAACGGAAATCGTCCCGGCTGCCCGGACCCTGCTGGTGCAATTTCGTCCCGGCAGCATCCGCCGCGAGGTACTGGCCGCGCAGATCGCCTCGCGCGATATTCACGGCCCGGCGCGCCAGGCCGGGCGGCTGGTCGAGATCCCGGTGCATTACAACGGTGAAGACCTGGCCGATGTCGCTGCAGAACTGGGGATCAGTGTCGAAGAAGTCATCCAGCGCCATACCGGCAACGATTACAACGTGGCCTTCTGCGGGTTTGCGCCAGGGTTTGCCTACCTGAGCGGTGGCGCGGGTTTTGTGGTGCCGCGCCGCAGCACGCCGCGTACCCGCATTCCGGCCGGTGCCGTGGCGCTGGCCGGCGGCTTCAGCGGTATCTACCCGCAAGCCAGCCCGGGCGGCTGGCAGATCATCGGCGTTACCGGCCTGAAAATGTGGGACCTGCAGCGCGATGAACCGTCGCTGCTCAAACCGGGTTACCGGGTGCGTTTCTGCGACGCTGGTCCCTTGCCGCCGGAACGTGTGTCGGTCGCTGTGGCCGAGCGTCAGCCTGCGGCGGCGGTCAGTGGCGATTGCCTGGAAATTGTTACGCCGGGTCTGCAGACCCTGCTGCAGGATCTTGGCCGACCCGGCCGGGCCGGCGAGGGTGTTTCCGCCTCCGGCGCCATGGATCGCGGTGCGCTGCGCGCGGCCAACCGTGCGGTCGGCAACGAGCCATCCACGGCTTGCCTGGAAATCCTCATGGGCGGCCTGAACTTCACCTGCCATGGCCAGGCGTTGGTTGCGATAACCGGGGCCGAGGTCGAGGTCGAGCTGCGCAGCGCCGACGGCCAGTTGTTGCGCCCGGCGCTCTACAAGCCCTTTGCCTTGCAGGACGGCGATCAGGTCAGCATCGGCTCGCCCAGTGCCGGCTTGCGCAACTACCTGGCCATCCGGGGCGGCTTCAGCGTGACACTGGTACTTGGCAGCCTGTCTACCGATACCCTGGCGCATGTCGGGCCGGCAGCGCTGGCGGCTGGCGATCGGCTGGGCTTCGAGCGCACGCCGGGTGGTCTGGCGGTGTCGCTGGACGAGCAACCGGCCTTCGCCATGCCGCGCCGTGACCAGCTCATCACCCTGGATGTGGTCATGGGGCCACGCAGCGACTGGTTCACCCCGGCCGCGCTGGAACTGCTGGCCGAACAAACCTGGCAGGTCACGCCGCAGTCGAACCGCATCGGCATTCGCCTGGCCGGCGAGCAGACCCTGGAACGGGCGGTGGGCGGCGAGCTGCCCAGTGAGGGCACCACAGTCGGCGCCATTCAGGTCCCGCCCAGTGGCCAGCCGGTGTTGTTTCTCGCTGACCATCCGCTGACCGGCGGCTACCCGGTGATCGGCGCGGTCGCCACCTACCACCTGGACCTGGCTGGCCAGATCCCGGTCAATGCCCGTATTCGCTTCAACCCGCTGGGCGCTTTCGAACACGTGCTTCCTGCTACTTCAGACGAGACCCGGAACAAATGAAAAAGGTCCTGATTGCCAACCGTGGCGAAATCGCCGTCCGCATTGCCCGTGCCTGCCGTGATTACGGTGTCGCTTCGGTGGCGGTGTACGCCGACGCCGATATTGATGCCTTGCATGTGCGCCTGGCCGATGAGGCTTATGCCCTGGAAGGTGAACGCTCCACCGACACCTACCTGTGCATCGACAAGCTGCTGGCGATTGCCGCCCGCGCCGGTGCCGATGCCGTTCACCCGGGCTATGGCTTCCTGTCGGAACGGGCGGACTTCGCTCGCGCCGTGATCGACGCTGGCCTGACCTGGATCGGCCCGGACCCTGCGACCATCGACGCGTTGGGCGACAAAGTCGAGGCCCGCCGGATTGCCCTGAGAGTCGGCGCGCCACTGGTGGCCGGTACCGAGAACCCGGTGGCTGACGCCAGTGAGGTGGTCGCCTTCGCCGAGCAGCACGGTCTGCCGATCGCCATCAAGGCGGCGTTCGGCGGCGGTGGTCGTGGTCTGAAAGTCGCTTGGCAGCTTGAAGAGGTGCGTGAACTGTACGAGTCGGCGGTGCGTGAAGCCACGGCGGCGTTCGGTCGCGGTGAGTGCTTCGTCGAGCGTTTCCTGGATCGTCCGCGGCACATCGAGGCGCAGATCATTGCTGACCGGCATGGCCGTGTGGTGGTGGTCGGCACCCGCGATTGCTCGCTGCAGCGGCGCAACCAGAAACTGATCGAAGAAGCGCCGGCGCCTTATCTGGATGCCGGGCTGCGTCAGCGCATTCACGATTCGGCGCAGCGCATTTGTGCCGAGGCCGGCTATGTCGGTGCTGGCACCGTGGAGTTTCTGCTCAGCGCCGACGGCACCCTGTCGTTCCTGGAGGTCAACACTCGCTTGCAGGTGGAGCATCCGGTTACGGAAGAAACCAGCGGTATCGATCTGGTCATCGAGCAGTTGCGGGTTGCCGATGGCCTGCCGCTGTCGTTCGAAGGCACGCCAACGCCGCGCGGGCACAGCTTCGAGTTTCGGATCAACGCCGAGGACGCCGGTAACGGTTTCCTGCCGACGCCGGGCGCCATCGAGCGCTTCCAGGCGCCATCGGGGCCGGGGGTACGTCTCGACACGGGGGTTGGCGAAGGCTCGCGGGTGTCGCCGAATTTCGACTCGATGATTGCCAAGCTGATCGTTACCGGTGCGACCCGTGAACAAGCCATCCAGCGCGCCCGGCGTGCCCTGGCCGAGTTCAAGGTGGAGGGTGTGGCCACTGTGCTGCCGTTCCATCAGGCGGTCATGGATCACCATGACTTCACGGCGCCGCAGACCTTTGCGGTGCATACCCGCTGGATTGAAACAGACTTCGCCAGCCAGATCAGCATCGCCCCGCGGCCGGCGGCTGGCGCCGATGCAGGGGTGGTGCGCACCTTCATCGAAATCGACGGCAAGCGCCATGATCTGGGCTTGCCCGCCGCGCTGTTGCGCGGGGTGAGCGTCAATGCGGCGGGCAGTGCCAGCCAGGATGAGGTCGTTCAGCAAGCCGTTGATCCACGTGCGGTACTCGCGCCGGTTGCAGGTAACCTGCATGCCTGGGTGGTCGAGAACGGCACTGCCGTCGAAGCCGGGCAGGTCATCGCGGTCATGGAAGCGATGAAAATGGAAACTTCAGTCTTGGCACCCTGTGCCGGCGTACTTGAGGTGAGTGAACAACCGGGTCGTGATATCGATGCCAAGTCGGTGATCGGGCGCATCGCAATGAACTAGCCGGTAAATGGCTGGTGTAGGAGCTGGGTTAACGCGCATGGCCTCAGGCCCGGGCCCCACCCCCCCAAGTGG
>NZ_JANJFL010000009.1:190967-210152 GCF_024584215.1 Pseudomonas sp. LJDD11
GCCAAGGCGGTGTACGGGCGCACCCAAGAGAACTGGCCGGTAAGTGGCGGGTGTAGGAGGGGCTTTAGCCGCAAAGCCTTCGCGGCTAAAGCCACTCCTACGGGTTGTTCCTTATAAAACAATTATTCGTAATCTTGTTTGATGAGCGCTGCGTTCGCAAAGAAGCTATCGCAGCTAAAGCGGATCGCCGCCCGGCTGCGGCGTGCGGCTGCATGAAAGTAGTCAGAGTTGTCGCAATAACCATAAAAACAAACTTCTTCAATTGACGCTGCCATTATCAGGAGCATGACGTGATGTCGATCAATAAGAGTCTGGTGCTTACTTGCGCCTGCGTTTCCCTGTTGCCATTGAATGCCTCGGCAGACTTTATCGCCGATAGCAAGGCCAGTGTTGAACTGCGCAACTTCTACTTCAACCGCGACTTTCGCAACGGCCCGCCGACCGCCCAGCGCGACCCGGCGGCCGAATGGGCGCAAGGGGCGATCCTGCGGCTGGAGTCGGGTTATACCGCTGGCACTGTCGGCTTTGGCCTCGATGCCATGGGTATGCTGGGTATCAAGCTCGATGGCGGCGACGGCACCGGCGGCAGTGGCCTGTTGCCGGCCGACCTGAGTTCACGCAATGGCCGTGGCTCGCAGGACGAATACGCCAAGCTGGGGCTGACCGCCAAAGCCAGAATCTCCGAAACGGTGCTCAAGGTCGGCTCGCTGGCGTTTCGCAGTCCGGTGGTGTCGAGCAACGACACCCGCTTGCTGCCGGCCACCTTCGAAGGTGCCATGCTGACCTCCAAAGACATCGATAAGTTGACCCTGCAAGGCGGCCAACTGACTCAGATCAAGTTCAACAGTTCTTCGAACTATCAGGACTTCAGCGGTAACCGGGTGGGCGGCAGCAGCGATGCCTTTAACTTTGCCGGCGCCACTTACAGTTTCAGCAAGACGCTGAGTGCCAGCCTGCACTATGGCAATCTGGAGGATATTTATCGCCAGTACTACGGGGGGGTGATCTATGAAGTTCCCCTGGCGGCACAGCAGTCGCTGAAGTTTGATCTGCGGTATGCAAAAAGTACCGAGGATGGCAACTTTCGGGCGCTGGATAACCGGGCGGCCAACGGTTTGGTCGCGTACACAGTGGGCAGTCACGTATTGACCGCCGGCTACCAGCGTATGTCAGGTGATGATCCGTTTCCGTACATCGCCAACAGTGATCCGTACCTGGTCAACTTCGTCCAGATCAATGACTTTGCCAATATTGAAGAACGCTCCTGGCAGCTGCGTTACGACTACAACTTCGCCGCGTTGGGCGTTCCCGGCCTGACCTTCATGAGCCGCTATGTCAGCGGCGACAACGTGCGGGTGGCAGGCAGCAACAGCGGTAAGGAATGGGAGCGCAACACCGATATCGGCTATGTGATCCAGAGCGGCTCGCTGAAAAACCTCGGCTTCAAGGTGCGCAATGCCACGGTGCGTTCCAACTTCGGCAATGACCTGGACGAGACCCGCCTGATCCTCAGCTACACGCTGCCACTCTGGTAACAGGTTGCGGCGCGGCTTCAACGGGGCGCCTCTAAAAACGCTGCGATGGCAACGCAGGTCGTTTTCAGAGGTGCCCAACGCTCTGCCAGCAGGTGGAGCTATCTGATAACCCAGGAGCGAGCGTGATGAAACGTCTCAGGTTTAGCCAAAAGATTATCCTGATCGCCTCGCTGGTGATCATGTTGGTGTTTGCAGCCTTTTGCGCCGTCAATGATGTGCGCTTGCGTGACGACAGCCTGCAACGCATTGAAAGCGGCACCCGCAACCTGGCCGGCTCCATGGCCCATGACATCCAGAGCTGGCTGGACGGCCGGATGATGCTGATCAAGGGCGTCGCCGAGTTTCTCGAGCGTGATCCTTCGCCGGCCGGCCTGCTCGAAGTGCTGCGCAGCCCGGTATTGATGGACCACTTCGTGGCCAGTTATGTCGGCACTGCGGCGGGTGCATTCCTGATCTACCCACCCCGCGAGATGCCCGCCGACTACGACAGCCGACAACGCCCCTGGTACAAGGATGCGCTTGAGCACGGCGCAGTGATGACCGAGCCTTATGTAGGTGTCGGGATCGATTACCGGATCATCAGCCAGGCGGTGCCGATCCGGGCCGGCCAGCAGGTGCTGGGTGTGCTGGGCGTCAACCTGAGCATCGAGAACATTGCCAAAACCCTCAACTCACAAGACTTCGAAGGCAATGGCTATGCGTTTCTGGTCAACCGCCAGGGCAAGATCCTGGTGCACCCCGACAAGACCTTGATCGGCAAAACGCTCACTGACCTGTTTCTGGGCCAGGCGCCGCCGCTGAGCGACCAACTGACTGAAGTCAGTAGCGCCGATGGTGAAAAGCTCAGCTTGTTCGTGCCCATCAAGGGGCTGGCTTCGCAGGACTGGTACGTTGGCATCGCCCTCGATAAACCGGCCGCGCTGGCCAGCCTCAGCGCCTTTCGCAACTCGGCGATCATCGCCACGGTCATTGCGGTGCTAATCAGCCTGATACTGCTGGGCCTGGCCTTGCGGTTGCTGATGAGGCCGCTGCGTCAGATTGGCCATGCCATGGACGATGTGGCCGAGGGCGAGGCCGACCTGACCCGCCGCCTGGCCATTGTCTCGCACGATGAATTCGGCCAGTTGGCGTCAGGTTTCAACCGCTTCGTCGATCGCCTGCACGCCTCGATCAGCGACGTGGCTGCCAGCGCCAATGCCCTGAAACAAGCCACCGGCAGCGTGCTGGGGGCGTCCAATTCGTCGGTGGCCAAGGCCCGCAGCCAGGCCGGTTACACCACCAGCGTAGCGGCGGCCATCGAGGAACTGGGCGCCACGGCGCAGAACATTGCCGGCAGCGCCTCGGCAGCCTCGCGCGAGGCGTCGGCAGCGCGCCAGCAGGTCCAGACCAGTTGCGCTTTGGTGGACGACACCGTGCGCGCCATGCGCAGCCTGCAGGACAACATTGCCCTGACCCGGACGCAGATCGAAGAGCTCAACGAACGCAGCGCCAATATCGGTACGGTGCTGGAGGTGATTTCGACGATTTCCGGCAAGACCAACCTGCTGGCCCTCAACGCTGCGATCGAGGCTGCCCGGGCCGGCGAGGCCGGCCGTGGTTTTGCGGTGGTCGCCGACGAAGTGCGCAGCCTGGCCCACCATACCCAGACCGCGACCGAAGAAATCCGCGGTGTCATCGAAGCGCTGCAACAAGGCGCGACCCAGGCTGCGCAAACCATGCTGACCAGCCACGAAATCGGCCAGCGCAGCGCCAACGTGGCCAGTCAGGCCGGCGCCAGCCTGCAAGCAGTGGTGCTGCGGATCGGCGAAATCGACGACATGAACCTCAGCGTGGCGGCGGCCACGGAAGAGCAATCCACCGCCGTTGACCAGTTGAACCGCGACGTACACGAGATCAACCAGCTCAACCAGCAAAGCGCCGCCAACCTCGACGACACCCTGCAAGCCTGCGCCCGGCTGGACGCCGAAGCAGGGCGCCTGCATGCGATTGTCGATACGTTCAAGTTGTGAGGGGATGAGATTATTTGCTTGCCTCTCGGCAGCCCTGAGTTCGCCCGCAGGGCGGACCCAAGCCAGGAGCAATACCTACTTTGGGCGTAACCAAAGTAGGTCGCCCGTCGGGGCGAAACCCGCAGTCCAGACAACCGCGGCAATAATATACACAGCAAGTCCAGCCGTTCGCGGCTAAAGCCGCTCCTACGGGGTTGTCAGCGTTTGGCTTCAGGCAGCTGCGGATCATCATCCTTTGGCAGCTTCTCCAGACTGACCGGAGCCACCTCACTAGCCGTACCCTCATGCGGATTGACCGGCACCAGCTTCAGCTCCCCGCCATGAGTATTCTTCAGATAGACCTCCATCTGCCGGAACGAGATATTGATCTTCTGCCGCTTGAACTCACGATTGATAAAGCGGTTGATCTCATCGAGCACCGGGTTACGGTCGCCCAGATCACGCACATGCATGCGCAACTCATGATCCAGCGTGCTTTCACCAAAGTTCAGGAAGAACACGATCGGCTCGGGTTCCTTGAGCACCCGTGGATTCTCACGTGCCGCCTGCAACAGCAAGGTGCGCACCAGGTCCAGATCCGAGCCATAGTCGACCCCGACCTTCAGCGTCACCCGAGTGATGGTGTCGGTCAGCGACCAGTTGATCAACTGGCCAGTGATGAAGGTCTTGTTCGGGACAATGATGTCCTTGCGGTCAAAATCGGTAATGGTCGTGGCGCGGATCCGGATCTTGCTTACCGTGCCCGACAGGTTGCCGATGGTGATGGTGTCGCCGATCCGCACCGGGCGCTCGAACAGGATCATGATGCCGGAGATAAAGTTGGCGAAAATCTCCTGCATACCGAAACCCAGGCCGACCGACAGCGCAGCGACCAGCCACTGTAACTTGTCCCAACTGACCCCCAGCGTCGACAGCGTGGTGACGAACCCCACCCCGGCGATGGTGTACGACAACAAGGTGGTGGTGGCGTAGGCGCTGCCCTGGGCCAGATCCAGGCGTGACAGCACGAACACTTCGAGCAGGCCCGGCAGGTTGCGTGCCAGCACAAAGGTGATGGTGACGATCACCAGTGCGCCGAGCATGTCGCCGAGGCTGATCGGCACCATGCTCATGTTGGCGCCGGTACCGCTGGTGTATTCGTACAGGGTCACGTTATCCAGATAGGCGAAGACCGTGATCAGGTCGGCCCAGACCCAGTACATCGCGCCAATAAACGCGGCCATCAGCGCCAGGCGGATCAACCGCAGCGACTGCTGGTTGACCTGCTCGATGTCCAGCTTTGGCTCTTCGATCGGCACATCACTGTCGCCGTTGTCCCGCGCCGCCTGACGTTTGGCCATGGCGCGCTGATAGGCCAGGCGCCGCGCCGCGACGTTCAGGCCGCGAATGAACGCCGCTTCCACCACCAGCCAGAGCAACAGCAGGTACAGGGTGTCGATCAGCCGGTCTGTGAGTTTCAGAGCGGTGTAGTAGTAACCGAAGCACACCGCCACGAACAGCGCCGCCGGCAGGACGGTAAACGCCAGGCCCAGGGTCTTGCGAAACAGCGAGGCATTGTGGTGGGTGGGGCTGGCCAGCAGCAGGCGGCCCAGCAGCAGGGTCATCAGTGCGTAGCAACTGAGCACCACGCCAATCCCCAGCACGTCATCGGCCAAGGCGGCTGGCTGGTGTTCGGCCACTGCCACCACCGCGACCAACGCCAGTACCACCAGGCCCAGCCGGCGTACCCAGCCGCGCAGGAACTCGACCTGGGAAGGCTCCCAGCGAAAATGCAGTTGCGCCACGCCGTCAGGCGCCAGTACCCGGTAGGCGGTATAGAACATCAGCCAGGTGATGCCGATCTCCTGCAAGGCCAGACCCAGGCTGGCGTTCTGGCCGCGTGCATCGATTTGCAGGGCATAACCACACAGCATCAGGGTCAGTGCGACCGGCAGGGCCAGGAGAATGTTGATCAGCAGGGCCGCCGGGGTTTTCCATTGGTTGTCGCGGCGAAAGTGACCGATATCGGCGTGCAGATAGCCGAGCTTGTCGTACAGCGCCTTGCGTTTCCAGATCAGTGCGCCGATCAGCAACAGCAGTGGCAGAAACAACCAGGGGCGCTGGGTAAGGCCGTCGGACAGTTCGCTGACGCTGGACGCCCACGGCAGTGTCGACACCTGCTTGGTCAGGCGCGGCCCGATGCTCTGGAACCATTCCAGGTCCAGCGGCTTGTTGCTGGGGATCCAGAACATCTGCTCATCGAGGGTGGCGCGCAGGCTGGTGCCGGTGCTGATCAACTGCTTCTGGTTGAGCTGCAGGTTGATCGACTCGTTGAGCATGGCGGCCAGCAGCCGGTTCAGGCGTTCAAGCAGATCGCTGCGGGTCACTGCCAGGTCCATCAGGGTACGGCGCAAGGCCGGCGTGACCTGTTCTGACGGCTGGCTGGCGAGCAGTTTCTCGACATAGGCCAGCGGCGTGCTGATTTGTTCACGCTGCTGGTTGACCTCGAACTGATACAGGCGGATATCGGCGATTTCATCGGCCAGGTTCTTGTCCACCTGCAGGTGCGGCAGGGACTGCTTTTGTTTGTAGAGGATCTTCGACAGCAACAGGCTGCCGCTCAGGACATTGATCTGCTCATCCAGGGCCTGGTCGGTCTGGGTCAGATTGTCCAGTTGCTGTTTGGTCTGCAGGTTGCGCTGGGTCAGCTCGTTGAGCCGCTCGGTGCCGCGCAGCAGGTAGTCAGAGAGCTTGAGGTTGGCGGCGCTTTCGCTGGCCAGCAGGCTGCTGCCACCGGCCTTCTGCGCTTCGGCGGCCAGTTCTTCGACGGTCTTTTGCGACTGGGCGCGGCGCTTGTCGTTGATCAGGGTCTGCAGGTCCTGGATTTCCTGATCCTGGCGCTGCACCTTTTCGGCCAGCAGGTCATGTTGACTGTTGCCCAGGTCCTGCAACTGGCTGTTGCCGGCCAGTTCCTGGCGGCGCAACTGGCTGAGTGCATTGAGCGAAGCAATCTCGGCGTTATACAGGTTGCGCTGATCGCCGCTGAGCGGCTTGCCGCCTTCCTTGCCGTTCTTGAGCAGGGTATTGAGCTGCTGCGTGCGGGTCTGGTTGTGGCTGATCTCTGCCTGAGCGCGCTCGGGACGGGTCTGGGCGGTGAGGATCAGGCTGTTGGCGTCGTTCAGAGCCTTTTGCAGGTCACTTTGCTGGGTGCTGCGCTCGCTGAGCAACTGCTCCAGTTGTGGCACATCCAGATTGGCGTAGCGCTGGGCAATCGGCACCACCTTACTGGCTTTGAGGCGTTCGAGTTCACGCTGATTGTCGATGACCTGCTTGGGTGCCTTGTCCAGTTGCTGCTTGAGCGCCGCCAGCTTCTGCTGGCTGTCGTCTTGCGCGTCGAGCAGCGCCAGGGTCTGTTCCAGCACCTGCTGCAGGGCTTTCTGGTCGGCGTCAGGCAGCTTGCGCTCGGCGATCTTGTCCAGGCTTTGCTGGACGCTGTCGCGGTTGGGCGGGTCGGCGGCCAGGGCCGTAAAGGAATGGCTAAGGCACAGGCCGAGCAGGGCGGCCGCCAGGAAGGCGCGCAAGGAAAACATAGACACCGATCACTTGCAAAAACGGACAGGCGCGCAGTGTAAAGCAATGCCCCCGCGCACGGGAGCACTGCCTATCGCCTATCAGAGAAACAGCGCAGGACCGGGGCGGGTGCCTTCGGGGAACTTGACTCCGACTTTCAGCAGCCGGTCGCCGTCCATGACGGCAGCGGTCCACAGGGTGCCGTTCCATTCGATCTGGTCGCCGACGATCACCGGGCCGCGGTTTTTCTGCACGATGAACTGCCACAGCGGCATGTTCGGGTCCAGGCCGTCCAGTTTCAGGCCGTACAGCGCAGCGACCGCGCCCAGTTGTGCATCGCCTTCGAGTACGAAGTCACCGAAGAAGCGCAGGTCCTGGCCACGTTGCGGCGCCTGGCTGAACAGTTTGCCCAGCGCCGGCAAGTTGTGTTCGTGACCGATCACACACAACAGGTCATCGACTTCCAGGGTGGTACTGCCGGATGGGTGGAGCAATTGCTGGCCGCGAAACAGCGCCGCAATCCGTGTGCCTTCAGGCATTTTCAGCTCGCGCAGGGCGGCGCCGATGCACCATTTTTCTGCGCCCAGACGGTAGACGAACAACTCCCACTCGCTGGTGACGTGGACTTCCAGGGCCGAGCGGGAAATCGGCGCAGGATCCGGCGGCACCGTGACTTTGAGCAGTTTGGCCATCCACGGCAGGCTGGTGCCTTGCAGCAGCAGCGAGACCAGCACGATGAAGAACGCGAGGTTGAAATACAGTTGGGCGTTGGGCAGCCCGGCCATCAGCGGGAATACGGCCAGAATGATCGGCACCGCACCGCGCAGGCCGACCCAGGCGATAAAGGCCTTTTCCCGGCCATGGAAGGCCTTGAAGGGGAGCAGGCCGACCAGCACCGACAGCGGCCGGGCCACCAGGATCATCCACAGCGCCAGGCCCAGGGCCGGCAGCGCGATGGGCAGCAGGTCATGCGGGGTGACCAGCAGGCCAAGCACCAGAAACATACCGATCTGTGCCAGCCAGGCCATGCCGTCAAGCATGTGCAGGATACCGTGGCGGCTGCGCACCGGGCGGTTGCCCAGCACCAGGCCAAACAGGTAAATGGCCAGGAAGCCGCTGCCATGGATGGCGTTGGTCAGGGCAAAGATCGCCATGCCCCCGGCAATGACCAGAATCGGATACAGGCCGGCGGCCAGGTTGATGCGGTTGACCAGTTGCAGCATCAGCCAGCCGCCACCCAGGCCCATCAGGCTGCCAATGCCGAATTCCTGAATCAGATGACCGAGCAGGCCCCAATGCAGCCCGGTCTGGCCGCTGGCAAGCATGCCGATCAGGGTTACAGTGAGAAACACCGCCATCGGGTCGTTGCTGCCCGACTCGATTTCCAGGGTGGCGGTCACCCGTTCGTTCAGGCCCTTGCCGCCAAGCAGCGAGAACACCGCAGCAGCGTCGGTAGAGCCAACGATGGCACCGATCAGCAGGCCCTGCATGATGTTCAGGTCAAACAGCCAGGCGGCGACCATGCCGGTCAGTGCTGTGGTGATCAGTACCCCGACCGTGGCCAGCGACAAGGCCGGCCAGAGTGCAACCCGAAAGCTCGAAACCCGGGTGCGCAGGCCGCCGTCAAGGAGGATGACTGCCAATGCCAGGTTACCGATCAGGTAGGCGGCGGCGTAGTTGTCGAAGATGATCCCGCCGCCGTCGACCCCGGCGACCATGCCCACGGCGAGGATGATGACCAGGATCGGGATGCCCAGCCGGGACGACAGCGAGCTGACCAGAATGCTTGCGCCGACCAACACCGCGCCGATCAGGAACAGGCTGTTGATGGTTGCGGCATCCAAGGGCAGTACTCCATGAGGGTAAGAATTAAGGCGCTTCTTGCGTAGCAAAACTCACTTATGCAGTCAGCGTGCCAACCGATTTAACCTGTTGAATTGCATGGCTGTCAAAGGCTTGTCTGTCTATCGAATGGGAAATGGCCTGTAGGTAAATAATTAACGCCCTGAAGGATTCCCGGTTTGCTTACGTGCATGGCTTTGCATAACAGGACCATTGCCATGTCACATTCAACCCATGATTTCTCGGCCGGTGTGGATCAGCACCGTTACATCTCGCAAGAAGTGCTGCTGCGCGAAAAGGCGCTGCAGTTCATTTCCGACTTCCCCGACGTGCACGCGATGGCCTGGGCGAGCGCCCGTAGCCTGATTCATGAGCTCTCAGGCAAAAAGCTGAACCCGGACAAGGTCTGGTGGCATCGTTTTGACAGCGCGGCCAGTAGCTCGCGCAGTTATACCGGCTGGGAACATGCCGGCGCGCCTGTTGAGTCGATGACCCTGGTCGAGCTGGTCATGCATCGCTTCAATGCCCATGACCAGAGCGCCAGCGATGAGCTGGATCTGTACAGTGGCTTCTACACCGACGGGCCACAGCACGGCCAGTACGATGAGCGCAATGAAGTCCCCATGCTGGCGCGCCAGGTACTGCAAAAGTTCTGGGCGCTGGATTTTGCCGGGCTGTTCCAGCAGCGCGTCAATCAGTTCTGGCGCGTCCATGGAGCAACCTTTACTGAGCTGGCCAAAGCCCGCTTGCTCGCCGCCGCAGGCCTGGCGGCGAGCAAGAGCGGATTGCCCGTGGCTGATCTGCAACGGCTGGTGCTTCTGCTCGGCCAGAGCGACAACACGGTCGCCGCCCCTCAGCCGGTGGCCCGGCAGGGCCTGAGTATTCGCAGCTTTGATATTGGCGGGCACGAGTCGAGCTTGATCATCCGGATGGTCGATGCCGGTGGCCGGCAGATTTTGTACACCCCTGGGTTGAAACGGGTGTTTCACGTTTTCGAGACTGAGCGGCAGTTGCATGAATGGGTGCGCGACCAGTTGCACGACGAACATCGCCGCCAGCGTTTCGAGGCGCTGTTTGTGTTCGCGCCGCAGGCCACCCAGGAGTTGCAGGCGTCATTGAGCAGCGTGCTGGATCAGCTTCGCGACCGCCCGTTCATGGCAGACCTCAATCTCATCGACCCTGTGGTTGCCGGGCTTTTCAATCGCAATGACCGGCCGCTTACCGGTGATGTCTTTGCGCACTTGCGCGCCCGCGCCGAGGAGGAGATGCAGGAAGTGGCGCGTGCCCTGACCTCCAATGCCGACCTGCGCAAGCAGATCTGGATCGGCTACCTGAGTGCCTTCACCCGGATCATCGGGCCGCTGGCCGTTGCCGGCTGGCCGTTGGCACTGGTGATGGTCGGGGCAGGAGTGGCCAATGTCGGGTTGAATATCGATCAGGCCTTGCATGGCAAAAATGCCCGGCAGCGCCAGGCCGGGCTGGTGGGCGCGGTGCTGAACTCGATCTTCGTGCTGTTCAACCTGCCCTTGCTGGCGGATGCGGCAGCGGGGGTCAGGGTGAGCGTGGCCGAAGTACCCGCAGCAGAGGGGGCGGTAGTTGTGGAGCAGGATCCGCAATGGATTGCCATGCAGCCCTTGAGTCATGAACGGCTGTTGTCCGGTGAAATACCGCTGCAGGGCATCGAACGCGACGCGGCGGGTGAAACCTGGATCATGCTGGACGATACGCCGCAACGGGTGCGGTTCAGCGCCCGGCTCAACGCCTGGATAGTCATCGACCCTGAAAATCCGTTCGCCTTTTTCGACATCACGCCTGTGCGCCTGAACGAGCAAGGCCAGTGGCAACGCTTGCCAGGGCTGCGCCTTAGCGGTGGCATGGAGCCGATCAACCCCGGTGCGCCGTCGACCAGCCAGGCAAGTGCTCTCGAACTCTCGACTGTGCAATCGCAGTTCTGGGACCTCTACATGCAGTTCAATCTGGATGAGGAAGAGACCCTCTCCATGCTGGCCTTGGATCGACAGAAAGCCGCCATCGACATTCGCGAGCAGCAGCCTGGCGATGAAATCGAGCGTGATAGCGAGGGCGACCAAGTGCTGGTCGATGCCTGGAACAACGAGTACCGGGTGTTTCGCAATGCCGCGGGGCGCTATGTTGGCGGCCGGGTGACGCGTTACACGGAGAACGAACATGCGATCAACGACTATCTGCGCACTGGCGTGGCGGGTATCACCAATCAGGTGGAGATGATCGAAGAACTGCTGGAAGACCTGAACCTGATCGGGCTGGATAACCGCGTCAACCTGTATCGCGGTGGCAGTGGTGTGCGGGGTACATCGGGGATGACTTTTCGCAATGGGCATATCAAGGCCGGCGACGTGCTGGTCAATACCGATTTCACCTCGTTCAGCGAAAACCCTTACGTGACACGCTCCTTCGCCAGCAGCCAGGCGGGGGCTCCTTCGTATGGCTTCAGCGGCCAGATCACCTTCGATGACACCTCGATCGTTTTCGAACTACCGGCCGGTCAGCATCTGGGGGCCACGCCCATTGCGCCTTTTTCGATCGAGGATGAAGAGGCCGAATCGCTGTTTACTCCAGGGCATTATTTTCAGGTCCAGGGCATTCATGAGGTCGTCGGCTCCCAATACCGGTTCGTTCGGGTTCAGCTCAAGGAAGTCCCGGCGCCTGCGGCGGGGCGTGCGCTGTATGAAATGCGCACGGGGCTGCCCTTTACCCGCGAGCAGTACGCCAGCAGGCTCGGGGTCGATGGTCAGCGACTGGTCGAGCGCTTCTTCCCGCTGCCTCTTGACCTGAGCCAGCCTGCCGCCTCGGCACCGGCTGCTGAAGCACCCGGTGTCTAGCGTTTGATCCAGGCATGAAAAAGAGAGCCGAAGCTCTCTTTTTTTTCCGCAATCGTGCTGTCAGCCGATGGTCATCAGGCTGGCGTTACCGCCTGCCGCCGCGGTGTTGACGCTCAGGGCTCGCTCGATCACCAGACGCTCCAGCGCAATGCCGGTTTCGCCATAGGGCAGGCCCTGTACGCCGACGATAGCGCCGCTGCGTTGCGCGACCTGCTTGCACAGGGCGCGCAACTGATCGCTGTCGCCATGGTGCAGCACGGCATCGAACACCACCTGCTCACTGTTCCAGTCCGCCACCAGTTGCAGGCGTGCCTGCACTTCGCGTGGCAAGCGGTTGCGCACCGAACGTGCCGGTTCGCCATCGATCAGCACGGCTTTGCTGCCCACTGCCAGAACGGCGGCGATCTGCGCAAGCAGGTCGCCTTCGTCTTCGGCCAGGCACAGTACCTGGTCTCGTGGCAGGATGGTGTAGCTGTTGCGCTCGCCGGTCGGCCCGGCCAGCAGGCGGCTCACACCGCTCTGCGACTGGGTCGCGAACTGCTCGCACAGGCTGACCAGTTCGCTGCGTTGCTGGCTGGCCGCCCAGGCCTTGAAGGCTTCCAGCGGTTTGAGCAGCGCTTCGCGCAGGCGGGTGTCCGGTGCTACACGGGCATCGGTTGCGGTGAAGGAATTGGCGATCGCATCCTGTGGACGAGTGCTCAGCAGGCGGTACAGGTACAGCGGGCCACCTGCTTTCGGGCCGGTCCCCGACAGCCCCTCGCCACCGAACGGCTGGACACCGACCACCGCGCCGACGATGTTGCGGTTGACGTACAGGTTACCGGCGTGAGCCTTGTCGATGACCTTGGCAATGGTCTCGTCGATACGGGTATGCACACCCAGGGTCAGGCCGTAGCCCGATGCGTTGATCTGCCCGATCAATGCATCCAGGTCTTTGCGGGCATAGCGCACCACGTGCAGCACCGGACCGAAGATCTCGCGTTGCAGTTCATCGAAGCTTTCCAGTTCGATCAGGGTCGGCATCACGAAGGTGCCGCGCTTGATCTGCGGGGTATCGGCCAGCGCCATCTGGTACACACTGCGGCCTTTGTCGCGCATGGCCTGGATGTGCTTCTCGATACCGGCCTTGGCTTCGGCGTCGATCACCGGACCGATGTCGACGTTCAGGCGCTCGGGGTTGCCCAGCCGGCTTTCGGCCATGGCGCCCTTGAGCATCTCGATCACGCGGTCGGCGGAGTCTTCCTGCAGGCACAGCACCCGCAGCGCCGAGCAGCGCTGACCGGCGCTGTCGAAGGCCGACGAGACCACGTCGATGACCACTTGCTCGGTAAGCGCTGACGAGTCGACGATCATGGCGTTCTGGCCGCCAGTCTCGGCGATCAGCGGAATCGGCCGGCCCTGGCTGTCCAGGCGCCCGGCGACGTTGCGCTGCAGCAGGCGCGCCACTTCCGTGGAGCCGGTGAACATCACCCCTTTGACCCGCTCATCACCGACCAGCCCGGCACCGACGGTTTCGCCACGGCCCGGCAGCAGTTGCAGCACCCCTTCAGGAATGCCGGCTTCAAGCAGGATGCGCACGGCCTGGGCCGCGACCAGCGGGGTCTGTTCGGCAGGCTTGGCCAGTACCGGGTTACCGGCGGCCAGCGCTGCCGCGACCTGACCGCTGAAGATCGCCAGCGGGAAGTTCCATGGGCTGATGCACACCACCGGGCCCAGCGGACGGTGGGCGTCGTTGTTGAACTCGCTGCGCGCCTGCACCGCGTAGTAACGCAGAAAATCCACTGCCTCGCGCACTTCGGCGATGGCGTTGAGGTAGGTCTTGCCCGCTTCACGGACCAGCAAGCCCATCAGTGGCTGGATTTCGCTTTCCATCAGGTCGGCGGCGCGCTCCAGAATGGCTGCGCGCTCGGCGGGCGGGGTGGCCTGCCAGATGGGACCTGCGCTCATGGCACACTGGATGGCGTTGTTGACGTCAGCCACGGTGGCTTCTTGCACCTGGCCCACTACATCGCGGTGGTCGGCCGGGTTGAGCACCGCTTGCGCAGGCTCTGCGCTGGACGTGCAGCCCAACAGCGGCGCAGCTTTCCAGGCATGGTTGGCGCTGGCCAGCAGGGCGCAGGACAACGACGCCAGACGGTGTTCGTTGGCCATGTCGATCCCGCTGGAGTTGGCCCGCTCAAGGCCATACAACTCACGCGGCAGAGGGATGCGCGGGTGCGGCAGGCCGCACTGGCCTTCCTGGGTGGCCATGCGTTCGATGCTGCTGACCGGGTCGGCGACCAGTTCCTGGATCGAAATCGACTGGTCGGCGATGCGGTTGACGAATGAGGTATTGGCGCCGTTTTCCAACAGGCGACGAACCAGATAGGCCAGCAGGGTTTCGTGGGTGCCAACCGGGGCGTACACCCGGCATGGACGGTTCAGCTTGCCATCGGCAACCTTGCCCACCACTTGCTCGTAGAGCGGCTCACCCATGCCATGCAGGCACTGGAATTCGTACTGGCCGGGGTAATAGTTCTGCCCGGCAATATGGTAGATCGCTGCCAGGGTATGAGCGTTGTGGGTGGCGAACTGTGGATAGATGACTTCCGGGGCGGCCAGCAGTTTGCGTGCGCAGGCAATGTAAGAAACGTCGGTGTACACCTTGCGGGTGTACACCGGGTAGCCTTCCAGGCCATCGAGCTGGGCGCGTTTGATCTCGCTGTCCCAGTAGGCACCTTTGACCAGGCGGATCATCAGGCGGTGGCGGCTGCGGCGCGCCAGGTCGATCACGTAGTCGATCACATACGGGCAGCGCTTCTGATAGGCCTGGATCACGAAGCCGATGCCGTTCCAGCCAGCCAGTTGCGGCTCGAAGCACAGGCGCTCAAGCAGGTCCAGCGACAGCTCCAGGCGGTCGGCTTCCTCGGCATCGATGTTCAGGCCGATGTCGTATTGCTTGGCCAGCAGGGTCAGCGCCAGCAGGCGTGGGTACAGCTCTTCCATAACGCGCTCGTACTGGGCGCGGCTGTAACGCGGGTGCAGGGCCGAGAGCTTGATCGAGATGCCCGGACCTTCGTAGATGCCACGGCCATGGGAGGCTTTACCGATCGAATGGATCGCCTGCTCGTAGGAGGCCAGGTATTTCTGCGCGTCGTGCTCGGTCAGCGCGGCTTCGCCGAGCATGTCGTAGGAATAGCGGAAGCCCTTGCTCTCGAACTTGCTGGCGTTGGCCAAGGCTTCGCCGATGGTCTCGCCGGTGACGAACTGTTCGCCCATCAGGCGCATGGCCATGTCGACACCCTTGCGGATCATCGGCTCGCCGCTCTTGCCGATGATCCGGCTCAGGGAGGAGGTGAGGCCGGTTTCGTTGTGGGTCGAAACGAGTTTGCCGGTCAGCAGCAGACCCCAGGTGGCCGCGTTGACGAACAGCGAGGGGCTGTTGCCCAGGTGCGGTTGCCAGTTACCGGTGCTGATCTTGTCGCGGATCAGCGCGTCACGGGTGCCTTTGTCCGGGATGCGCAGCAGGGCTTCGGCCAGGCACATCAGTGCCACGCCTTCCTGGGACGACAGGGAAAACTCCTGTAACAAGCCCTGGACAATCCCGGCCCGGCCGCCGGCGCTCTTCTGGTGGCGCAGTTTGTCGGCAATCCCGGCCGCCAGTTTGTGCGTGGCGTCGGCCAGCGGCGCGGGCAGGCGGGCCTGCTCCAGCAGCATCGGCACCACTTCCTGTTCAGGGCGGCGGTACGCCGAGGTGATGGCGGCGCGCAGCACCGACTGCGGCAGGATGCTTTCGGCAAATTCGAGAAACGGCTGGTAGCCAGTGTCGGCTGGCGCATCGACGCGCTCGTCACCGTCTTTGTCCTGGCCATTGAGTTCCGACAGGGTTGCGCCACTCTCGAGCTTTTCGAGGTAATTGAAAATCGCCTGCTTGATCACCCAATGCGGGGTGCGATCAATGGTCTGCGCAGCGGTTTTCAGACGGTCGCGGGTCTGGTCGTCGAGCTTGACGCCCAAGGTGGTGGTGGCCATGTCTTATCCTCGTAAGCGCCATCAGGGCAATGGCGTCCGGTTTTTGCCGCAGATTAGCTGTGAGTGCGCCAAGGTGCAACCAGGTGCAACCGAAAATTTCCAGGCTTTCATTTACCGTCTCTTGTTGGTGCTTCAGGCGCGAGTTCAAAGCCTGATGGCAGAGCCCTCGCGGTGTTGCCGACGGCAAGTCGCCCTGTCTTGGTGCGCAGCGTATTTTGCAAACGGGCGCCCATCAGGGTGCAACTTTGTTGGTAAATCGGTTGCACCGTTTTGCGTATGTTGTCTAGGATGCCGGTCTTGCGGTGCAACCGTAGCGCTTTCTTGCGGGCTCGCGTCAGCGATGTGTCGGGTGCCAGGTGCTGAGTCTGACCTTCCGGGGTCAATCGCCCAGCCTTGGGCCAGACGCTGTATAACAACAACGCCAAGGCAGAACATATGAGTCTTACCAACCCCACTCTGATCACATTCGTGATCTACATCGCAGCAATGGTCCTGATCGGCTTCTGGGCCTATCGGTCCACCAATAACCTTTCCGACTACATCCTTGGCGGACGCAGCCTGGGCAGCGTGGTCACGGCGTTGTCGGCCGGCGCTTCGGACATGAGCGGCTGGTTGCTGATGGGCTTGCCCGGCGCCATCTACATGTCGGGTCTGTCGGAAAGCTGGATTGCCATCGGCCTGATCGCCGGTGCCTACCTGAACTGGCTGTTCGTCGCCGGCCGTCTGCGGGTGCAGACCGAGTTCAACGGTGATGCCCTGACCCTGCCGGATTACTTCACCAGCCGTTTCGAAGACCGTAGTGGCGTGCTGCGGATCATCTCGGCCATCGTGATCCTGATCTTCTTCACCATCTACTGTGCTTCTGGCATCGTCGCCGGTGCACGGCTGTTCGAAAGCACTTTCGGCATGTCCTATGAGACAGCCCTGTGGGCCGGCGCTGCCGCGACCATCGCCTACACCTTCGTCGGTGGCTTCCTGGCGGTGAGCTGGACTGACACCGTGCAGGCTTCGCTGATGATCTTCGCCCTGATCCTTACGCCGATCTTCGTGGTACTGGCCACCGGCGGCGTCGATCCGGCGTTCCTGGCCATCGAAGCGCAGATTCCGGGCAGCTTCGACATGCTCAAGGGCACCACATTCATCGGCGTGGTTTCGCTGCTGGCCTGGGGGCTGGGATATTTCGGCCAGCCACACATCCTGGCGCGTTTCATGGCTGCCGATTCAGCCAAGTCGATTGTCAATGCCCGGCGTATTTCCATGGCCTGGATGATCCTGTGCCTGGGCGGCGCAGTGGCGGTGGGCTTCTTCGGTATCGCTTACTTTGCGGCCAACCCGGATGTGGCCGGTCCCGTGACCGAGAACCCGGAGCGGATCTTTATCGAGTCCTCCAAGCTGCTGTTCAACCCGTGGGTGGCCGGTGTGCTGCTGTCGGCCATTCTGGCGGCGGTCATGAGTACCCTGAGTTGCCAGTTGCTGGTGTGTTCCAGCGCACTGACTGAAGACTTCTACAAAGCCTACCTGCGCAAGGGCGCGAGTCAGCGTGAACTGGTCTGGGTGGGACGTGCGATGGTGCTGCTGGTGGCAGTGATCGCCATCATGCTGGCAGCCGACCCGAACAACCGGGTATTGGGTCTGGTCAGCTACGCCTGGGCCGGGTTCGGTGCCGCGTTCGGCCCGGTGGTACTGTTTTCGCTGTTGTGGAAAGGCATGACCCGTAACGGGGCGCTGGCAGGGGTAGTGGTCGGTGCCGTCACGGTGGTGCTGTGGAAGCAGTTCACCACCTTTGGCCTGTACGAAATTGTGCCGGGCTTCATCTTTGCGAGCATCGCCATTGTGCTGTTCAGCCTGCTCGGCGAGAAACCTTCGGCGGCCATGCGCGAGCGCTTCGAAGCGGCCGACAAGGCCTATAAAGAGGCTGTTCGCTAAACCTTGCGTCATTGACATCCTCCCCGGCCTGAAGGCCGGAGATTCCTACGGCGCTCAGGCGCGGCATCGAGCCGCCCCTGAGTCGCTTCGGTGGGTTCCTGCTGCTGGCGCCATGACCTCTGCGCTCACTTCACAGGCTAACCGGGCGTGTCCCGCCCTTAGTACATTCATCGCGCCGACCACATCGGCGTTGCCTTCGAAACCACATCCCACGCACCTGAACAGCGCCTGCGTCTGGCGGTTGGCCGCCGACACATGGCCGCAACACGGGCACCTGCGGCTGGTATTTTGCGGCGGCACGGCAATCAGCCAGCCGCCGCGCCACGCCAGCTTGTAGTCCAGTTGGCGGCGGAACTCGAACCAGCCCTGATCGAGGATGGCCCTGTTCAGGCCAGATTTGGCCCGAACGTTTCTTCCCGGTGCCTCTGCCGTGCCTGCCGCCGACCTGGACATATTGCGTACCTGCAAGTCCTCGATACACACCATCGCGTGGTTTTGGCTGATCGTGGTGGAGCACTTGTGCAGGTAGTCGCGGCGGGCATTGCCGATGCGCGAGTGAATGCGCTGGACGCGGGCTTTCGCCTTCTTCCAGTTGCGGCTGAATCTGACCTTGCGGCTCATCGCCTGCTGCGCTTTGCACAGCGCGGTTTCATGGCGTTTGAAGCTGTTCAGGGGTGCGTAGAACGAGCCATCCGAAAGCGTGGCGAACCGGGCAATGCCCATGTCGATGCCAACTGCCGCCCCCTGTGCCGTGGGCTGCTCATCGATCTGGCGTTCGGTCTGGATACTCACGAACCACTTGCCACACGACTGGCTCACGGTGATGTTCTTCACCGTGCCAGGCACCTCGCGGCTGTTGCGGTAGCGCAGCCAGCCCAGCTTGGGCAGAAACAGGCGGCTGTTGGTCTGGTCGAGCTTGATCTGTTTCGGGTCGGGATAGCGGAAACTGTCGCGCTGCACCTTCTTCTTGAACCGGGGAAAGTCGGCTCGCTTGGCGAAGAAGTTGGTGTAGGCCCGCTCCAGATCCTTGAGGCTCTGTTGCAACGGGTGAACAGGCGCATCGGCCAGCCATGCGGTTTGCGGGCTATGGCGCCACTCGGTCAGCAACTTGCACAGGCCCGCATAGCCGAGCTTCTTCTCGCCTTGCTCGTGGCGCTCCTTCTGCAACGCCAGCGCCTTGTTGAAGACGAAGCGACAGGAGCCGGCAAAGCGGCGCATTTGCCGCTCCTGCCGGCCGTCTGGCATGAGTTCGTACTTGAAGGCTTGAAGTCGTTGCATGCTGCTCTTGAGCCATGAGCAATGAAGACGACATTAGGCGCGGACGGCACGGTGTTTTCAAGGTGCATGCCCATGGGGTCTTTGTAACGAAATACCGCCGTATAAGGGCATCTGTGTCGCCGTGTTACTGCGCTTCATCCTGTGGCGGTGCGTCCATCGAACAGCAGCAGACAC
>NZ_JANJFL010000090.1:0-662 GCF_024584215.1 Pseudomonas sp. LJDD11
ACCTTCCCCTAGACCAACTAAGCGAGAGAAATAGATCTCAGGAAACGCCTGGACGGCTTCCCTGACGAACTTCCTAGCGTCCCCGTCAGTCTCGGGCAACTGGATCGTCGATACCTTGGTGACACGTTTTTCATTGAGTCGTAGATACCGAATATGCTCAGGTTCTACACGACGCAACATGGAGGGCGCATGGGTAGCAATCAGCGCTTGAGAGTCTGATCCGCCAATCGAGCTATTCAAAGCATTGACGATTCTCCCCAGATAGTGGGGTGAGAGACTGTTCTCAGGTTCTTCGATTGCGATCAGGGTGAACGATGGTGGCTTGAGCCGCTGTACATCGAATGCCGTCGACTCCCCTTTCAACACTGCACGACCTATCGCATGAGATGACAAAACCACTGAGAGATACAGCATCGATTTCTGACCATCGGACAGCCGCGAGAAATCCACCAGGTGATCGTCATGCCCAGGAGTGAAAGACACCGACATGTGACGAAGCAGAGACTCGATTTCCGACGTGATGAAGGTCAGCTTCGGATCAGAAAAGAAGGTGCCACGATGAAGGCCCTTCCAAGTGCTGCTCAGGATTTCACTGAAGGCCTTGATGGATACGTTGGAGGACAGCGATTCGCTGATCTGATCAGTGAGCTCTTGAACGACTT
>NZ_JANJFL010000091.1:0-661 GCF_024584215.1 Pseudomonas sp. LJDD11
CTACCTGATTCAGGCGGGGATGTTTGCGGATGCCGAAAGCGATGTTCTGCGCCACGCTCAGATGCGGGAACAGCGCGTAGTCCTGAAACACCATGCCGATCCGGCGTTTCTCCGGTGCCAGGGTCCAGCCGGGTCGGGAAATGACTTCACCGGCCAGGGTAATCTCGCCGGCATGGATCGGCTCAAACCCGGCAATGGCCCGCAGGGTCGTGGTCTTGCCGCATCCCGAAGAACCCAGCAGACAGCCGATGTCTCCGGCGTTGAGGTGCAGGTTGAGGTCCTGCACCACACGTTGATCCTGATAGCCGCAGGCCAGGTTGCGCAGATTCAGCAGCAGGGTATGGCTCATTTGGGCTGATAGGACGGCGCGACCAGAAACTCCAGCAGGGCTTTCTGGGCATGCAGACGGTTTTCAGCCTGATCCCAGGCGACCGAGCGTTCATCGTCCAGCAGGTCGACGCTGATTTCTTCACCGCGATGCGCTGGCAGGCAATGCATGAACAGCACGTCTTCGGCAGCTAGATCGAGCAAGGCGCGGGTGACCTGGAAGGGTGCGAACAGCGCGATACGCTTGGCGGTTTCTTCTTCCTGGCCCATGGAGGTCCAGACATCGGTGCTGACCAGATGCGCGCCTGCAACTGCTTCCTTCGGATCACGGGTG
>NZ_JANJFL010000092.1:0-653 GCF_024584215.1 Pseudomonas sp. LJDD11
GAATCGTCCGTCGAGCAATGCCCCGGCATCGTTTTTCATCCTGTCATCACATCAGGGGCATAAGTGGGCCACAGAATGTGTCGAAAATGAAATAATTCTGTACTGCAGCGACAAATCTTAATGCAAAATCTTATCATTTACAGATAAAGTACGGCCAGTTGATACCAGCCCGGTTGAGCCACTGATGGCACAGGATTCAGGGCAAACGCTATTCCGAAAGTCAAAAATGTACCTCCAAGGACTCCCTCGATGCTCGAAAGAAAAATAACAGTTAGCACCGAAAACCGTTACACAAGGCGCCCTCCTGTGTTTCACCTGACCACCCTGGCACTGGCTTTGAGCAGCGTCATCTCGGCGCAGGCAATCGCGGCGGATGAAGCATCCAGCAGCAATGCCGTTCAACTCACCAATATCAACATCAACGCCGACACCCCGGAAAACCCGACCGCTCCGCTGGCCGGCAAGGTTGCCCTGCGCAATACCAGTGCCACCAAGACCAACGCGGCCATTACCGAAACACCGCAGTCGCTGTCCGTAGTGACTGCCGATGAAATCACCGACCGCAAGTCCGACACCCTGGCCGACGCCCTGAGCTACACGCCGGGCTTCACCAGCCAGCCATCGAGCTTCAACCGCACGTCCGACCGCTTCCG
>NZ_JANJFL010000093.1:0-648 GCF_024584215.1 Pseudomonas sp. LJDD11
TACCAGGGCAAATCGCTGCGCCAGCGTTCGCTGCGGCCGCGATACAGGCTCGACGTTTTCAGGGTCTTGAGCGCATCCTTGAAGCGCGCTTTCAATTCTTTCTGTTCTTCGTCGATCTGCTCTTCGCGGCGAAGACGATCCTGGCCGTCTTCGCTCTCTTCCATCGCTTTCTTGCGAACACCGGCGCGCCAGCTGACGAAGACCATGGTCAGGCCCCAGATCAGGAACAGCACACTGATGGTCAGCAGGCGGGACGTCGAGCCTTCCCAGAACTTGTAGTCATTGACCGCCAGCAGCGGCCCCACGAACCACACCAGCAACGCGACAAACAGTACCAGCAGCAGTGTCCAGACCCATGTCTTGCGCAGGAATGCGCCGACTTTCTTGAAAAAATTCTTCATCACGCGTCCCTGATTACGGCTGCGACTGCGGCTGAACCGCGGTCTGGTCAAACGGCTGATAAGGTTGCAGAACGGTGTCGCGCTGCTCGCCCAGCATCCAGGCGAAACCGGAATACATCACCACCAGGCAGACGAAGGTAAACAGCACCACCATCCACACCGGCACGATGCGTACCAGGCTGCGGCGCTGATCGTTCAAGCCCTCCCAATGGGGCGACAGCTCACGGGGTACATCACCGCGCAATTG
>NZ_JANJFL010000094.1:0-643 GCF_024584215.1 Pseudomonas sp. LJDD11
TAAGCAATCGACTTGCCCAAGCAAACAAAAAACTTGCTGATCAAGGTTTCGTTGAACATGCAAAGCCAGAATCTGTGGAGGAATTCAGACTGCGGAAGTTGGAATGCGAATCCGGACTGGGAAGGATTGAGCAAGATTTACTATATGTTGAGAAGTGCGTCGAAAATCGTTACGTATTTCCCGAGCTAATTGCGGATTAGCGGAGGGTAGGAGCAGTCGCATTCATACCGAATCAATTTGTTGTATTTACATTGGTGGCGGTTGAAGTGTTTATATATTTACCATGACGTAGATGTTATAAATATTAACTTTGAACAGAATTTATATATATTGGTGGTGTTTTCATGGCTGTTGAATGGAGTCAAATTAGGACTTTCAATAACTCTCAGAATTCTGCATTTGAAGAGCTGGTATGCCAGCTAGCGAGAGAGGAAGAAATTCCAGGGCGTGTGGGCTTCTATAGAGTTGCAGCGCCTGACGCAGGTGTAGAAGCTTATTGCGTTCTGGATAATGGTGATGAATATGGTTGGCAAGCTAAGTATTTCGATTCTATTGGGGCTTCCCAGTGGGCACAAATAAAAAAATCATTTGAAACTGCCTTAAATACTCACCCTAATCTAACTAAATATTATGTATGTATTCC
>NZ_JANJFL010000095.1:0-621 GCF_024584215.1 Pseudomonas sp. LJDD11
AGTGAGGTACCAAAGCAGCCAGGCGTTGTCGTATCGGGTGATGGCGCGGTTTTTCCACAGGTCGGAATCCGTGACCACGGTGATCAGCCCCTTGCCATAGACCATTTGCATCATGTGCGTGGCATCGGCGCTGTTGGCCCATGACTGGGCATGATCCTGCGGGTCTTCCAGGTGGAAGGCCGGGTTGAAGCTCATGTAGGCCGGTTCTTTTTCGTTTTCCAGATACAGGCGCGTCAGTTCCGGCCAGCGCATGGTCGGTTTGGTGGTTCGGGGCGCGATCAGTGGAATCGGCGGTTTGGGGAGCGCATCGCTTTCCAGTCGTTCCTCTTCGCGATCCTGCAGCTTGATGTCCCGGGTGAAGTACTGGCGGATCTCGATCCGGTCCAGCAGCAGGTCGCCGCTGCGGTTCTTTTTCTCATCCCATATCTGCTCGGCGACGAACAACAGGTGACCGCCGGATCTGGCCCAGTCCAGCAGCCGTTCGACCTGGGCAGGCGTCATGTTTTCGCGACTGTCGAGCAGCAAGAGCGTTTGTGACTGCTGGCTGACATCGGGTAGCTCAATCAGGTTGCGGGTGGTGTTGACCACGGGGGCGCGCTGGCGCAGGAAGTGTTCGGCCGC
>NZ_JANJFL010000096.1:0-614 GCF_024584215.1 Pseudomonas sp. LJDD11
GCGGCGACTTGAGCGGTGGTCAGTGCAGCCACTTGATCCGTGGACAGTGCCACGATCTGGGCGCTGGTCAGTGCGCCGACATCAGCGGTTTCCAGCGCGGCCACCTGAGCGGTGGTCAGGTTGGAAACCTGCGTGGTGGTCAGTGCAGCCACTTGAGCAGTAGTCAGCGCGACAACCTGGCCGGTGGTCAGTGCAGCGACCTGAGCAGTGGTCAATGCAGCAACGCTGGCCGCAGGCAGAGCAGCAATATCAGCCGTTTCCAGGGCAGCGACTTGTGCAGTGGTC
Organism: Pseudomonas sp. LJDD11; assembly: GCF_024584215.1. Taxonomy (NCBI): domain Bacteria; kingdom Pseudomonadati; phylum Pseudomonadota; class Gammaproteobacteria; order Pseudomonadales; family Pseudomonadaceae; genus Pseudomonas; species Pseudomonas sp. LJDD11. The sequence continues at coordinate 286 of NZ_JANJFL010000096.1, forward strand.
AGTGCCGCGACCTGAGCGGTTTTCAGCGCAGCGACTTGAGCGGTGCCCAGTGCGACCACTTGAGCGGTGGTCAGCGCGGCGACATCGGCGTTTTCCAGGGCGCTGATCTGCGTCGGTTTGAGAGCGGCGACTTGAGCGGTCGTCAGAGCTGCCACTTGAGCCGTGGTCAGCGCCACCAGCTGGGCGCTGGTCAGTGCACCGACATCAACGGTTTCCAGAGCTGCCACTTGAGCGGTGGTCAGGTTGGCCACTTGAGCGGTGGTCAATGCGGCCACTTGAGCGGTGCTCAAGGCGACAACCTGGGCGGTGGTCAATGCGGCCACGTCTGC
>NZ_JANJFL010000097.1:0-607 GCF_024584215.1 Pseudomonas sp. LJDD11
CTGTACGCCTTAACAAGCCTGAGTAAAGCGAAAAGCCCGGGCATCGCTCCCGGGCTTTTTTGCATCACACCCCCACACACCCGGTGGGAGCCAACTGTCTTTCATCGCTCCCCGATGAACGGGCATTTTCATGATGTCATCGCGGATAGATTCCGCGATGGCGGGCAACGCCCGCCCCCCATTCAAACCGCATGATCACGCCATGGTGTTCCGTCGCGCGCCATGGCGTTCAGGCGGATCAGCAACACCCGCATGCAGGCTACCAGGGCCACTTTCGCGCACTTGCCTTTGGCACGCAGCCTCGCATAACGCTCCTTGAAATCGGGGTTGTAGCGCACCATCACCAGCGCGCACATGTAGGCCGCACGGCGTAGTTTCGACCGCCCACCGTAGATCTGCCGCTTCCCGGTCTTGGTACCGCTGTCGTTGTTGTACGGTGCCACGCCGGCCAACGCTGCGATTTGTCCACGACTCAGGTCGCCCAGCTCGGGCAGGTAGCAGAAGAGGCTGGCGATTGTCACGGCGCCCACGCCCTTTACAGCCTCTAGCCGTTGCAGCAGTTCTGAGTCGAACCGGCGGGTTTGTGCAGCGGCAAGCTGGTCCACCC
>NZ_JANJFL010000098.1:0-605 GCF_024584215.1 Pseudomonas sp. LJDD11
ACAATTGGACGCTCATGCCCGAGCGCGAGAATGTTCTTGGCGGCGTTGACGTCGCGGTCGTGGGTGGCACCACACCCACAACAAGTCCATTCCCTTATTCCAAGCCCTGCGATACCTCTCGGCCTCGAGTCCGGCAATTGCTTGCAGCTCGAACAGGTTTGGGTGGTGTTTCTCTCGCTGACAACCTTGAAAACCGTGCCTGCGTGATCGCATTTGTATTCCAGCATGGTTTTCAATTGGCCCCAGCCGGCGTCCAGCACCGACTTGGCCATCCTGGTTTTCGCGAGTTTCAGTGAGCTCACATCGCCCACCACAATGACGCCACAACGCGCTACCAGCGCGTTGCTGAACTTATGCAGGGAGTCCTTGCGGCGGTTCGCAACCTTGGCGTGAATCGCCCGCACACGGGCCTTCTTGCCGGCCCGCTGGGCCGTGCCCAGGGCGCTCTCCAGATCCCGGTAGAACCTGCCGCTTTCAAGGCGATCACCGTCGCTGCAGGTGGCCGTGGTTTTCAGTCCGAGGTCGATACCCACCGCGTCCTGGCCTGGCGATAACTGGCGGTCGACCTCGACCACGACGTTGAAATACCAGCGTCCACGGCTGTC
>NZ_JANJFL010000099.1:0-604 GCF_024584215.1 Pseudomonas sp. LJDD11
TCGACAGGATTCGAACCTGTGACCGCTCGGTTCGTAGCCGAGTACTCTATCCAGCTGAGCTACGAGTGCATTTGATGGTGCGCATTATAGGGCCTGGAATAATTCTGTAAAGCCCTTTCTGAAATAAATTCAAAGACTTACACAAAACCTGCGGACAATGGTTTGCAGCCCCTGGAAAAACACAAAGCCCGTACCTTTCGATACGGGCTTTGCTTGTATGGTGCACTCGACAGGATTCGAACCTGTGACCGCTCGGTTCGTAGCCGAGTACTCTATCCAGCTGAGCTACGAGTGCATGTTATGGCGGAGAACGGGGGATTCGAACCCCCGACACCCTTTTGAGGTGTACTCCCTTAGCAGGGGAGCGCCTTCGGCCACTCGGCCAGCTCTCCGCAACAAGGGGCGTATGATAATCATCTCGTCGCCTCTTGCAAAGGTCTTTTTTGAATAAATTCAACAGCCTGCCCTGGCAAGAAGCCGCTTTTTCAAACACAAAGAAAAAAGCCCGTATCTTTCGATACGGGCTTTTCAATATGGTGCACTCGACAGGATTCGAACCTGTGACCGCTCGGTTCGTAGCCGAGTACTCTATCCAGCTGAGCTA